>JAFUNV010000044.1 GCA_017472865.1 Ruminiclostridium sp. | reverse complement strand
TTATATTGTAGACAATATGAAATTGAGTATTCTAATTATAATGGTTTGTCAGATAATGAAAGATTAGCTGCTAGATCTTTCGACCAAGAAGCGATTGACAATTTAAAGAAACAAGACGATGAATAATAGACTAATATCAGTGAAAAAACTGGCTACAAATATAGTAAATAAATATAACTTAAATCCACCTGTTGACCCAGTATCAATTATAGAATCATACGGAGTCAAAATAATTGAAGGGCAAAATCAATATGGTATTGAAGCCTATACTAATTTAGGAAATTCAAATGAAATCTATATAAATACTGAAGTTACATTTGCACCTAGAAAAAAATTCACTTTAGCTCACGAATTAGGTCATATAATAATACCATGGCATAATGGTGATATAAAATGTAATACCGATACCCCTTACAATTTTATAGGCGGAAAACGATTGCTTGATATTCAGGAACTTGAAGCAAATATTTTTGCTTCAGAATTATTAATGCCTAATGAATGGATAAAACAACAAATTCCAGATGAAGATATTGATTTAGAAGAACTGATAAAAAGTATAAAAGATAAGGCGGAAACTTCTGTTATGGCTTGCTTATACGCTTTGGAAAATGCTTTGCCTTCGGGCCATCTATATTATGTAAAAAAAGATAATACAGAATATTGGAAAAAATTTGCCTCTTGCAGAACTGCAATAGATACTATTTACTATAACAAAGATGAAAATATCAGCTATCTAGAAAATATATGCGAACGAAAAAAGAGTTTTCACATATCGCAATATGATATTGTTCACTACACTTTATATCCGTGCTTAACATCAACTGAAATAAAGAAAATATATATTAGTTGTAATGATAACGTTGCGGAATTAATAAATATTCTTTCTGGGTATCAACCTAGGAAACTTTTCCCTGTAGTTAATTACATTTTAAAACAACTTGATGAGCCATATGTTTGCATTCTATTTAAAAATAATCAGTTATTAAAAAAAATTTGCTCCCATCAAACGTCAATAAAAATATATTGTTCTGATTTTTATAATTTTATCAACATTATGGATAAATTTTATGAACAATACAGCATTATTGAAGATGGTGAATATAAATTAGTCGTTGTAAAAGAAAGCGTTTTTTATCCACCTGATGTTTTATTCACTGATCCTAACTTACTACTAAGGCGAATCACAGCTGAAATATATATTGATGCGCATAAAATGTTACAAACAATCAATGCTATTGTATCTTCAGCAAACAGCACCAACAAAACAGCAAATGAAAGCCAACTCTATTCGATACTTAAGCATCGTTTTGCGTTAGATGATAGTTTTGAATCTTTTTACACACATCCAGATTTCGATAATTATTTGGTTAATAAAATCCGTAGTATGATATCAAAACGGAAAAACAAGTAATCTTTTAATGCATTTTAAATAATTAAAAGGGTTCATCGGCACTAAAGTGCTGATGAACCCTTTTGCATAATCCGCTGTATTAAGTTTTAAACAATATTTCCAAAACCTCTACATCGCACCCACGCTAAAGGGAGCCCCTTTGGGCAATTCCCGCCTTTTATAAGTATGACTAATCCCGCAGTTGCAAAACGGCGGGATTAAAACTTCTATATGGCGGACACCCTAAGGGTGCTTTTTATACCCGAGACGGTTCGCCTCTTATGCGTTTTCTTCAAGCACCTTGCTTGTCTTTGCCTTTTCAAAAAGCTCGTCAACGCCCTCAGGCTGCTTGCCCGAAACGAGAGAGCCGACAACTACCGCGATAAGAGCGAGAACGAAAGCGGGGAGGAGCGAGTAAACGCCTGTTGCGCCGCAGAACTGCTCCCATACAATAACAGCAACACCGCCTGTAATCATACCTGCAACGGCGCCCACGATGTTCATTCTCTTCCAGAAGAGGGAGAGGATAATTGCGGGACCGAAGGCTGCGCCGAGACCTGCCCATGCGTAGGATACAAGACCCATTACCGAGCTTTCGGGGTCAAGGGCCAGGAGATAAGCAAGAATTGCTACAACAATAACCGTGCCTCTTGAAATCCACATCTGAGTCTTTTCGCTTGCGTCCTTCTTGATAAGAGCAAAAACGTCGGCTGTTACAGCGGAAGCGGTAACGAGAAGCTGAGAATCTGCGGTACTCATGATAGCCGCTAAAATTGCACAGAGGATAATACCTGCAATAACTGCGGGGAGAAGAGTAGCGGACATGAACATGAAGATACGCTCAGCGTCGCCGATTGCATTGAACTGAGTGAGGAGTGCTTCATTTCCGGGAGCATTGAGGTAAGCATAGCCTGAAACACCTACAAATACTGCCGCACCGAGGGTAACGAATACCCAGATAACAGCGATAAGTCTGGATTTCTTGATAAGGTCGGCACTCTTGATAGCCATGAATCTTACGAGAATATGAGGCATACCGAAGTAACCGAGACCCCATGCAAGACCCGAAACGATAGTCTGCCATGCAAAGCCGCCGTCCTTATTTTCAAAGAGGCTGAGATAGTTTGCCGCAAGGTCGCCCGAAGCGATACCGTCGTTTACAACGTTCATGAAATCAGGAGTTGTGCAGATGCAGACGATGGGAACTATGATAAGGGCAACAAACATAAGGATACCCTGAATTACGTCTGTCCAGCATACGGCAAGGAAGCCGCCGAGGAAGGTGTAGGCAATAATGATAATTGCGCCGATAGTAAGGGAAAGGGTGTAGTCAGTACCGAAAACAAACTCGAAAAGCTTAGCGCCGGAGCTGAAAGCGGAAGCGGTGTACACCAAGAAGAAGATAAAGATGATAGCCGCGCATACGAAGCGGACAACGGGAGATTTGCTGCCGAAGCGGTTCTGGAAGTATTCGGGAATAGTGATGGAATCCCCAGCCGCCGCGGACATCTTACGAAGTCTTGTAGCAACGATTTTCCAGTTGAGGTATGTACCGATAAAGAGACCGATAGCAATCCAGCTTTCGGTAAGTCCCGATACGAGAATGCTTCCGGGGAGACCCAGAAGAAGCCAGCCGCTCATATCCGACGCCTGCGCCGAAATAGCTGTTGACCAAGTGCCGAGCTGACGACCGCCGAGGAAGTAGTCGCTCATGTTTTTGGAGCGTTTAAAGCTTACAAAGCCGATAATCAGCATTATAGCGAAATAAAGAATAAACGCCACCAGAGTAAAGATGTTAAATTCCATAAATCTTTTCCTTTCAGTTTTCTTTACTGTAATTTTACCACATATTGTCGGATTTGGCAAGGGGGATTTGAAAATTGACGCTTATAATGCAAGAAACACTGTCGCCTTTTCAGCCCGAACGTCATTTTTCTGCCGATTTTCTCATAAAATCAACAGAAAGGACTGATTTTTATGATGAAATGGGTAATAACTCTGCTGATTGGGTCGGCGGTTGTTTTCGGAATTGCAACAGGCAGTACCGCCGAGGTATCGGAAGCGTTTCTGAGCGAAAGCGGTGCGGCGGTGGAGCTTGCGCTGTCGCTTACGGGAATAATCTGCCTCTGGAACGGTATAATGAGAGTAGCGCAGAAGTCGGGGCTGACTGAACAGCTTGCAAAGCTCATGTCGCCCGTGCTGGGACTGCTGTTCAAGGGGCTTAAAAAGGGCGGAAAGGCCATGCAGTATATCTCCCTTAACCTTACGGCAAATCTCCTTGGACTTGGCAATGCCTCAACCCCCTTCGGACTTGCGGCAATGCGCGAAATAGAAAAGGAGGAGCAAAGCTCCTCCCCCGAAAAAGCCTCACACAACATGATAATCTTTACGGTAATGAACACCGCGAGCTTACAGCTTGTTCCCACAACCGTTGCCGCCCTGCGCCTTTCGGCAGGCTCGGAAAATCCCATGGAGATACTGCCCTGCGTGTGGATAACTTCAGCAGCCGCCCTTACCGCGGCGATTCTCGGGACAAAAATATTCCGCAGCTTATATGACAGGAGGAAAAAGCAGTGAAATTCACCGACCTTGTTATTCCGCTTATAGCCGCATTGGTGCTGATTTACGGGCTTGTTAAAAAAATTGACGTTTTCGGGGAGCTTACCGAGGGCGTAAAAGAGGGGCTTCACGTAATCTACGATATCTTCCCTGCCCTTTTCTGCCTTGTGCTGACAGTTGCCGTGTTCCGTGCGTCAGGGGCGGCGGAGCTTCTGTCATGTGCCCTTGAACCGCTTTTCTCCGCCATAGGCTTTCCCGTAGAATGTGCGCCGCTGGCGGTACTGCGCCCCTTTTCGGGCAGCGGCTCCATTGCCGTTTTTCAGGATATCTTGACTCAGAACGGTGCTGACAGTTTCGCGGGACGGGTCGCCTCGGTAATCCTCGGCAGCAGCGAAACCACATTCTACACTCTGTCCGTTTATTTCGCCGCAACGAAGGTTAAAAAGACCCGCTATGCCCTGCCCTCGGCACTGTGCGGAGACGTTGTGACAATGCTTGTGAGCGCGCTGACGGTAAGCATGCTACTCAATTGACAAAAGCGGAAAAATGTGATATCATCACATTAATAAAAAAAACACGGAGGCAGTTATGTTTGACGCTGTAAAAATCAAAAACGAATGTGTTGAATGGATAAAGAAATTCTTCGAGGAAAACGGAAAGGACTGCAACGCCGTTATCGGTATCTCAGGCGGTAAGGACAGCTCCGTTGCCGCCGCACTTTGCGTCGAAGCGCTGGGAAAAGAGCGCGTAATCGGCGTGCTTATGCCCTGCGGCGACCAGTTCGATATCTCCTGCTCATATATGCTGGTGGAGCATCTCGGAATAAAGCATTACGTTGTAAATATCAAGGACGCGGTGGAAGGGCTGAAGGGCGCAATGCCCAAGGGGCTTGAATTATCCCGCCAGAGCCTTGTAAATCTTCCGCCCAGAATAAGAATGTCCACCCTCTACGCCGTTTCACAGAGCTGTAACGGCAGAGTCGTGAACACCTGCAACCTGTCCGAGGACTGGGTGGGTTACTCCACACGCTACGGCGACGCCGCAGGTGATTTCAGCCCCCTTTGCAACCTTACCGTAGCCGAGGTAAAGGAAATCGGCCGTTTATGCGGTCTGCCCGACGAGCTTGTGGACAAGACCCCTATCGACGGACTCTGTGGCAAGACTGATGAGGATAATCTCGGTTTCACCTACGCTGTACTTGACCGCTATATCCGTACAGGCGAAATCGACGACCCCGAAACCAAGGAAAAAATCGACCGTATGCACAGAAACAACCTGTTCAAGCTTCAGCTCATGCCCTCATTCAAGCCTGAAATATAATCAAAATCGGGTGCAGGTTTCCGCGCCCACAGGCGCGGAAATGTCAGGGAAAATTTTCCCCGACACCCTTTTGCTTTTCGCTTCGCGAAAAGTCCGCGGCTTCGCCGCGGACTGCGCGCCCTACGGGCGCGCCTTTACCCCACAAACAATTGCAGACAAAGGAAGTGCGTCATGCGTAAAACAAGTATCGCCAACCGCTGGTTCTTCAACAGCTTCGGCGTTGTGGCTATCCTGCTGGTTATCCTGAATATCGCATTCTATTTCATAATCAGAAGCTTCTATTACAGCGCCGCGCGGCAGTATATCGAAACAGAAGCCAGTATCGTTGCGGGTGTGCTGGAACGCTTCTATGACGATACCTCCACTGACTACACCGACGAAATGCGCAACGCCGTAGAGGAGTTTGAAAAAAAGAATTACGCCGAGCTTATGGCCATAAACACCCAGGGCAGCGTTTTTCTCAGCAGCAGCGGCTTCTCCCCTGCCGAGCAGTACGAAATGCCCGATTATAAGCAGGCTCTCGCTTCAGAGGGCGGGACAGGCTACCATATCGGCTACCTTGAAAATTCCGAAAAATATATGGCGGTGTCGATACTGCTGAATATGAAAAGCAATTCGGGCAGCGCCATACGCATAATCACCTCGCTGGATAAAATCGACGCCCAGATTGTGGGGCTTACAATAGCTATCGGCGCGGCAAGTATACTGATTATCCTGCTGCTTTTAATCCTCGGAATGTACTTTATAAAGTCCATAATCCGCCCTATCCGAAAAATCGGCAGTAATGCTCGAAAGCTTGCGGCAGGAGATTTCTCCGTAAGAATCGAAGTCGAGCATAACGATGAAATAGGCGAGCTGTGTACGGTTTTCAACTACATGGCTGGCGAGCTGGAAAACAGTGAAAATATCAAGAACGACTTTATTTCCTCGGTTTCCCACGAGCTTCGCACCCCCTTAACAGCTATCCGCGGATGGAGCGAAACCGTCACCCAGATTGACGACCCCGATATGCGCCGCAAGGGTATGGGCATAATCACCCGTGAAACCGAGCGCCTTTCGGCAATGGTCGAGGAGCTTCTGGACTTCTCCCGTATGCAGAACGGCAGGCTTTCACTCCAGATTTCAAATATTGATATTATCGCCGAGCTTGCGGATGCGGTGCTTATGTACGGCGAAAAGGCAAAGGACGAGAATATCACAATCGCCTTTGAAGAGGGCGAGGATATCGCTATCGTAAGCGGCGACAAGAACCGCCTCAGACAGGTCTTTATCAATATTATCGACAACGCCATAAAATACACCCGCTCAGGCGGCCGTGTAGAGGTCAACGCCGAAAAGCAGAAGGACGAAATCGTTATTGTCATAGCCGATAACGGCGCAGGTATTTCAAAGGCTGACCTGCCCAAGGTAAAGAACAGGTTCTATAAAGCCAACAATACCGTCCGCGGTTCAGGTATAGGACTTGCCGTGGCTGATGAAATCGTAAAAATGCACGGCGGAACGCTGGAAATAGACAGCGAGCTTGGCAAAGGCACGGAAGTCACCATAACACTGCCGATAATATAAAAAAGTCCCCGAAAGGGGCTTTTTTTGATGAGATGATTAATGATGAATAATTAATGATGGAGGTATCGCCTTACGGCGATGATTTAAAAATAAACATTCTCTGTTTGTGCCTTTTTAAAGCCAATTTTTAAATCCGTCGGCGTAGCCGACACAATAATCCTTCATCATTCATCAGCAGGTTGCTTGCGAACTGCAAATCATCTCATCAAAAAAGCACCCCCGAAGGGTGCTTTTTTAATATCTTTCCGCCGCCGAAAGCTCGCCGTACATACGCTCATAGCTTTCGTACCTGCTCTTTGCAATCTCACCTGCCGCAAGCTTTTCCCTTACGGTACAGCCTGCCTCCCTGAGATGAACACAATCCGCAAAACGGCATTTCTCCTCCGCCATCTCTCGGAAGCACAGCTTCAGCTCCTCCTTGGGGATATCAATGTAGCGGTTTACCTCCACCGTTGAAAATCCCGGGGTGTCTGCGATATATCCGCCGCCGTATGGATAAAGCGTGACCTCACGTGTGGTGTGACGGCCTCTTCCCAGCTTCTTGCTGATTTCGCCCGTCTCACGTGCAAGCTCGGGGAAAATGCAGTTTATAAGGCTGGACTTGCCCACGCCCGAGTTACCGATAAGCGCCGTGGTCCTGCCCTTTATATACTCCTTGATTTCCGCCGTGCCCTGACCCGTGGTGTTGTCCACAGGAAAACAGCGGTAGCCCAGCTTTTCATAAACAGCCATAAGCGCCGCCGAGTCCGACTTGTCCTGCTTTGTAAAAACAGGTATGGTCTCAATCCCCTTGCTCTCAAAAACCGCAATTAGCTTGTCGATAACGTAAGCGTTGGGGAAGGGCTCACAGGCTGAAATAACCAGAAGTACCGCGTCCAGATTCGCCATAGGCGGACGGACTATTTCATTTTTTCGGGGTAAAATTTCTTCAATGACAGGCTCGGCGTTGTCCTCGGCGGTAATACGTACAAAATCGCCCGTGTAGGGCGAAATACCCCTGCTTCTGAACACGCCGCGCGCCTTGCAGCTGTAATTGCCGTCGGCGGTTTCCACCTCGTAGATACCGCCGACAGACTTTATAATTCTTCCTTTTAAATCCACTCTCTGCCTCTTATTCCGTAATTTCCACAGTTTCGTCGGTAAGCTCAGCACCGTCCTCAGCGGGAGCTTCGCCGCCCTCTTCAGTATCGGCAGGCTCCTCTCCGCCGTCAGGGTCGATTATACCGTTGACGGGGATATTCTCAGGGTCTACAATCGCTTCGTCCGTAGGTATTCCGCCTTCCCATTCGCTGTTGTCGCTGTCTTCCACAGGCTCAGCGCTGAGAAGCTGCTTGAATATCTTGGAATTAAGGGTATCGTGGTGGTCCTTTGTGGGCGGGTCGGCGGTGAAGTCTATCTCATAATTTACAAGCAGACCCTCTGCGCCCGTATCCACGGAAATTACGCGGATAGCATATTCATGAACACCGCTGTTTTCAAACTCCCACAGTACTCTGTCCGTAAGGCTTAAATCCTTGGTTTCTGTAAGGTCCTCCTGAAGAGTACCGTCGATATAATACTTGAAGATAAATTCGCCCTCGGCGTTATCCTTGATGGTGAAGCCGATTTTTGAAGGACGTACTGCGTCTGCGCCGCTGCTTACCACGATTTCTACCATGGTGTTCTTTTCAACACGGGTGGTAGGCTCGATATTCTGGCTGATAACGCGGCCTTCCTCAACCTCTGTGCTGGGCGCATAGATAATGGTGAGAAGAATATCATATTCCTCTGCTCTTGCCTGGGCGCTTGCCAGAGAAAGGTTTCTCATGTTGGGAACGGCGGTGGATTCGTCGCTCTGTCCGAGACTTACGTAGCAGGTTACGACCGTGCCCACTTCAACGAACTCCCGTGCGGCAGGGCTGGTCTTTACAACGTAATCCTGAGGGATTTCCTCGTCCTCGGTTCTGATAATTTCATATTCGAGGTCCTGCTTATCCAGCATGATAATAACGTCCTCGATATACTTGCCCGAGTAATCGTCAATTTCAACAAGCTTGGGACCGTTGCTGACAACGACCTCTACCTGCTGATTCTTTCTTATTGTTCTGCCGGGCATTACACTCTGCTCCATAACCACGTTCTTTTCATATTCCGAAGAATATTTTGTAACGGGTATGAAGTTGTAGTCGTTGTACTCGGCAAGCACCTCGTCCCATGTCTTGTTCACAAGAGAGGGCATCTTTACTTCCTCGCCGCTCTGGCTTTCTATTACCTCAAAGTTTTCGGTAACTATGGTGTGGATAAGCCATGCCGACATGATAACGAAAGCGGTAGCCAGCGCAAAAAGTATAGGAAGTATGGGCGAGCGGCGGCGGCGCTGATAGTAGTCCTCGTCGTCCTCGTCATAGTAATCGTCGTCGTATTCTTCCTCTTCCTCGTCATATTCCTCAACAATCGGCACCTTCTTCTTTGCGGTGGGCTTTGCGCTCTGCTCGGGGGTAACCTTGTCGAAATACTTGGTAGAGCCGTCGGTGGAAAAATACTTGTATTCAAAGACAATACTGGGGTTCTTCTTGAACTCCTCGATGTCCTTTATCATTTCGCCCGCAGTCTGATAACGCTTTGAGGATTCCTTCTGCATAGCCTTTACGGTGATTTCCTCAAGCCCCTCGGGGATAGTGTTGTTGATTTCGGTGATAGGCTTCGGAACAGCCTGCATGTGCTTCAGGGCAATTGAAACAGGGTTTTCGCCGTCAAAGGGCTTGACGCCTGTCAGCATTTCGTAAAGCATAACGCCCACGGAGTAGATATCGCTCTTTTCGTCGGTAACCTCGCCGCGCGCCTGCTCGGGGCTTATGTAGTGTACCGAGCCGATTGCCTTTTCGGACATGGTCTTGTCGGTTTCACGGTTGAAGCGTGCAATGCCGAAATCCATGACCTTTATTGTGCCGTCGGAAAGGAGCATTACATTCTGGCTCTTCACGTCGCGGTGTACAATTCCTCTGTCATGGGCGTGCTGGAGCGCACGGAGAATCTGCACGGTAAAGTGGATTGCGTCACGCCATTTGAGAACGCCCTGACGCTCGATATACTCGGTAAGAGTGATACCGTCGATATATTCCATTACTATATACTGAATCTTGTCCGTAAAGCCTACGTCATAGATTTTAACAATATTCTTGTGGGAAAGCAGGGCGATAGCCTTGGACTCGTTGCGGAAACGGCGGAGAAAATCCTCGCTTGCCGCAAATTCATTTTTTAGTATCTTAACCGCAACGGTCCTGTCCTCGGCGGTGTCCTTTGCCTTATAAATGTCAGCCATTCCGCCGACGCCGATAAGCTCGAGAAGCTCATACCGTCCGTCCAGCTTTTTGCCTATATTCTTATCCATAAAGACTTCCTTTCAGTTTTTCTACACAAGCACAACCGCTACGGATACATTATCCCTTCCGCCGTTGGCAAGAGCGTAATCTACCAGCAGGTCGGTTACCTTTCCGATAGGGTTGTTCACAATAATTTCCGCAATTTCCTCGTCCTCGCCGTAGGAATGAAGCCCGTCCGAGCAGAAAAGGAGAATATTCCCCTCGTCCAGGTCGATTTCAAAGTAATCGGGAGTAATGTTCTTCTCTGCGCCCACGGCTCTTGTAATTCTGTTGCGGTCGGGGTGAACACGGCTTTCCTCTTCGGTGATTTCGCCGCGGTCAACAAGCCGTCTTACATAAGTATGGTCCTTGGTAATCTGCTGCATACAGTCGTCGTAAATCTCGTATGCTCTGCTGTCGCCTACGTTTATGATATAGGCGCGGTTGTTGTAGACGATAGCCGCAACGCAGGTAGTACCCATGCCCGATTTATCTATCTCAGTGGTCGCCTTGTCATAAACCATGCTGTTAGCGGCAGTTACCGAGGTAATAAGAAGATTTCGTATGTAATTTCTGCTTATATTTGAACGGAAGCCCTTCTGTATCCTGTCGGACATGAAGTCGATAGTCATCTGGCTGGCAACGCTTCCCGCGTTTTCGCCGCCCATGCCGTCGCAGAGGATAACCGCAGCGGCGCCGTCCTCCAAGAGGCTTGTCCATACTCTGTCCTGGTTTTCGCTTCGTACAAGTCCGATGTCTGTTTTAGAAAAGCATTTCAACTTAAAATCATTCCTTTCCTTGTGAGGATGGTCACGAAGTGACCGACGGGTGCGAAAATGAAATTTTCGCACAAATCATTCCTTTCCTTGTGAGGATGGTCTGTATATAATTATACTATAATAGTGGTTACAAATCAACTGTTATATTATTACAAAAAAGTTACAGATTACGAAAAAGATTACATTTTGTAATAAATAATCCGCTGTAAATTATCAGATATTGTCTCTGCGGAGCTGACCGCAGGCGGCGCTTATATCCGCGCCGAGGGTGCGCCTTACGGTGGCATTGAGCCCGCCCGCCTGAAGCGCCTTCTGAAAGCTCTTTACGTTGGGACTTTTCTTGAAATCGCCCTCACGTATCTCGTTTACAGGTATTAAATTCACATGACAGGGAGAAAGGGGCTTCAGCAGCTTTATAAGCTCCTCCGCCGTCTCGCGGTTGTCGTTTACCCCCGCAATAAGTGAAAATTCAAAGCTTATGCGCCGACCCGTCTTTTCAAAATAATTCTTGCAGGCGGCTATGACCTCGCTTACGCCGTAGCGCTTGTTTACAGGCATTATGGCGCTGCGCTTCTCGTCCGTGGGAGCATGGAGGGACAGCGATAATGTCAGCCCCAGCTTTAAATCCGCAAGCTCGTTGATTTTATCCACAAGCCCGCAGGTGGAGAGGGAAACGTGCCTGAGGCTCAGATTCTTGCCCTCAGGCGAAGAAAGGAGCCGTAAGAATTTTATCACGTTATCGTAGTTGTCCAGCGGCTCGCCGATACCCATAAGCACAAGGCTTTCAACGGTACGGCCGCTGTCACGCTCGGTTTCGTAAATCTGCAAAAGCATTTCCGCAGGCGTAAGATTACGCACAAACCCAGCCTTTGTGGAAGCGCAGAAGCTGCACCCCATTTTACAGCCAACCTGAGTGCTGATACAAAGGCTGTCGCCGTGGTTGTAGCTCATAAGCACCGTTTCAAGGCGCTCGCCGTCGGAAAGCTCATAGAGATATTTTACAGTATTATCTATGGAAGATACAAGTCTTTTTTTTACTTTTAGTCTATTTATACAGAATTTTTCGCTGAGCTTCTCTGCAAATTGTGCAGAAAGATTAGTACATTGTGAAAATTCCGTTGCTCTTTTTTTATGAAGCCACTCATAAATCTGCTTTGCCCTGAATTTTTTCTCGCCCATGGCGAGGATTTCTTCTTCAAGCTCAGGCAGTGAGAGGGAAAGAATATCAATTTTTTCCATTTTTGTCCTTTTGTATTTTTATTTATATGGTGTTTGTTTATTGCACTGTTTTAGTTCAGATTTCCGTGCCTTCGGCACGGAACGTCGGGGGAAAATTCCCCCGACACCCCCTGCGCTTTTCGCAAGCGAAAAGCTAATCCGTGGCTGCGCCACGGTGTGCGCGCCTTCGGCGCGCTCTTCACCGCCTGCATCAGCCAATCTTCTTCATAGTCGCCACAAAAAATCCGTCGCCGCCTGTTACGTGAGGAAAGAAATTGCGGCAGAACTCCGCACTTACCCCCTGAATATCCAGCGGCACGACCACGGGAGCAAAGTTCTTGTTGTCCCGTAAGAATTCCTCCACGACTGCCTCGTTTTCCTCGTAGTTTAGCGTGCAGGTGGAGTAAATCAGCATTCCGCCCGTTTTCACGTAACGGCTTGCGGTCTGTAAAATCTTCTTCTGCATGGGCGGAATTTCCGCAAGCGCCGCCTTCTGCTTGTACTTTATCTCGGGCTTTCTGCGGATTACACCAAGGCCCGAGCATACCACATCACACAGCACCTTATCCGCCATGGGGATATTTTCGTTAAATTCTGAAGCGTCGTTGACCTCCGCCGTGATTATGTTTATTCCCAGCCGCTTTGCGCCGTCGCGGAGCATGGAGATTTTTCCGTCGTAAAGGTCGAAGCTGTGCACTTCTCCCTTGTTGCCCATGGCTTCAGCCATGGAAAAGGATTTCCCACCCGGTGCGGCGCACATATCCAGCACCGTTTCGCCGAAAATGGGCTTCACTATCTTACAGCAGAGCTGTGAGGAGATATCCTGAACGTGGAAAAGCCCGTTGCGATAGGCACGGCAGGCTTCCACGCCGCTTATCTTGTCAATCTCAACGCAGTCAGGCAGGAGCTTGTTCCTACGGGCAGTGATTTTATCCTTTTTAAGCTCAGCAATAAGCTCATCGGCGGTGCATTTAAGGGTATTCACCTTTACATAAAGGGGCGGTCTGCCGAAGGAGCTTTTAAGAATTTCAAGTGTGTCCTTCTCCCCGAACCGTTTCAGCCACATTTTCACCAGCCATTTCGGGCAGGAATACTCCACCGAAAGGCGCGCTTCTCCCTCAAGACTGCCGTAATCAATTTTACAGCCGTCACGGAGAAAACCGCGGAGCAGTGCGTTTATGAAGCCCTTCTGCTTCTGCTGTGCCAGCTTTACGGTTTCATTGACCGCCGCATTATCGGGTACGCTTTCCATGTATAAAAGCTGGTAAAGCCCCATTCTGAGGAGCTGAACCGCGGAGATATCAATTTTGTCGTATTCAATTTTCGAGTAGGCGCGGATAATGTAATCAAGGGTCATTTTCCGTTCCAGTACGCCGTAGAAAAGCGCAGAGGCGAAAGCCTTGTCGCGGGGAGAAAGGGCGTTCTTGTCCAGTGCGCTGTCCAGCACGATTGTGGAATATGCACCCTTTTCCTCGGTTTTTATGAGTAAGTCGAGAACTATCTGTCTGGCTGTCAATTGTCTGTTTCCTTTCGGTTTATCTTCTGCGGCGTCTTGTGCTTGCAATAAGTCTGAGCAGCTGCATAATGGACACTAAGAGCGAAGCAACATAAGTCATTGCCGCCGCCTTCAGCACCTTGCGCGCACCTGCTACCTCTTCGCCGTAGAGTATACCCGTCTTTATAAGGGTATCTATGGCACGGTTGCTGGCGTTGAATTCAACAGGGAGAGTGAGAAGCTGGAAAAGCACTATAACTGCAAAGAAAACAATGCCGACTTCTGCAAGCTGAAGACTGCCGAAAGCACAGCCTATCATGAAAATCCATACCCATGCCTTTGAGCAGATATTCACCACAGGCACGAACAGATTTCTCAGCTTTATAGGGCCATAGCCCACTGCGTGCTGAACCGCATGGCCGCATTCGTGCGCCGCTACGCCGATAGCGCCCACGCTTGCACTGCCGTAAACGGAATCCGAAAGAGCGATTATCTTCTTCTTGGGGTCGTAGTGGTCGGTAAGATTACCCGCAACCCTTATAACCTGAACGTCATAAAGTCCGTTCAGGTCGAGAATCTGCCTTGCCGCGTCACAGGCACAGATTTTCGATGAAACATAAAGCTGATTGTACTTATGGAAGGTCGACTTTACCTTTGCGGAAGCCACAGCGGCATAAATCATAGCCGCAAAGAGAAGTATTGTTATAAGCGTGTAGTTGGAGAGGAATTTTTCAAGAATTTCCATTTGTTATCCTTTCTCAGTTACCGAGAGGAGTACCCTTTTCTACTTTCCGTCCTCTCAGAAAGTCCGAAGCGTTCATTCTTTTTGAGCCTTCAAGCTGGATATCGCTGAGACGTATGCAAAGCCCGTCTCCGCAGGTAATTGCAAGGCTGTCGTCGGCGGTGGTACCCGCAGGCAGGTCGGTTCTGATATCCGTCTTTTCCGCAAAATATACCTTTAAGCGCTTACCGCCCATGGAGGTAAAAGCGCAGGGAGAAGCGGACATACCACGGATAAAGTTGTAGACCTCAGCCATAGGCTTTGTGAAATCTATTTTCAGCATATCCTTTGAAATCATGGAAGCATAGCAGGTGTTTTCATCTGTCTGGGGAGTTCTTTCCGCTGTGCCGCTTTCAAGCTGTTCAAGTGCTCTGAGAAGCAAAGGCCCGCTGATTTCCGTCAGCTTGTCATGAAGTATGGAAGCGGTCATGCGCTCGTCAATCACGACCTCGTCCTTTATAATCATGTCGCCTGTGTCAAGCCCCTCTGCCATGTACATTATGGTGATACCCGTCTTTTCCTCGCCGTTGATAATACAGTGCTGAATGGGCGCCGCACCTCTGTAACGGGGGAGAAGAGAAGCATGGACATTGATGCAGCCCAAGCGGGGCAGGTCAAGCACCGCCTTAGGCAGAATCTGACCGTAAGCCGCAACCACGATACAGTCGGGGTTATGCTCCTTTAAAATTTCAAGGCTCTTTTCAGCGTCCTCGCCCTTTCTCAGGGACAGGGGCTGGTAAACGGGGATATCGTACTTCACCGCACATTCCTTTACAGGCGAAAACTGCATTTTCTGTCCGCGGTTCTTGGGCTTGTCGGGCTGGGTGAAAACGCCCGTGACCTTATGCCCCGATTTTATCAGTTCTTCAAGACAGGGCACCGCAAAATCGGGCGTACCCATGAATATTATGTTCATTCGGTTGTTCCTTTCCTATAAAATGAATGATTACGGTATCGCCTGCGGCGATGAATTAAAAAACTCATATCACTACGCTGCATAAAGCCGATTTTCAAATTCGTCCGCACAGCGGACACCTTAATCCTTCATTATTCATTCTTCACTATTCATCAATAACCGCACTTCGTGCGATTATTCCATATCCTCAGGGTCTACCATTTCCTCTGCAAGGTCGGTGAAGATTATACCGTTGAGGTGGTCGATTTCGTGACAGAGGGCACGGGCTAAAAGCTCTGTTCCCTCAATCTTGAATTCCTTTCCGTGGCGGTTCATTGCCGTTACCTTAACCTTTGCGGGTCGGGTGACATAGCCCCACTGTCCCGGGGAGGAAAGACAGCCCTCGACCTCTCTCTGCTTGCCCTTCATGGAGGTAATCACGGGGTTTATAAGCTCGATAGGGCCTTCGCCGATATCAATTACCGCAACCCTGCGGAGTATTCCCACCTGAGGTGCGGCAAGACCCACGCCGTTTGCCGACTGCATGGTTTCATACATATCGTCCAGCAATACCCAGAGCTTGTCGTCAAAGACCGTTACCTCGCGGCATTTCTTTTTAAGTACGTCCTCACCGAATTTTACTATGTTTCTTAAAGCCATTTTTATGTTTTCCTTTCGCTGTATATTTTCAAAGTAAAAAGTAAGGGGTAAGAGTGAAGAGCTTTGGTGTCGGCTTTGCCGACGTTTTTTTTAACTGTGCCTAACAGGCACACCGCAATTCTTCACTTTTCACTCTTACTTCTTCACTGATAATCATATCTCTCCGTTAAAATCCGCATAAAAGCTTACGTCCTTAAAGGCTTCGTCCTTGTATGCTGAGTTCATTACCCCTCGGAGCAGGTCACGGAAGGGCTTGCTCCTGCGGCATTTTACAATTATCTTGGCACGGTAGCTTCCGTTTATTCTTCCGCCCGCCGTAGGCCCGAGGATAATCACGGGGATATCCTTTGCCCTGTCTGCCGCGGATTTAAGCATTGCGAAGAATTTCTCCGCCGCCCCTGTCACAGCCTTGTCGTCTGCCGAAGAAAAGGCAATAAGGCAGATATCGCAGTAGGGCGGAAAGATAAGCGCCTTTCTTACCTCATTCTCCTGAGCGTAGAACTCCTTGTAGTTCTGCTCCGCCGCAAGCTCCAGCACATAATGGTCGGGTGAAAAGGTCTGGATATAGGCTCTGCCTGCCTTTTCGCCGCGCCCCGAGCGTCCCACTACCTGGGTCACAAGTGAAAATGTCTTTTCATAGCCCAGATAATCTCCTGCGTAAAGGGAACGGTCAATAAGCAGTACGCCCACCAGGGTGACATTTTCAAAGTCCAGCCCCTTGGCTATCATCTGCGTACCCACCATTATATCATACTCGTTGTTGCGGAACTCCTTAAAGCGCTTTTCGTAGGAGAATTTGGACATTGTGGTGTCCGCGTCCATTCTTAGGATACGCGCGTTGGGGAAATACTCCTGTATCTCGTCCTCAATGCGCTGAGTACCCGTGCCGCTCTGATAAATATATCCGCTGCCGCACTTCTCGCACTTTCTCGGCATTGCCTTTCTGAAACCGCAGATATGGCAGATTACGCTGTCGTTTATCTTGTGGTAGGTAAGGGGTATTCCGCAGTTGGGACATTCCACAACACTGCCGCAGTTTATGCAGTTTGCGTAGGTGTGGTAGCCGCGGCGGTTAAGGAGCAGCATGGACTGCTCACCCTTATCGAGATTGTATTTCAGCTCGCATAAGAGCTCCTCGCTGAAATTGCCTCTGTTGCCGTTTTCCGCCTCGATACGCATATCAATCATGTGTACGTCGGGGAGTTTTGCGTTGCTGTAACGCTCGCTCATTTCAAAAAGACGGTACTTGCCCGAAAGAGCGTTGTAGTAGCTGTCGAAGGAGGGAGTTGCCGACGCGGGAAGAAGCAGTGCGTTATGATAGAAGCAGCGCTGCTTTGCCACGTCACGGGCATGATAGCGGGGCGACATTTCCGACTTGTAGGTATGCTCGCCCTCTTCGTCTATTACTATTATTCCTATATTTTTAAGGGGTGCGAAAACTGCGCTTCGTGTACCGATTACTATTTTCGCTTCACCCTGTCGTATTCTTTTGTATTCGTCCGCCCTCTGACCCATGGAAAGTCCGCTGTGGATAATAGCGACAGTGTTGCCGAAAAGGCTCTGAAATTTTCCCACGGTCTGGGGGGTAAGTGAGATTTCGGGCACGAGAAGGATAGCTGTACGCCCGCTGTCCCGTGCATATTCTATAAGCTTTATGAAGACCGAGGTCTTGCCGCTGCCCGTAACACCGTGAAGCAAGGCGCACTGGGGCTTTCCCGAATCCATAAGCTCCTTTATTCCGTCAAAGGTCTGCTGCTGCAGGGGTGAAAAAACTATGTCAGAAAGCCTTGCGGTGGGTATTGCGTCCTTTGAGACCGCGCGGGACATTTCCGCTTCGCTTATTTCCACAAGCCCCTTAGCTTCAAGGTTTTTCACTACCGATTCGGTAACGGTACACAGGTAGCAAAGCTCCTTAAGTGAAGCCGTACCCGCTTCGGTCAGCATTTCCAGCACCTTTTTCTGCTTGGGCGACAGGCGCATTTCCGAAAAATCCGCCCCTGTAAGGGTAACTATTCTCTCGGTGCTGTCGCCGACCCTGCGCCTTACGCGCTCATTTTTCAGCAGTATGCCCTTTTCTGCGAGAGCTTCCGCCGTCCTGCGGTTTTCGGGCAGGCTTAAAATCTGAGCCATGTCCTTTTCCGCAGCGTTTTCTATTGCCGAAAGCAGTGCGCTTTCCCTGTCCGTAAGCCCGTCACGGCTGAAATTCTCAGCCGGGACATATTTTTCCTCGAATTTAAGGTTAAGCCCCGGTGGCAGCATTGTCCTTACGGCGTCATAGTAGGTGCAGAAGGTGGTTTCCCTGAGCCAGAGCGCCAGCTTCAGCAGCTCGTCGTCAAGATAAATTCCGTCCTGTGCCGCAGAATAGATTTCCTTCAGCCGCCCGTCATAATCCTTTTCCGAAAGGCTGAAGATTACGCCTGCACGCTTCTTGTCACCCCGTCCGAAGGGCACAAGCACACGCATACCCGCATGAACACTGTCCCTGAGATACTCTGGCACAACGTAGCTGAACAGGCTGTCAAAGGAGGGAGAGGTTTTTTCAACCGCAACCTCCGCTATAAGTCCTCTCATTCGCTGAGGAGCGCGTCAATAAGACCTTCGCTGTTCTTTGTTCTCATCTTTTCGGAAGCAACCACGGAAAGGAAGTCATCGACCGCCTTTTCCAGCGCACCGTTCACGATTAAGTAATCGTAATTGCGCGCAAAGGTAAGCTCGCCCCGTGCTGTCTGAATACGGCGCTGGATTGTCTCCTCGTCCTCGGTGCCTCTCTTATGTAAGCGGCGGTCAAGCTCGCCGAAGGAGGGCGGAAGAATAAAAATCATGGTGCAGTCGGGGAACATCTTTCTGACATTAGCCGCGCCCTCAACCTCGATTTTGAGGATTACGTCCTTCCCTGCCGCAAGCATATCCTCTACCGCCTTACGGGGAGTGCCGTAGTAGTTGCCGCAGTATTCGGTGTATTCTAAAAGCTCGCCGTTCTTTATCATTTCCTCGAACTGCTCGCGCGTCTTGAAATGGTAGCTTACTCCGTCGGTTTCGTTGGGGCGGATACCGCGTGAGGTTGCGGAAACCGAGTAGAAGAGGTTGTCGTTGCGCGAAAGCGCCTGTTCAAGTATTGTGTCCTTGCCGCAGCCCGCAGGCGCGGAAACTACGATTAAAATTCCCTTGCTCATTGTTTTTATTCCTTTCAGACTTATGTTATTTATCTTATACCTAGAAGTAAGAGGTAAGAGTGAAGAACTATGGTGTCGGCTTTGCCGACAATTTTAAATCCGTCCGCAAAGCGGACACTATAACTTTTCACTTTTACCCTTTACTTTTTCAATCTTCGCCGTCGGCTTCCGCCTGTCTGTTGAAAAACTCCGTCTCCTTTGCCGACATAATGATATGCCCGCTGTCGGTGACGATAACTGTACGCGTCTTTTTTCCGCAGGTAGCGTCAACCGCCATGAATTTTTCCTTAGCCGCGGCAACAAGACGCTTTGCGGGTGCGGAATCCGCCCCGATAACCGCCACAATGCGGTCGCTGTTCACTCTGTTGCCATAGCCTGCGTCCAGTAATTTCAATTTATCGCACCGCCTTTTTTCGGATTCAGAATTAAAAGTGAATGATGAAAGATTGCTGTATGCACCTGACGGGCGCATTTTTTAAAATTATCGCCGCAAGGCGATACCGTAATTTTTAATTATTCATTTATCAGACTTTAAAAAGTCTGATAAAATATTATACCATTTTACATAATAAAAATCAATAGTGTAAAAAAAATTCCCCTCGGTTTATGTAGGATTAACAAATAAATCGCTAAAGGATTGATTTTTTTAAAAAAGTGTGATATACTCAAAATGTGTATAATTAAAAGTATGTAACAATGAAAGGCTGTTCAATGGTAATATATATCCCTTTGTTTATAATTTCGGTAGTTTCGGGTATTCTCCTGACAGGAAAAAATGCGTCAAAATCAAAGAAAATAATCTACCTCGCCCTTAATTTCGGGCTCATGTTCCTTGTGAGCGTGCTGAGATTCGGCATGGGTAACGACTATTTCAGC
>JAFUNV010000043.1 GCA_017472865.1 Ruminiclostridium sp. | reverse complement strand
GTAGTTCGTCGATTGATAGAGCGTGATATTAAGAAACAAGCGGCATAACCGTTTCACGACTTTATGAAAAAACAAGATTTTATCACTTTAAAGTATTGATATTTTACGGCGGATGTGCTATAATTACAGTACATTAGCCGCCGTAATTGTCGGAAAGGAATGGTTATGTTTACAGACAAGATTACGGCTCTTTATTGTCGCTTGAGCAACGACGATGATTTACAGGGTGAAAGTAATTCAATCACCAATCAAAAGGCAATTCTTTTAAAGTATGCACAGGACAACGGATTTTCTAACCTCCAGTTCTATGTTGATGATGGTTTTAGCGGAACAAATTTCAATCGACCTGATTTTATGAGAATGATGGAAGATGTGAAGTCGGGCAAAATCGGAACTATCATTACAAAGGACTTGTCCCGTTTCGGCAGAGATTATCTTATGACGGGTCAGTATATCGAAATGGTGCTTCCCGACTATGATGTTCGGTATATCGCCATCAATGATAATGTTGATACTCTGCGTAGCGAAAACGAGATGATGGTTTTCAAGAATGTGTTTAATGACTGGTATGCCCGTGACTGCTCAAAGAAGATTAAGGCAGTTTTCAAGGCGAAGGGACAGTCGGGTAAGCCACTCACCACAATTCCGCCTTACGGCTACAAAAAATCTGAAGCAGACAAAAATGTCTGGGAGATTGACGAGGAAGCTGCGGAGGTAGTCCGCAGAATATTTCAGCTTTGCATTGACGGGTACGGTCCGACGCAGATTGCGAGAATACTGACTGAGGATAAAGTTCTTACGCCTACTGCTTACGCAGAACTCAAAAAATCCGGAAATATTACTTGTGCCAAACCTTATCGCTGGGCACAGAGAACGATAGCTGATTTACTTGAAAAGCTTGAATATGTTGGGCATACAGTAAATTTCAGGACCAGAAAGAAATCCTATAAGTGCAAGAAAAAGATTGATAATCCTAAAGAGGAATGGGCAATCTTTGAAAATACGCACGAGGCGATAATTTCAAAGGAAGATTTTGATTTGGTGCAGGAGCTTCGCAAGAATAAGCGAAAGCTTCAGCATCAGGAAGAAGTCAATCCTTTTTCAGGAATGGTATACTGTGCTGACTGCGGCAAGAAAATGTATCTCTGTCGCTCCAAAAGTCTTAACTCAGACCAAGAACATCTGAAATGTTCGACTTATTCGGCGGATAAGAACGATTGCTCTGCACATTTTATCCGTACTGTTGTACTGGAAGAAATCGTGCTATCTGAACTCAGAAAGATGACAACTTTCGTCAGAGAGAATGAAGCGGACTTCTTGCAGTCCGCCTATGAGTGTTCTCAGAAACAGCAATCCGCTGAACTGAAAGCCGCAAAGAAAAGGCTTGCTCAGTCAGAAAAGCGAGTTTCGGAACTGGACAAGCTGTTTACAAGGCTTTATGAGGATAATGTGAGTGGCAAGATTTCTGATGAGCGTTTTGAGATGATGTCGAAGAATTACGAAGCCGAGCAGAAGGAGCTTCGACAGATTATTCCTGAATTATCTCAGTATATCAAAGCGAGTGAACAGAAGAATGCTGACACGGCTCAGTTTATCGGAATAGTCCGTAAGTATTCCGAAATCCCGAAGCTCACTCCTGAAATTATGCACGAATTCATTGAAAAGATTGTCGTACACGCCCCTGACAAGTCCAGCGGACACAGAACACAGCAGATTGATATTCATTTTCGTTTCAATGTTGCGATTGCAACTGCTGTCGCTGACAGTATGGTTTACGACAGAAAAAGAAAGGCTGCGTAGGATTTTCCTACACAACCTTTCGGTTACATATTAAATACTTCTATATGGGTGGTCGCTTTTATGGTCGCCCGTTTTTATTTTATCCGTTATCCGCATTAGCCTTACGCCAGTCGGCATTTGAAACAAACTCTTCTATGAAAAGTTCATTTTCCTTCTGCTCGGCGGCGCGGTATTCCTCAATCTGGTGCTCCTCCAGCTTTTCCAGCTTGGAGACCTCCTTAGTAGCTTCAATGACCGTCTGAAGCTGTGCCTCAATCTCACGCTCCTTCATAAGTATCTGATGACGTTTCATGTGAAGCTCCTGCTGCTTTGCTGAAATATAACGTTTGTGTACAGAAATATCTGTGGGCGTAGTGCCGCGCTGATATTTTTCCAGTAATTCACGGTTAAGCCTTGCAAGCTCCTCTAAAATTCCTTCAAGCTCGCTTTGCAGGCGGTTCAGCTCACCGCGCAGTTCCGCCAGCGTTCCCTTTTCGGTTTCAAGGGTCTGCTCACGATATTGCTTCAAGCGTTCAAGCGTAAAAACAAATTTTTTCATTACAGCCCCCTGATTTTATTACGAAACCGCTTCATTAAGCAGGTTTATGGTTTCCTCCAGAGAGAAGCTCTCCTGTGTGCCCTGCTGCAAAAATCCGTTTATTCTGTCGATTTTTGAAATTGCCTCGTCCAGCTTCGGGTTCGTGCCCGTCTTGTACGCGCCGATTGAGATAAGGTCAATATTCGAGTTGTAAAGCGCAAGGAGATTTCTCAGCTTAGCCGCGTCGTCCTTGTGACCCTTCTCACAGATAAGCGACATTAGACGTGAAACGCTGGAAAGTACGTCAATTGCGGGATAGTGGTTCTGGGCGGCAATCTTTCGTGAAAGAACGATATGACCGTCTATAATTCCTCGCACGGTATCCGCAATAGGCTCGTTGGTGTCGTCACCCTCAACCAGCACCGCGTAAATTCCTGTTATACTGCCCTTTTCAAAGCAACCTGCGCGTTCCAGAAGTTTGGGCATTGCAGAGTAGATAGAGGGAGTGTAGCCACGGGCTATGGGCGGCTCGCCTACAGAAAGACCAACCTCACGCTTCGCCATAGCATAACGTGTCAGGTTATCCATCATTATAAGAACGTCCTTGCCCTGACTCATGAAATACTCCGCAATCGCCGTAGCGGTCATAGGACATTTTTCACGCATCATAGCAGGCTGGTCGGAAGTTGCAACAACTACTACTGAGCGCGCCATACCTTCTTCACCAAGGTCGTTTTCGATAAACTCACGAACTTCACGGCCTCGCTCGCCTACAAGGGCGATAACGTTGATATCTGCCTTTACCTTACGGGCTATCATACCCATAAGTGTACTCTTACCAACGCCCGAGCCTGCGAAAATACCTATTCTCTGCCCTTTACCAAGGGTCATAAGTCCGTCTATGGCCTTTACGCCAAGCTCAATAGGCTCGGCAATTTTCGGACGTGTAAGGGGATTGACGGGGTTTCCGCTTATGGAAACGCTGTCCGTGTATTCAATAGCTCCGCCGCCGTCTATGGGGTTGCCGATAGCGTCTATAATGCGCCCGATAAGCGCCTTTCCCGTCTTTACACGGAGCTTATCGCCGGTGTTGTCAACGATACTTCCCGGGCCTATGCCCTCGATATCCGTGTAGGGCATCAGCAGTACCTTTTCGGACTGGAAACCTACAACCTCGGCGTGTATATAGCTTGTCATATCCTTCGAATATATGCGGCATACATCGCCTATATTACACTCAGGACCGCTGGACTCGATAGTCATTCCTACAATCTTCTCGATTTTACCCATGTAGCGGTAGGTGTCAAGACCTTCAAGCTCGTTTTTAAAGCCAAGTAAATCCATCAGCTTTCATCTTCCTTCTTTTCGGGTGCTGTTTCTTCGGCAGGAGCAGTCTCTTCAGGCGCAGAAACTTCTGCCTCGGGCTTTACTTCTGCCTTTTTACGGCGGACAGTCTTCTTCTTAACTTCCTCCATAATGTCAGGTGTAGCCTCCGCCTGCTCCTTCTTAGCCTTTCGCTGTGCTTCAAGCATTTCCGCAGGTGATTTGTCACGATACTTGCCGCGTCCCAGCTGTTCAATCATTTTAAGCTGGGTCATAACGCCTGCGTCAGTTATTTCCGCACCGTTATCTATAATAAGCGTACCCGAAGGAGCATCCTTCAGGATTTCAATTTCTACGTTTGTGCCGCCCTTGAAGATATCTTTAAGAAGCTCCTCGTCAATTTCCGCTTCCTCGGAGATATCCAGCTTTGAAAGAGTGATTTTTACATTCTTGCTGCCGCGGAAACGCTTTCCCGCCTCACGGAGCATTTTCGTAATAACCGCCTTGTCTTTCTGTTTAAGGCTGTCAAGAGTAACCTTACGGGCGATTTCAAAAATTACGTCAAAAAGTGCGTGCTCATAGTTTAGGAAAATCTCATTCTTCTCCGCGGTAACAGCCTCGGCAATTTCCTTCATTTCAACAAGGGTATCACGGCATTTTTTCAGTGCGTTTACATAGCCCTCGTCATAACCCTTCTTATAACCCTCGTCATAACCTGCCTTTTCGCCCTCGTCATGAGCCTTTTTCTTGATTATCTCACCCTCGTCACGGGCTTCATCAATTTTCTTATGCGCCATTTCGCGGGTCTTTTCGTAGATTTCCGCTGCCTTTTCCTTGGCGCGCATAACGTATTCCTCAGACTGCTTTTCATATTTAAGACGGAGCTGCTCATATTCCTCGATAAGCTGCTGGCGCTCAATTCTGGCGTCTTCCTCGCTTATGTAATCCCCGTCATCTTCTTCCGCCTCTATTACGGGAGCATCTTCAATGCTCTCCACGGGCTCCTCTGCGATTACTTCGCTACTTTTTTCGGGAGCAGCCTGCTTTTTAAGCTCCTCCTCGCTCAGCTGTACCGGCTTACTGCCATATATAGTTTTCATAACAGGCTGTTCTGCCTGGGGCGGCATATATCCATAGCCCATACCGCCTTTTATTATTCCTGCCATATCTGCTCCTCCGCCGTTTGTAATTATGCTACTGAAACGGGCGGCAGATTACCGCCGCCCGTGAACCTGTAAAGTTTTAAACACTTGCCGCAAACTGAATATCAGGCAATAATTTCGTCGCTGCCGCCCTTGGAGATTGTAAGCTTGCCCTCGTCTTCAAGACGACGGATAATGGATACAATTCTCTGCTGAGCCTCTTCAACGTCGCGCATACGTACATTGTGGAGATATTCAACGTCGGTCTGGGTGGATTCCTTACTACGCGCAGACATATTTGCGTAGATAACCTCCGCAACCTCTGCGGTAGAACCCTTGATTGCAATAGCAAGGTCCTTGGGCTCGACCTGAGGAATAAACGCCTGAATGGACATGGAATCCAGATGGACGATATCCTCGAATACGAACATCTTCTGACGGATTTCTTCCGCAAGCTTGGGGTCGCGGAGATTCAGTTCGTCGAAAATGAACTTTTCGGTAGAACGTTCAACCTTGTTGAGGACATCGGCAATGTAATTGATACCGCCGACCTCCATGCTTTCGGTAGTAACGAGGTTTGAGAACTTCTTTTCAAGGGTAGCCTCAATGCTCTTTACTACGTCAGGCGACGCAGATTCCATCTTTGCAATTCGCTCTACAACTTCGATTCTGATATCCTTGGGAAGCTCCGAAAGGATAGCCGAAGCCTGGTCGCTTCTTGCGTAGGAAAGGATAAGCGCAATCGTCTGCGGATGCTCGTTCTGTACAATAGCTAAAAGGTTCTTATAGTCAGCGCGGCGCACAAAAGCAAAGGCCTTTGTTTTAAGCTGCTTTGTGATTTTCTCGAAAAGTGCCGCAGCTGCCTGTGAGCCGAAGGCCTTTTCAAGGATTTCACGGGCGTATTCAACACCGCCTTCACTGATAACCTTCTGTGTAAGACATATCTCATAGAAATCGTTAAGCACCTCGTCCACAACTTCCATGGGCCAGTAGTCCATCTTGGCTACTTCAAGGGTCATCTTTTCGATTTCATCATCTGTAAAGTATTTGAAAACCTGGGAAGCGTTTTCAGTACCTAAAGCGGAAATAACCATTGCCGCTTTCTGCATGGTAGTAGCACTTGCCGGTGTCTGATTCTGCTCAGCCATTTTTTCTCAACTTCCTTTCTGACGGTTAATCACCGCTGATAGTTCTTGTTTTTATAAAACAGTGTTGTATAACGGGAGCGCAATGCGCTCCCTTGCATTTTCAACTGAATATTATTCCTCGCTTCTCATCCAGGTACGGATAAGCTGAGCAACAATTTCGGGGTTCTGCTTGGAAAATTCGCGGATTTCCTTCTTGAGAATTTCCTCGCGGCTTTCCGGTCCCTCTCCTGTAAGACTCTGGATTTCCATTTCCGCAGCCGCCTCTTCGTAAGCACGTCTCTGCATTTCTTCTTCGTCGTCCTCGATATATGTACTTTCGGCAGGTCTAAGGGTTACCGCCATAGCGCCCTCTCTTCTTGCCTTTGCACGCTTCTTGCTGGAGCCTGAAGCCACCAGTGCTATGATAAGCAGGATTACAAGCAGCACACCCAGCGAGATTATAACGAAAATAAGTGTATTTCTTGTACCCTGAACAACAACCGTGCCGTCGCCGCCGATACCGTCGCCGATTCCGCCGCCTGTTCTGTCCAGCATGAAGGGGTACGCCTTAAAGGTTACCTTTGCGAAATCCGCACCGATAGCGGTCGCAATAGCGCTTTCCCAGTCTTCTATTTCCGCCTGCGAAAGACCCGTAGCGTCAACAACAACCGTAGCGGAAATATTGTCGTAGCTGTAACCGTCCTTTTCAATCTGAGTGATTTCCTCATTTACAAGGTAGTCAATCTCTCTCTGCCATTCGTAGTAGAATTCGTCACCCTCGCCTACCTGAAGTGTGGGGTAGTCGGGAGAGATATCTGCGTCAACGGTGGTACCTACAAGTCCGCCTTCAGCTGCGTTGCCGCCGCCTGCGGAAACTGCGGTTTCCTTATCCACCATACCGCCTCTGTTGCCTTCTTCGTCAACCGAAGGTGTGTATTCTGTCTTCTGCTTCTTTTCACCGTCATAATTCAGCTGAACGTCAACACCGACTCTGAAATCAGGGAATACGCCGTCAAAGATACTGTCCAGCTTTTCCTTTAAAATAGAGGTAATGGAGTTCTGAAGCTCAAGACGCTTATAGTAAAGCTGGATTTCTTCATCGTCCGTCATTTCGTTAAGAATAGGCATATCTTCATAGGAAAGGAGATTGCCTGAGCCGTCGGTTACGGTGATGTTTTCTTCCTTAAGACCACCCGGAACTGCGGTTCTTATAAGGTTATAGATGCCCTTGATTGTTTCGTTTGAAAGCTCCTTTTCGAGCTGTAATACAACAGAAGCGCCTGCTTCTTCATTTGTACCGCCGATAACGTAATTATCGTCCTCGGGGATAGTAAGAATAACAATAGCCGAGTCAACACCGTCAAACATTGCAAGTGTAGCACGGAGATTTTCCTGAAGCTGCTGTATTTCCTTGATACGCTTGTCAGAATCGGTGGAGAACATATCCACACCGTTATCCCATATATCATAGTTGAAAGTGGACTTGGGGTAACCCTGCATACTGAGCTGAACTCTCAGCTGCTCCACCTCGTCCTTGGGTACGAGAATATCGCCGTTATCATCAACAGTCACTTCGGTTGCACCGAGACCGTTCACTATAGACAGCACCTCTGCCCTTTCCTCAGCGGAAGCATTGCTGTAAAGCACGGCATAGTCCGTCTTTGAAGCAAGTATTATCGTCACCGCAAGGGATACGACAATTACACCCAGCACGGAGAAGAATATTATATGCCCCTTCTTGCCCATATCCGTCCATTTGGTTTTCACTGTTTCACGGAATTTGCCGAAGGTTTCCTTGAATTTATCCATTAATCTAAACGCTCCCTGTTCTTTTGTAAGTTACTTTTTATTCGCCCTGTTATCCGTTCTGTTTGTGAAAAGCTTAAATGCTCATTCTCATGATTTCATTGTAAGCGTCAACCGCCGCATTCTTAACATTAACAAGAAGCTCGGTGGCAATCTGCGCCTTTGTAATATTTATCTGCATCTGCTCTAAGCTTTCAGTGTCGCCCAGCATGAGATTTACCATATCCTCAGTCTTGGCAGCCTGCGCGTCTGCGGCATTTTCCCAGAGCCCCTTCATAGCGTCAAGGAAGGTTCCGCCCTCCTGCGCCTTTTCGGGTTCTTCCGCCTGTACAGGTTTAAGCTGCATGGGCTCGATAGGTGTTATATTTGAAGTTAAAGGCACTATAAACATATTCTATGCTCCTATTATTGATTAAGAATTAATGATGAATAATGAATGATTGAGGAGCGCCGTTGGCGCATATTTTAAATCAATCGCCGCAAGGCGATACCAAAATCCTTCATCCTTCATTATTAATCATTCATTAACAATTATTATGCCTGACCGATTGTCAGCGCCTTTGTTGCTAAGGTTTTAAGGCTGTTGAAAATAGTAAGGTTGGCTGTGTATGACTGGGTAGCCGCCAGCATATCTATCTGTTCCTCTGCAACGTCAACATTGGGCAGATAATAATATCCGTCCTCGTCCGCATCGGGGTGAGAAGGGTCGTAAACGGGAGTGGGAGGTGTCTGGTCCTCAACGATTTCCGTAAGAAGCACGCCCTCGCCCTTTTCGGTTGTGCCCTTGCCCGCAAGACCTTTGAGCTCGTTCAGGTGCTCAGCCACCATTGTGCGGAACTCTATAAGGCTCTCGCGGTCGTTTGTGCGTTTAACATTTTCAGTGAAAACAACACACTGTCTTATGTAAGGTCCGCCGTCAGCGGTACGTGTGGTCTCTGCATTTGCAACGTTCTGAGCGATTACGTCTGCGCGTGTGCGCTGTGCAATCATACCCGAAACGGCAATATCAAGATTACTTAAAAAAGCCATTATAATCTCCTTTATTCATGCTCAGCTTCTGCGCATTGCTGTTCTCATCATGTTGAACTCAGCGTTCATCTGATTGATAACCGCCTCGTACTGAATCGCATTCTTTGCAAAAAGCGCCTGCTGGGTGTCGGAATCAACGTTGTTTCCGTCGGGCTGGTCCTTGGTGTTTTCGTCAACATAAATTGTCGACTCAAGCTCCAGCCTCTTCTTGCCCGTAGCAATGCCGTTCTTGTCCATCTGGTCCTTCAGCACACCCGCAAAGTAAAGGTATTTGCATTTATAATCAGGGGTGTCCTGGTTGGAAATATTGTGAGCTATTATATTCTGCTGCTGGCTTAAAAGGCTGATACCCTGCTCCATAAGTCGGAAGGAGGTGTAGTCGAAAAGTGCCATAGCATATCATTCCTTTCTGTATTTCAAGGACATAAGTAGTCATCATAAAATTATACATATAGTATTATACTACAAACTGCAACTATTTTCAAGGTTTTTTGCGAATTTTTTTGAATTTTTGGGGATTTTTTCACAGGTAATTCAAGGAAATTCTACCATTTTCTGGAATAGCCGAAATCCTCGGGCATAACTCTGGGCTTTGCACGGCGGCGTATGAAATCCGCCTCCCTGAAAACGTAAGGTCTGGGCTTGGGGGTTTCAAGATAAAGCCTGTAATTTTCCACAAGTGCATGGTAAACTCCGTCCCTTTTTCCGAAAACCGTGGGGATTTTTACGGACGTTACTTTTTCAAAACCGCCTGTATTCAACCATTCCCTGTCAAAAACCACATCGCCGTCCTTGATATGGTAGCCGAGATTTTCACTGTTCATGGAGAAGTGACGTATCTCACCGTTAATTACGGTGCCCTTGTCGGTCTGTTCAATACCTTTCAGCTTTTCAAAAGGGATATACCATAAATCGCGTACAATTATTTTCCGTCCGCCCGTGCGGTATTCGCCTCCGTAGGAACTGAAAATCACCGCCTTCTGCTGGATATCCACATAAGTATAGCGTGAGCTTCGTCGGATTTTTCTACGGGAAAGCTGCGACAGGCACAGACAAAACAGCATACCCGTCAGAATTATGGCACAGATAACCGCCGTAACGCGTAAAATAACGTCATAATTGCGTGCTGTGAGGAAATTGAAAATAAGCACAAAAAAGGCGGCAACGCACAGCTCTGCACAGAAAACCGCGCTGAAAATCAGAATTTTTCCCGTTCTGCGCCTGATACGCTCGGGAGAGAAATGGAAATAACTGCGCATAAAGCCTCCTTTTCGTTTGATAAATGTCATACTCATGGCATATATAACATATTATACCATATTAAAAAGCAGAAGTACAGCTTTTGCGCGCTTTTTTCACAAATTCCCCTTTTCTTCGTGAAACTGCATAAATTGAAGCTCGTAAAACCTGTGTACAACAATATGATTTTTGTGCAGTATGACAATTTATATGGAATACCTGCCGTTTTTTCACAATCAAAGAAAAATTTTTGCTTATCGGTATTGACTTTTTTGTGCATTTTAATGTATAATTAATAGTAAGCGGTCGGAGGAATTCTGTGCCGCATGTTCCTGCATTTTCTTTTCGGCAGGAAATTTCTGCGGAAAAGGAGGGCAAAAATGCTGGACAGAAAAAAGATAATCAAGATTGAAGTAACATCTCCCGCAGGCAGAAAGCTTGTGGTTGCTGAAAAGGATTCGTTCTCTTTTCCGAGGCTCTTCATCAACGATATGCCCGTAAGCAATATTATCATTATCAAGGGTAAGGAACTGCCTGAGTTTGAAATTGACAAAAACCTCTACGTTATTACATATATGAAAAACGGCGACCGCCTGCGCTATCCCGCGGCGGTAAGAATGTCACTGCCCGACCAGCTCAACGTACAGCTCAGAAGCGACTACGGCACTCTCATGGAGGAACGCCGCAGGTATTTCAAGGTTGACGCAGACATAGAGTGCAGCGTTCTCGGCTTTATGCGCGGCGAGGATGAATTCTACGAATTTGAAGAGCCTGTGCTGGCCACCATCAAGAATATCAGCATCGGCGGAGTTTTCCTCTTCCATGTAGACTGTGATTTTGCCCCCGGTGATTCTATCCTTCTCAATTTTGAAATTGAGGGCGAGTATGTTGATATCATGGCGAAAATTCTCCGTATCCAGCGCAATAATCAGGGCGGAATAGACGGCTACGGATGTCAGTTTGAGAACGCCGACCCCGCTCAGGAAGAGCTTTTCGCCCAGTTCGTCTATAACGTCCAGCTCAGAAAGCGTATCGAACAGATGGAGCGCGACGAGCAGCTTGCCGAGGCTATGCAGAGAGTCAAGGGTAACGAAAATCAGTCTTAAAGACAGTTATATCTGCCTAATATAAATAAAATCACACCGGGGCAGGCGCCTCGGGAAAGGAATGGTCAAGAAATGAACATTAAGGTTAAAACATCATTGCGTGTAATCTTAATCGGAGTAACGGTTCTGCCGCTGCTTATTCTTGTGCTTGTATCCGCACTGAATATCTTCGGCTTCGCCTCCAAAATGATTGCATCGGAAACCGCAATAGCGGGCTACTCATACAGCTCGGGCGTTACAAACCTACTGTCGAATTATCTCGGCGACGCAGGAAGTATTGCGGCTTCTCCCTCTGCTGATAAGGCAGTAACGGACCTCAACTCCGTGAAGTCCGAAATCGACAGCATCAGAAAGAATTACATGACTGTACGTCCCGCTATCCTCGACGTTGTAATTACCGACGGCGAAGGTATCATCATCAGCGACGGCATAGGTTCTTCCGCAGGCACTACATTCTTTGCATATAACGAAGAATGGTCCAACAGAGAAGGCGCTTTCATCTCTGATATGTACACAGGCAGCAGCGAATACGGCAAGAACGTTTTCGTAGCTACCGCAAAGACAGCGGACGAAAACGGCTACGTTTCCTGCGTAGTTGACCTTACGGAAATCGAAAGCTTCGTAACCTCCGCAAAATACATGAACGGCGGTATGCTTGCAGTAACCGATGGCGAAAAGATTATCGGTAACGGCGGCACAGGCGATGTCGCTTCCGCTTCCCAGCTCGGTGCAATCCAGGGCAGAATCCCCGGACTTGTTACAGAAAGCATAAGCTCCAACTATGTTGATATCAACGATTCTGACTTTGTAGGTGCATACGGTAAGGTTGCAGGTTCTGACTGGGTATGGCTTTCTCTCTATGATTCCTCCCGCACAGGCGAAACCGTATTCCTTGTATTTATCGTAGGCGCAATTATCCTCGTTGCTCTCGCTCTTGTATGCGTGCTCGTAGCTATCCTGCTCACACGTAAGGTTATCAACCCTCTCCTTGATATGATCAAGACCATGAAGGAAATCAACAACGGTGACCATGACCAGCGTATCGACACAAAGGGCATGGGTAAGGAATTCTCCAGAATGGGCAACACCTTCAACGACCTTATGGATGACGCTATTTTAAGCGATGAGCTTCACAAAACAGTTTCCAACCTCTCTGACAATATGCTGTTTGAGT
>JAFUNV010000042.1 GCA_017472865.1 Ruminiclostridium sp. | reverse complement strand
AGTGAATATACCGATTTTATTGCCGATTATGTTGACTTGTTCTAAGGAGGCGGCATGAATCTCACCCTTCATCTTACCGAGCGCTGTAATCTGAACTGTGCATACTGCGTAAATGAAAAGCATAACACGGATATGTCGGAGGAAACACTGCTGAAAGCCTGCGACCTTTCATTTTCCGCAGGTAACAGCGCAGGGCTTTGCTTCTTCGGCGGCGAACCGCTTTTATGCAGGGAGCTTATATACCGAGCAGTGGAATATTGTACGGAAAAATCAAAGGAAACAGGCAGGAAAATCAGCTATAAAATGACCACCAACGGCACTCTCCTTGACGAGGAGTTTATCAACTTTGCGAAAAAAGCTGATATTGAAATAGGTATGTCCTTTGACGGACTTTCGCAGAATTACCGTCCCTACGCTGACGGCAAAGACAGCTCCAAGGACATGGAGCGTATTTCGGAACTGCTTTTAAAAACGCTTCCCCGTTCCTACGCTATGGTAACTTTACCGCCGCAGGCAGCGGACAAATTCTCAGACTCGGTGAAATATCTTTATGAACTTGGGTTCCGCCGTATTACCGCAACTCCCGCCTACGGCTACCGTGTAAGCTGGACGGACGAGCGCGCAGAGGTGCTGAAACAGGAGCTTCGTAAGCTGGCGGAGTTCTACTCTGAAACTTTCATAAAGGGCGAACGCTTTTTCTTCAGCCCCTTCGACTCCAAAATACGGGAATGTATCTCAGGCTTCAACCCTTCTGAGCGCTGTCATCTTGGCTTCAGACAAATGCCCGTAGCGGTTGACGGAAAGCTCTACGCCTGCACTCAGTTTATCGGCGATGAGAATTTCTGTATGGGCAGCGTATATGACGGTATTGATTATAAAAAGCAAGCTCAGATTTCTAAACGGACGGCAATCCCCGAGGAATGCCGCGAATGTGCGCTGAATAAGCGCTGTACAAACTCCTGCGGCTGTATGAACCGCTTGGAAACGGGAGACGAAAACAGGGTCTCCGCTTTTCAGTGCAACTATGAACAGGCGCTTATTGAAATCTGCGACAATATGGCGGAAAGGCTGTTCAATGAATATCCGGAAAAGTTCAGAAAAAGATATTCAATTTGAGAGGAAAGGTCACAAAAATGGTTTTTGAAGAAAATTTCTACATAGGTTACAGCGATATCAACAAGGATTTCAGAATGTCCAACACAGCGGTGCTGAAGCTGTTTGAAAATGTTTCATGTATGCACAGCAGCAAGGTAGGCGACGGCATGAAAACCTCGGAATCAAGGTGGTTTTTAAAAGCATATCATGTAAAAATCCACAAGCGTGCCGAGCATGAAGAAAAGGTAAAAGCATGCACATGGAGCCGCTGTACAAAGGGTGTTTCAGCTTCACGTGAATTTGAAATATACACAGAAAACGGCGAACTTGCAGTAACGGGACTTTCCAACTGGGTGCGTGTAAATGCCGCAACTCTGAAGCCCGAGAGAATTTCTCCCGAAACCTTTTCGGTTTACGGCAGCGAGCCTGACCGTACTAATTTCCCTTCACCCTGGACGGAAAAACTGAAGGAATGCGAAGAATATTCCTTTGAAAAAGAATTCTATATCGACCGCAATTTTATAGACGCCAATAATCACATGAACAACGTCTTTTATCTCGACCTTGCAAATCTCGTTCTGCCTGAAGAAGTCTATGAAAAGGGCGAATGCAGCGAATTTGAGATAATGTACCGCAAGGCTGTAAGATATGGCGAAACCGTGAAATGCCTCTATCTGGAAACCGAAGACGGCTATAATATCACTGTAAAGTCACAGGATTTGAGCGAATGTCACGCTGTTATAGTATTACATAAATAATATATGCCGTCTGTCACCAACAGGCGGCTTTTCTGTATTTCAGTAACCAAAAACGGCAGGTCATGCAAAAACGGTTGCAAAACCCTTTCACCTGTGCTAAGATAACAACAGAAGGAGATGATGAATTGAAAATCTCAATCAACATAAACGAAAATATTTCAGACACAGAGATTGTCATAAACAGCAGAAGTCTTACGCCTGAGATAGAAAAAATAATAGCTACGCTCCGTATTCTTGACAGGCAGCTTATGGCAGACAAGGACGGCGAGTCGTACATAATCGACGCCGCAAAGATAATCTACGTAGAGTCGGTGGACAGGAAAACCTTTGTCTACACCGAAGAGGATTGCTTTGAGTCGAAGCTGAAGCTGTACGAAATAGAAGAACAGCTTTGTCAGGGCGGTTTTCTCCGCATAAGCAAATCCTGCCTTGTTCAGCTTAAATTCATACGTTCACTGAAAGCAGAGCTTGACAGGAAAATAAGACTGACACTGGAAAACGGCGAGCAGATAATTGTATCGAGACAGTACGCCGATGAACTGAAGCACAGACTGGGGGTAAAGTAAATGGATAAGAAAAAAGGAATACTGGGCTTTCTTTCACAGGTTTTTATGCTCTTCGGAATAATCGTTCTTTTAATGAGCATATTTGCCATTGTGTTCGGAGATGACGCAAAAGAGGTTTCGACAATTTTCACGCTTGGCAGTAAAGGAATTTCAATCGGAACGCTGTTGCAATTTCTTTCTGTGGTGGCAATCATCTGCACTCTGCGTTTTGTTTTTATGACGGATACGATAATAAAGAAAATGCCCGTTGCGTTAAGGATAATTCTGATGTTTGCAAGCGTTGTAGCAGTAATTGTAGTATTTGTTTTCGCTTTCGGCTGGTTTCCTGTAACAGAAATAAGAGCGTGGGTAATGTTTATCCTGTGCTTTATAGTAAGCTGTGTTGTCAGCACGTTTGTATCTGTTCTTTCTGAAAAACAGGAAAACAAGAAGCTTGAAGAAGCACTCAAGCGTTTCAAGGAGGAGCAATAATGGAAAATTCAATTTCTATAAGGAATATCACAAAAGCCTTCGGCGAGAAAAAAGTTCTCGATAATATAAGCCTTAAAATCGGGAAGGGCGAAATTTTCGGGCTTCTCGGTCCTTCGGGTGCAGGCAAAACGACCCTAATAAAAATCCTTACGGGACAGCTTAAGGCTGAGAATGGTACTTCAATTATAAATGGTGTCGATTCTCAGAAGCTTACAGGCAAGGATTACAGCCGCTTCGGAATTATGATGGATAATTTCGGCGTTTATGACAGGCTGAGCTGTTTTGACAACCTTAAAATATTCGCAAGAGTATACGATATCGGAAATGACAGAATAAACAAAGCCCTTGAAGCAGTAGGGTTATCGGAAGCAAAAAAGACCGCCGCTTCAAATCTCTCCAAGGGTATGAAAAGTCGTCTGCGCCTTGCACGGGTGTTTATGATTGACCCTGAAATACTTTTCCTTGACGAACCTACCAGCGGGCTTGACCCTGCAACTGCCGATGAGATACAGAAAATGATACTTGCGGAAAAGGATAAGGGCAAGACGATTTTCCTCACAACCCACACAATGCGTGAAGCGGAAAAGTTATGTAATAATATCGCGCTTTTAAACGAGGGGAAGATTGTGGAGTATGGCAGTCCCAAGGAAATCTGCCGCAGATATAATCATCAGAAAAAACTGAAAATTCATCTTACTGACGGAACGGAAAAAGAAATCCCACACGATGAAAATTCAGCAGAAATTATTTCTGAACTTATAAAGTCAGGCAGAGCAGAAACTATCCACACAACGGAGCCCGACCTTGAAATGGTATTCATGGAGCTTACGGGAAAGGAGCTTACAGCATGAAAAATATAGATGCGGTTTTTCTTAAGCAGCTTAAGGAAACCTTCAAAAACAAGACTATCCTTATTCAGTTTCTTATGATGCCCATACTTGCGGTTGTTATGGAGAATACTATTACTCTTGATGATATGCCCGAGCATTTCTTTGTAAAAATGTTTTCGGTTATGTTCGTGGGAATGGCACCGCTTACCTGTATGTCGGCCATCATCTCTGAAGAAAAGGAAAAGAATACCTTGCGTGCTCTTATGATGAGCAATGTGAAGCCCTTCGAATATCTTATCGGCGTGGGTCTGTATGTATGGCTCATGTGTATGGCTGGGGCTGCGGTTTTTGCAGTATGCGGCAGTTACGAGGGAATGGATTTCTGTGTGTTTATGCTCATTATGTCAGTCGGTATTCTCCTTTCATCACTTATAGGTGCAGTAATAGGCGTGTTCAGCAAAAATCAGATGGCAGCGACTTCGGTAACTGTTCCTGTTATGATGGTTTTCTCCTTTCTCCCCATGCTTTCCATGTTCAACGAGAGCATTGAGAAAATAGCAGGAGTTACCTACTCTCAGCAGATGAGTATTCTCATAAATGGACTGGGAACTACCGAAATAAAACCTGAGAGTATTATTATAATATCAGCAAATTTTCTTACAGCAATTGTACTATTTGCTGTTGCTTTTAAAAAGAAAGGGCTTGAATAAAGAGTACGGTTCTTGTGAAACTTTCATGAAATGTCAGAATTTTGCATTTTTCTATTGCTTTTTTTGCTTTGTTATGCTATACTAATACTAAGTAAGTATTTATTTGTTTTTTTGATAGCTTGGAGGAAGAATTAGCAACATGGAAGAGAATACTAAGCTCAACTCTCGTGAGAACATCACTCCTGTAACCCAGGAAAGCGTTGATGATACACTGCAAAGGCTTATCGGCGGCGGCGAGAAAAAAAAGGAGCTTCCGGCAAAGCCCACCGTACTTATTATTGATGATAATACAATACTTTTAAGAACAGTAAAAGAAATGCTGGATAAATATTACGACGTACGTATCGCTATATCCAGTGAGCAGGCTTTCAAGTCCTTTGAAATCAAAATCCCTGATATTATCCTGCTTGATTATGAAATGCCCGATATGAACGGCGAGGAAACTCTAAAGATTCTCCGCAAGGACAAGCTTACAAAGGATATTCCCGTAATTTTCCTGACAGGCAGCAGCGACAAAAAAACTGTTATCAAGCTCCTTACCTTAAGCCCTGACGGTTATGTCATCAAACCGCCTAAGAAGCAGCTCCTCCTCGACCATATAAAAATGGTTCTTTATCCCGAAGAATACCAGATTGAGAAGGAAAAGCGTGAGGAACAGGAAAGAATTGAAAGACAGCACATGCATAAATAATGTGAAAATGTCAGCCGATATGGAGCTATGCTTCATATCGGTTTTTTGTTGCAAAAAGACCAACCGAGGATACACAAAGGATACATAGGTCTGTTATATTAATCTCAACGGAGGAAAACTCCGACGAAAGGGAAAGGTCAGAAATATGGCTTACAGGATTTTACTGGTGGAAGACGACCGCCGCATAAGAGAAATAATTGAGGACTATTTTTCAGCGAAAAGCGAGGACAATATGGAAATCGTCACTGCGCAGGACGGCAACGAGGGGCTTGCTCTTCTCCGCGAGGAATTTGACCTTGTATTTCTCGACGTTATGCTCCCCGGCATAGACGGCTTTTCACTCTGCCGTGAAATCCGCAGAAGCAGTATCGTTCCCGTTATCTTTATCACCGCAAGAGCCAGAGAAGAAGACGTTCTCTACGGATATGAGCTGGGCTGTGACGATTACATAGTAAAGCCCTTCTCCCCTGCTGAGCTTTATGCAAAGGCAAACGCTGTGCTTAAGCGCTCAAAGGGCATGGTTATCGAAAAAGAGCTTGTATGCGGTGAAATACGAATGAATCTTATAACCCTGCGTGTTACCGCCGCAGGAAAACAGACAGAGCTTGCACCGAAGGAATTTGCAATGCTCAAATACCTTATGGAGCACAAGAACTGGGTCGTAAGCCGCGACACTCTTTTAGATAAGGTGTGGGGCGCTGATTATTTCGGCAGCGACCGAGTTGTGGATAACCATATAAAAAAGCTCCGCAAGGCTCTGGGCGACGCAGGCGGTCAGGTGAAAACCGTCGTCACAAAGGGGTATAAGCTTACAGATTGAGAGGTTAATATGAAAAAGAAGCTTACATTTTCAAATTTTCTTGTAAAAAGACTTGTTGCGTGGGGCGCCGCATTGGTAGCCATTTCAACCTTAGCCAACATACTTATGTTCGTGGTTATGTACATGAATAAAGTCAGCGATATGGAAGCCCAGAGCCTTATGGTTAGAGACAACATAGAGGAATATGTAGCAGGCGGCTATGATACCCCTGAAAAAATATCGTTTATTCTTGCAGATGCAATTGATTACAGAAGCAATTGCAATCAGGTAGCTTATTCCTATGTTGATGAAAACTACAATGTAATCGCCACCTCGGAATGGAACGCGTTCCTTGTCCATCAGCGTGAAAAGGGGGTTGTTGACAGCAACGCAGTTACCGATGTCTACAAATGCGGCTCGGAAGAATTTCTCGCTGTGCTTGACGACTGTATAAATACTAACACAGCGCACGTTTTTGAAATCAATGAAGCCTACGTAAAAGACGGATTATTTATCCCCGGAACAGTTACCGTTTTTGAAAATGATTTTGAGACCGTAGCAGAAACCCTTGATTTCACGCCCGAAAACAAAGATGAATATACCTATATTCATAATGATGATTTTTACTGGCGTGAGGCAGGTACAAGAAATAAGGAAATCCTTGCTGACGCAGTTGCTTCTGCAGAAAACGGCAATGCCAAAAAGGAGTATACCCTTTCAGGCGTCGGCTTTATCAACGACACCGAAAACTACTATAAGTTATACCATCTTTACAATTATGACCACTGGGCAGAATTAGGCAATTTATACTTTGCTATTACAGCAAATTCAATCCTTACCGCTTTACTGTTTTCGTTCTGCACCGCTTACCTCGCCTACAACAAGTATGAAAAGCAGTATGAGCTGAACGAATACCGCCGCAATATGACAAACGCTCTTGCTCACGACCTTAAAACTCCCCTTACGGCAATTTTAGGCTATGCGGAAAATCTTAAAAACAATATACGCACCGAAAAGAAGGATTACTACGCTGACGCAGTTCTTGAAAATGTACAGCGCATGAACGATATTATCACAAATACGCTGGAGCTTGCGAAGGTAGAAAATGCCGAGCCCTCACCCGAGGAAACCGACCTTAAAGCATTGGTCGGAGAAGCAGTATCGCTTTACGGCAGAAGCGCAGAAGAAAAGAATATCACCTTTGATATAAATTGCAGCGGAAAAATCAATGCGGATAAAAATCTGATGGTGCAGGCTCTCGGAAACCTTTTCGCAAACGCGGCTGCTTACGCTCCCGAAAGCAGTGTTGTCAGAGTTACAGGCAATGAAAAGCTGTTCACCATGGGTAATGACTGCGACAAGATCCTTGCGAAAACCAGTGACGAGCTATGCACACCTTTTGTAAAAGGCGATGAAAGCCGCCATACAGATGGCAGCGGCCTGGGACTTTCAATTGTCAAGAATATTGCCGCAATGCATAAGTTCGGCTTTACAGCTACGGCAAAAGACGGAAAATTCACCGCTGAAATGAAATTTACAAAGAAATAAAAATCAGCCCTGCAGATGACAAGTCATCTGCAGGGCCTTTTCAGCAGCATATAACCGAACCTCCGCCGCCGAAAGGTTTTCTCAGCCTCAGAAAAATTAAAAAATCATTGGATTTTTACATTGAACAAAAACGAAAATAAATAACAAAAAGAAATAACATATAAGCATTAACCTTGAACCTTATTCTTCGTTATAATCATCCCAGCTGCACAATGTGCGAACCCGAGGCTGACGGAAAAATATCACAGGTCAATTTCCATTGTCGCTGTGGTATTAACTACGTCAAGGGCGGTCTGTGCCTTTGCAAGCAGGTCGGAGACCTTACGGTAATCCTCTTCAACCTTTGCGAGGTCATAATTTATGTAGCGGTAGTCGATTATGGTGGTGTTTCTGCCATAGGCATTTTCACGCACCTTGGGAAGGCGCGACTTCATGACAAAAAGCTTTTCCTTTCTGCGGGACAGCTGAGGAATGAAAATAAGCATAGCGTCGATAGTCATGTCGAAGCCTTCAACTATATGGGTTGAGTTGAAAACATTGATAGCGTGCTTCACTGTGCGAATCTGCGCTTCAAGCTCAGAAAGCTTTTCCTGAGTTTTTTCATAATCATATTCGGGACGGACGGATTCTACATCCTCGCCCATGGCTGCGAGAAAATCCCTGCTTCTCTCCTCCATTGAGATAAGGGCATAATAATCGTCGTTAAGTCTGCGTAAAAGCTTTGCAGCTTCTGCCGATGTGTACTTCATATTCATTTCTCCTTCCTTTTTTGAGAGTGGTAATCGCCATTATATCACAACATATCGGCTTTGTCAATACCTGTATTGACATTTTTTGTTAAATATGCTATATTTTTTAAAAGAGGTGATTTTATGAAAAAAATAATCGTTTTAATAATACTCGGCATATTGCTTATGGGAGGTATCGGCTACGGCATCTCGTGGCTGCCCGAAGATATAGAGATGAGCGTTTCTGGGCAGCTGACAAATAAAGCCACAGGCGAAATAGCTGACGAAACTCTTAGAATAAGCGGAAAATTATACACGCCTTTATTCTCGAACGGACTTTTCGACGGGACAGTTGTTTTTGAAAACAACCCTGCCCTTTCAGCTACACCCGAGGTCAGAAACACCTGCGTCAGGGACAGCGGCACAATTATTTCACTGGGTATCGGTATGAAAATTACTGATTGTGATGGAAATGGCTGTTCTTTTTCTTCCGACGTTGTAAGCGAGGGCGAAACCCGCAGAATTATAGACCTGTATTTATCAGATGATGGAAAGCATTCAGTGATGGCGGAGGTTTTTACCAATCCCGAGGATTTTCAGAATCAGGTAAATTTTCATTTCAGTACATAACATAAAAGAGGACGGTTTTTCTGACCGTCCTCTTATCTTTATTAATTAACCGCCACATACCCCGTATCAGCAACAAGCTTCTGACCCTGCTTACCTGTCATCCATTCAAGAAACGGTTTAATATTTTCATTGCCGTTATCTTTAAGAGTCACAGCGTAAAGCTCTGTGGTAAGCGGATAACTTCCGTCGGAAATTGAAGCCTCGTCGGGATAAACGCCGTCAACCGCCAGAAGCTTTATGTCCTCCGAACCGCTGATTGAAGAATAATAGCGGAAGGAGTAACCGATTGAAGCAGAGCCGTTGCGGTAATTTGCCACCTCGTTTATAACGCCTATCATAGACATTTCAAACTCTACCCTAAGCGGCTCTTTAAGAGGGGTATCACCCATAAAATACTGCATCATGGTCTGCGAGCCTGAGTTTTCGGGACGCTGAAACGCCAGAATTTTTTCAACGCCGCCGCCCACGCTTACCCAGTTGGTGATTTTTCCCGAATAGATATCCTTAATCTGCTGTGCGGTAAGACCGTCCACGGGATTTTCCCTGCTTACAAAAAATACAAATGCCTCTTTACCTATCGGGGTTAAAACAAGCTCTTTTCCTGCATCCTCGGCAAGCTTTTTCTGTGCCTCGGAGGGTCTTGCACCGAAGAAGATGTCAACCTCGCCCGCTATAAGCTCCTCAAAGGCGTTGACTGTGTTGGTAAAACGTACAGGCTTTGGTTGCCCCTCGTCCTCCTTGGCTATTGTCTGAATTTCCTCTATATTTTCATAACAAGCATTCGCAAAAGCAGAGAACACGGGATAAGCCGCCTCCGCACCGTCAAGCACGGGCATATCCTCGGGATTTGTTATGACAAATTCAGCAGGCTCATTAAGCTTTGCCAGAATATTTTCCTCATTCTCAACATAATAGGGCTTTAAATCTATACTTGACCAACCACCCTCATACTGAAATCCATGACCGCCGAGATATTCATTTTTCTCCTCATAAGTAAGGTCGGTTATAACATTTCTGTAAACTATGCCATGCACAGCAAACGAACTGCTTACCAGTAATGAAATCGGCAGCAGCACAATGGCGAGCGTCTTTAAAGACAGCTTTTTCCCGTCCGTACCGTATTTTTTACGCCTGCGGAGAACCACAATAACAAATGCGGCAATTACCAGCAGCTCGGTTATAATATATACGGGCAGAATATCAGTATGATTCATTTCATAGAAATACTCAGCGGAAAAAATCTCCAGACAATTCCCCGTAATGATGAATAAACCGTTATCATAGTCTTTATGCCTGACCGTATCAGCTATAAAGCACAGTGCCCATACGCCGAACTGCCACGCGAAACGGATATAAACAGGGATAGTAAGTCTGTTTATTGAAACAGGTCGGTGAGGAAGCAATGCGGACATAAATGCAAAATCAAGAATAAAAGCAACAACAAAAGAACCAACCGAAAATAAGGGCTGACTATCGTGTATCAAAGAATAAATAAACTGAATTATAAATAATGTCAGAAGCGGAACAATACCTATCCAGAATGCGTACGCTATATTATAGAAAATCTCCTGTTTAAGCGTTCTTTCGGGGTATTCTTTCTGTGTCGTTTCCATATTTTTTCTCCCTATAAGGCGAACCGCCCTGCATTTGCAGGGCGGATATAGTATTACTTGATTGCTGCCTTTAATTCTTCAACCTTATCGGTCTTTTCCCATGCAACGCCAAGCTCCTCGCGTCCCATGTGACCGTAAGCTGCAAGAGCCTTGTACTGGGGCTTTCTGAGTTCAAGCGCGGAGATAATAGCCGCAGGTCTTAAATCAAATACCTTGTTTACAGCTTCGCTTATCTTGTCATCGCCTACCTTGCCTGTGCCGAATGTATCAACGAAAACAGATACGGGAGTTGCAACGCCGATAGCATAAGCAAGCTCAACCTCGCACTTTTCAGCAAGTCCTGCAGCAACAATGTTCTTTGCAACATATCTAGCTGCATAAGCTGCGGAACGGTCAACCTTTGTCGGGTCCTTACCGGAGAAAGCACCGCCGCCGTGT
>JAFUNV010000041.1 GCA_017472865.1 Ruminiclostridium sp. | reverse complement strand
ACCACCCCACTGAAATCGAACCTTTCGGCGGTGCGGCTACCTGTCTCGGCGGTGCAATCCGCGACCCGCTTTCAGGTCGTGCTTATGTATATCAGGCTATGCGTGTAACAGGTGCCAGCGACCCGCTGCTTCCTGTTTCCGAAACAATTGAGGGTAAATTACCCCCCAGAAAGATTACAACAACCGCTGCCGCAGGTTATTCTTCCTATGGTAACCAGATTGGTCTTGCAACAGGTCACGTTGCTGAAATCTATCACCCCGGCTATATGGCTAAGCGTATGGAAATCGGTGCGGTTATCGCAGCTGCTCCCGCTGACCATGTAAGACGTGAAAGACCTGCTCCCGGCGATGTTATCGTACTCCTGGGCGGACGTACAGGCCGTGACGGCTGCGGCGGTGCAACAGGCTCCTCCAAGTCTCACAGCGTAGCTTCTCTTGAATCCTGCGGCGCAGAGGTTCAGAAGGGTAACGCTCCTATTGAAAGAAAGCTCCAGCGCTTATTCAGAAAGCGTGAAGCTACAACACTTATAAAGAGATGTAACGACTTCGGCGCAGGCGGCGTTTCCGTAGCTATCGGCGAGCTTGCTGACGGTCTTACTATCGACCTTAATGCAGTTCCCAAGAAGTACGACGGTCTTGACGGCACAGAGCTTGCTATTTCCGAATCTCAGGAAAGAATGGCTGTTGTTGTTGATAAGAACGACGTTGAAAAGTTCATAGAGCTTGCAGGTATCGAAAACCTCGAAGCTACTCCCGTAGCTGTTGTTGAGGCTGAACCCAGACTCAGAATGAACTGGAACGGCAAGACAATCTGCGATATCTCCCGCGAGTTCCTTAACTCCAACGGTGCTGAAAAGCACACTGAAATTTCCGTGCCTGCTCCCACAGTTTCCTACAAGACTGAATATAAGAACACAGCCGAAGACTGGGAAAAGCTGGTTACAGACCTTAACGTATGCTCTCAGAGAGCACTTGTTCAGCGTTTCGACTCAACTGTCGGCGCAGCTACCGTGCTTATGCCCTTCTCGGGAAGAACACAGCAGACACCTGTACAGGCTATGGCTGCAAAAATTCCCGTACTTGACGCCAAGACAACAACCGCTTCTCTCATGGGTTGGGGCTACAACCCTGCGGTTGCTGTTCAGTCTCCCTACCACAGCGCTATGCTTGCGGTAATCGAGTCTATTGCAAAGATTGTTGCAGCAGGCGGCAGCAGCAAGAAGTGCTGGCTCACATTCCAGGAATATTTTGAAAGAACTCAGGGTAACCCCGCACGCTGGGGCAAGCCCTTCAGCGCACTCCTCGGTGCATATAAGGCACAGCTTGAACTGGGCTGCGGTGCAATCGGCGGTAAGGACTCAATGAGCGGTACCTTCGAGCATATTGATGTTCCGCCCACACTGGTTTCCTTCGCGGTTTCCACAGCAAAGGCAGATAAGGTTATCTCCGCTGAATTCAAGTGTCCTTTCAGCAAGATTTACCGTGTAATGCCCAAGTATGATGAAAATATGCTTCCTGATTTTGACAACGTAAAGGAAGTATTTGCAGTTGTTGAAAAGGCAATTGCAGAGGGCAAGGCTCTCTCCGTATGGTCCTATGCAAACGGCGGTCTTGCAGAAGGTATCTTCAAGATGGCTCTCGGTAATCACGTAGGTGCAAAGCTTAACAACCTTACTGACGACGACCTGTTCAGCCTCTGCTACGGTGCGTTCATTATCGAAGCTAACGACGAAATTGAAGGCGCAGAGCTTATCGGTGAAACTATCGACGAATACAAGATTTACAGCGGCGACGTTGTTGTTGACATGGCTGCTCTTGAAAAGAAGTGGGATGCAGTTCTTGAACCTATCTTCAGAGATACTGTAAAGGAAATGCCTGCTCCCGAGAAAATCAGCTACACAGGCGGCTGCACAAATATCTGCGCTCCCGCTAACAAGATTGCAAAGCCCCGTGTTCTTATTCCTGCATTCCCCGGAACAAACGGCGAATATGACATGGCTGACGCATTCAACCGTTACGGCGGTATTTCAACTCAGTTCGTTGTAAGAAACCTCGACGCAAAGTCCATGGAGGAATCGGTAGACGCTTTCGCAGAGCTTATCAAGCAGAGCCAGATTATCGCGGTACCCGGCGGCTTCAGCGGCGGTGACGAGCCTGAAGGTTCTGGTAAGTTCATCAACGCATTCTTCCGTAACCCCAAGGTCAAGGAAGCAGTTCATGAAATGCTCTACAAGCGTGATGGTCTTATGCTTGGTATCTGCAACGGCTTCCAGGCGCTTATCAAGCTGGGTCTTGTTCCTTTCGGTGAAATTGTACCTCTGACTGAGGAAAGCCCCACTCTCACATTCAACACTATCGGCAGACACCAGTCTCAGCTTGTCAATACAAGAATCTGTACAGACAAGACTCCCTGGCTCATGCACTGCAAGGTTGATGAAATATACACAATCCCGATTTCTCACGGTGAAGGCCGCTTCGTAGCAAGCGATGAGGTTATCAGAAAGCTTATTGAAAACGGACAGGTTGCAACCCAGTACGTTGATTTAAGCGGTAACCCCACAATGGATTTACGCTACAATCCCAACAGCTCCATGTACGCTATTGAGGGTATTATTTCTCCCGACGGCCGAGTATTCGGTAAGATGGGTCACAGCGAGCGTATCTCTGATAACTGCTGTGTAAACGTAGACGGTAAGAAGGAACAGCCTATGTTCAAGGGTGGTATTGATTACTTCTCTTAAGCCGAAAGGTTCAGCAATAGTCTGTCAGCTTAATTAACAAATGAAAACCTGCAAGGGCAGTGCCTTTGCAGGTTTTTTGAAAGGAAAAAATATGACAATAGAAGAAATTATTGCAATTGTATTACTTATTCTTGCCGGCCTTTTTATCATTGGGCTTGCAATTTACACTATTTGTGTCAACAGCAGAAAAAACTGGGCGGAAACTACTGCAAAGGTGGTAGGCAGACATCATTATGTAACGCCCAATCCGCCATCTCATTCAAGGGCGGCAAGACCTGCATACCGCGAAGGCTATGAAAAGGAAATAGAGTATACCGTAGATGGGAGAATATATAAAAAATATGTTTCAGATTCATACGAAGGCAGCCTGAAAATATATTATAAAAAGAATAACCCTGATTTTATCAGAACTGAAAAGGAAGGTCCGCGCGGTCATAATTCTATAGCAGTTTTTATGATTATTTTTGGTATTGCATTTATCGCTGCCGCTATTATGCTTATAAAATAATCAGGAGGAAATTATGAGGTTCGCATTAAAATTCTGGTGGGACAGCTATAAGAGGATACTTAAGCTTATACCGAAAGATGTTTTGAAATTTTCGCTGACTATACTGGCGTTTCGCTTAATAATAGCGGCAGTGCGCGGTTTTAAGGACGGATGGATTATTGATGTAGTGCGCTGGACTGTCGGTGCGGTTCTGCTCTGTTATCTGCTCTTTGCGGTAATCACTGCAATTATGGGGCGTAAGTTCGTGAAAGTATATGGTATACTTAATAAAAAAGGCTTTTGCCCCGAATATCTCCATGCCTTTGAAGAAAATTTCATATTCGGAAAGCCCATAGATAACAGCCTGTATATAAGTTATGCCACAATTCACATGGAACTTAAAAACTATAATACAGCTATCGATATTCTTAATGCACTTAAAGTTCCCGAAACAGATATAAACCAACGCGCACTCTATATTTTTACATATATGATGCTGGCAGTAAAGATGGATAACCCTGCTCTTGCCGATGACGTATGGATGTGCAATCAGGATTTTATAAACGCCAATATCAATAACCCTAATCTGGATATGCATGGAAATCAGTTGTATCTCGCTATGGTTTATGCCGACTGTGCGGCGGGACGCTATGAGCGTGCATTAAAGACCTGTGAGGATATACTGCGGGTTTACCCCGAGGGCAACTCGGACGGCGGCAGGTTTGATTTTATGGTGATTAAAATTTATTCTCTGAAAAAGCTAGGCAGAGATGACGAATCGCAGAGTACATTGCAGGAATTTTACTCGGCAATCAAAGGCTGGAAACCGTCGCTTGAATATCTGCATAACGAGCTTATACAGAGCGCAGAAAAAGCGGCTCGAGGTGATATTTCCGATTTTTAAGGAGAACGCTATGGAATTTGCATTAAGATATATAGGCAAAACTTTGCTCAGTACTTTTAAAGGAGTATGGAAGGCTATACTTATTTATGAACTGTTCAATATTGTCCTGTTTATTGCGTACATAGCTTCGGGCGGCAAGGAAAATCTGGGCGGATTTGCGCTTATGATACTTCTTATACCGGCCATACTGTGTTTGTTCAGCGCTCTGCCTGTAATTCTTCTGCTTTTCGGAAGAAAATACAAGGTTTATAAAATCCGTAATGATAAGGGCTTCTGCCTTGAATATTTCTACGCCTTTGAGAAGGAATTTATCAGAAATAAACCGAAAGTAACTTCAGATTACATTGAGTTTGCCGAGATTTATCAGCAACTTGGCGATTACGAATCCGCCATTGCTGTGCTCAATACATTGAAAATTCCTGAAACTGATGTACCGAGCCGTCTGGCATATATTTTTGTGTATATGAATACCGCCCTTTACATGGGCAATTCTGCACTGGCGGATGATATCTGGCGTCATAACCATAAGTTTATAAATTCAAAAGCACTGCGCTTTTTCTATGGTGGCAGCTTTCAGGGACTAGACCTTATGACAGCTACGGCAGACTGCCTTGCAGGGAGGTTTGAACGTGCCCTGGGTATCTGCAATTATGCTATTGATAAGTGGCGTGGTGAATATACTGTGGCTTTCTACACTTTGCGGGTTTATATTTACAAAAAGCTGGGTGATGAGAATCGTTTTATGCTGTCACTTGCTGAAGCTCAGGCGGAGGTGCAGAAAAGCAATCCTATATTTGAGTCGGATAAGCTGCTTCAGGTACGCGAGCTTGAAAAAGCTGCAAGAGGTGAGCTGCCGCTATGATTTTTGAAGACATTTTCACTCTTTCGGCGAGCATTGCCTTCGTTGCGCTCGGCGTTTGCATCATCTTTTTCGGAGTTAACCTTCACTTTTTTGTTCCGCGTATACCGAAATCAAAAAGATGGGCGAAAACCCGTGCTAAGGTAGTGGGAGTAAGGGATTACACGGAAAAAGCTCCGCCTTCAAAATATGATTACAGGTCGGGCGTAAAGCTTATCCGAGGCAGAGAAAAAATCATTGAATATACCGTGGACGGGAAGATTTATAAAAAGGCTGTTCCTGAGGAGCATAGGGGTGCAGCGCATATATATTACAAGAAAAGCAATCCCAATTATTTCAAGACGGTTTATGAGCTGAAAAACCATAAGCGGAATATCGGCGGCATCGGCGTTTTTATTATGGAACTTTTTCTGGCTGCAATATTTCTCTGGATAGGTGTAAGCTGTATTGCCGAATATATTACGGGCGGTTAATTATGTGACGCCCATATAAAAGCTTTTAATCCCGCCGTTTTAGAACTGCGGGATTAATTGTTTCTTATGAAAGGCGGGAATTGCCCATAGGGGCCCCCTATGACCGTCCGATTTTATATATGATTACAGCCCGAAGAGGATTACGAACTTTTCTTCACTATGAGCTGTCCTGAGTAGGTTTTCAAGCTCCGACAGGGCAGGTGAGGCTGCGATTATTTTTGCAAATTCAAGGCAGGTATGCGGCGGAATAAGGTTTATCCCCGCCATAGCGATAACATCTGCTCTGACATCAAGGGTGTGCCAATAAATTTCGCCGTTCATCATCGGAAGAAACGGGTCCAGGTCGTCATCATAAACATATATCAGCCGCGGGTATTTTTTAGGATTGTACTCGTCATATCTCTTCCCCTTAACGGGCGGATTTTCCATTATACCAAACTCATATTTCGCCATTTCTATCACTCCTTAGTTTAAAAATTGTAGCATATTTGCGGAAGTTTGTCAATGATGAAAAATTGTTAAAAATCGGTAAAATGCTATTGCTTTTTACTGATTTTTTTGTTATAATGATAGATGAATTTATGTAATCGTTTTTATCGGTTGCAGAAAACGTAAATGAAAGGAAAAATGAATTATGTTAGCAAAAATCGGTATCAGACCCGTAATTGACGGCAGACAGTTCGGTATCAGAGAAAGCCTTGAGGTTCAGACTATGGAGCTTGCAAAGGCTGCGGCTGATTTTATCACAAAGAATGTGCGTCACGCAAGCGGTGAACCCGTAGAGTGCGTAATCGCAGATACAACTATCGGCGGTGTAGCTGAAAGTGCAGCCTGCAGAGAGAAATTTTCAAAGGAAAATGTAGTGGCAACCCTCACTGTTTCCCCTTGCTGGTGTTATGTAACACAGGTTATTGACGAAGACCCCAACACAATCAAGGCAATCTGGGGCTTCAACGGCACAGAGCGTCCCGGCGCAGTGTTCCTTGCTGCGGCAATGTCTGCTTATGCTCAGATTGGTATGCCCTGCTACTCTATCTACGGTCATGATGTTAAGGATATCGGCGATACCGAAATCCCTGCTGACGTTGCTGAAAAGCTGCTCCGTTTCGCAAGATGTGCGGTTGCAATCGGCGATATCAGAAACAAGAGCTATGTTAATATCGGTGCGGTTTCCATGGGTATCGCAGGTTCTTACTGCAACGAGGATTTCTTCCGTTCATACCTCGGTATGCACGTTGAATGGGTAGATATGTCTGAAATTATCCGCCGCGAAAAGCTGGGAATTTATGATGAGGCTGAATATGAAAAGGCTCTTGCATGGATAAAGGAAAACTGCAAGGAGGGTGAAGATATCAACCCTACCGATGGTATGTTCTATCAGCGTACATTCCTTACTCCCGAAGAAAAGGAAGAAAACTGGAAGTTTATCGCAAAGATGACCTGCATCTTCATGGATATTCTCCACGGAAACAAGAAGCTTGAAGAAATGGGCTGGCTTGAAGAAGCAAAGGGTAAGAATGCAGTTCTCGGCGGTTTCCAGGGTCAGAGAAACTGGACAGACTTCATGCCCAATGCAGATTTCAGCGAGGCAATTCTCAATTCCACCTTCGACTGGAACGGCAAGCGTGAGCCTATGCCTTTTGCGACAGAGAATGACGGTCTCAACGGTGTTACACAGCTTTTCCTTCACCAGCTTACAAGCAAGGCTGCTATCTTTGCTGACGTAAGAACCTACTGGTCTCCTGCGGCAGTTGAAAGAGTAACTGGCTGGAAGCCCGAGGGTGTTGCCGAAAACGGCTTTATTCATCTTATCAACAGCGGTGCTGCTGCTCTTGACGGCACAGGTGCTGTTACCAATGATGAAGGTGAAAGCGTTATGAAGAACTGGTGGGATATGACCGACGGAGATATCAAGGCTTGCCTTGATGATACCAAGTGGTGTTGTGCAAACCTTGGTTATTTCAGAGGCGGCGGATTCTCCTCCAGCTTCTCCACTAAGGGTATTATGCCCTGCACCTTCGCAAGAGTTAATTATGTAAAGAACTTAGGTCCTACTATCCAGATTGTAGAAGGCTACACAGTTGAGCTTCCCGAAAATGTAAACAAGATTCTTCTTGACAGAACCGATAAGACATGGCCTTCCACATGGTTTGCACCTATCTGCAACAACGAAGCCTGCAAGGACGTTTATACAGTTATGGCAAACTGGGGCGCTAACCACGGTGCTTTTGTATACGGTCATATCGGCGACGATCTTATCACTCTTGCTTCTATGCTCCGTATTCCCGTTTCTCTCCATAACGTGGCAGAGGGCAGAATTTTCAGACCTCATGCATGGTCCGCGTTCGGTACACAGGACACCGAGGGCGCTGATTACAGAGCATGTGCGGCTTACGGAAGCCTTTACTGATAAACAAGTACATAATGAAGCCCCGCTGTAATTCAGCGGGGCTTTGAAATTTAATTGCACGCGTAAAATGCAAATGTTACCTTACAATTAAGTATCGGAATTTCTCCAATAATCCATTATATCAAGAAGTGATTTTTCTGTTTCTATAACAGGTGTCCAGCCTGTATCTCTGTTCAGTTTTGTTATATCCGCTTCGATTTTCGGAACATCGGCGGGGCGGAATCTTTCAGGGTCGGTTTCAATTCTGATATCTGCGGTGGACAACTGGCAGATTTTATTCAGAATACTCTGAATGGGCACAGCTCTTCCGCTGCCCACGTTATAGGTTTCGCCAGTTCTGCCCTTTAAGGCGATTTCGCCGTAGGCGCGGACAATATCACGGACATCTGTAAAATCGCGCTTTGCGGCGAGATTTCCAACCTTTATCACAGGTTCTTTTTTGCCCTGTTCAATTTCAACTGCCTGCTTGCAGAAATCCGCAACCACGAACTGAGGAAGCTGACCGGGACCGATATGATTAAATGCGCGGACGGAGATAATATCCATTTCGTAAGCCTTGCAGTAAAGACCACTTATCATATTCTGAGCATACTTGGTTACTGCGTAGATATTGCCCGGGTCGGGCGCTGTGGATTCATCAACAGCCGTATCCTTATTGGCAGCATGACCGTACTCCTCGCCAGAGCCTATCATTATAATCCTTGCTTTCAAGCCGTTTTTTCTGACAGCTTCAAGAAGATTGATGCTGCCCTTTATATTTATATCGACAGTAAGAGCCGGCTTCTTCCATGAAAGCGCCACAGAGCTTTGCGCCGCAAGGTGAAAAATATAATCAGGTTTAAAATCTTCAAGCAATGCCGTTACAGCTGCCTCGTCCAGTATATCCAGGTCGGCGGAGATAAAGTCTGTATCTGCCTGAAGCTTTTCGCATGGCAGCTTTGTAGCGCATACCGTCCAGCCTCTTTCGGCTGAAAGTTCATTGATAAGATATCTACCTACAAATCCGCCGGCGCCTATTATTAAAGCTTTCATTTCTTTTACTCCACGCCTTACGCTCTTGCGATTTCCTTTTCAACCAGCCTGAGGTCGTTCTTTACCATTCTTTCAACAAGCTCGGGGAAGGAGATTTCTCTTACCCAGCCAAGCTCCTTTTCAGCCTTTTCAGGGTTACCGAGGAGAAGGTCAACCTCTGCGGGGCGGTAGAATTTAGGATTGATTCTTACGATAGTCTTTCCTGTTGCAGCATCGATACCTGTTTCATTAACACCTTCACCCTGCCACTTCACATCAATGCCGAGAGCCTTGAAGGAAAGCTCAACAAATTCACGTACAGTATGTGTTTCATGAGAAGCGATTACGTAGTCTTCAGCCTTATCCTGCTGAAGCATGAGCCACATAGCCTTGATATAGTCGTTGGAGTGGCCCCAGTCACGCTTTGCATCCATATTACCGAGCTCAAGGTAGTCCTGTACGCCGAGCTTTATTCTTGCAGCGGCATCGGTAATCTTTCTTGTAACGAATTCATGACCTCTTCTTTCGCTTTCGTGGTTGAAGAGAATACCGGAGCAGGCATACATATTGTAACCTTCGCGGTAGTTACGTGTAATCCAGTGAGCGTAGAGCTTTGCAACGCCGTAGGGACTTCTGGGGTGGAAGAAGCTTTTTTCGGTGTAACCGTCAAAGTTTTCTCCCTGGTCTTCAATACAGCCGCCGAACATTTCGGAGGTGCTTGCCTGATAATACTTTGCGTCAGGCTTTACTGTGCGGATAGCTTCGAGAATATTTGCTGCGGCAACACCTGTAATGTTTGCGCTTGCAACAGGCTCTCTGAAGGACTGAGCAACGAAGGACTGGGCTGCGAGGTTATAAACTTCATCGGGCTGGGATTCCTTGATAGCGTTTATCATAGCTGCCATATCGGTGATATCGCCGAAGATAAAGTTGATTTTTTCCTTTGCGGCTGTGCCTTCAAGGTTGCCGAAATCCAGTCTGGACTTACGTCTTACAAGACCGTATACATTGTATCCCTTTTCAAGCAGAAATTCTGCGAGATAGGAACCGTCCTGTCCTGTTACGCCTGTGATAAGTGCATTTTTCATGAATTATTCCTCCATCAATTTTGTGCATTGATTATAAACGTTTTCCATCATCATATTCTTTTCAAAATCGGAAAGAATACGCTTGGCGGCATTTTCGCCGTACCTGCTTCTCAGTTTATCATCGGAAACAAGTCTATTTATTGCATCGGCGAGGTCATCGACATCGCCTGCCTTAACAGTGATTCCCGTCTGCCCGTCAAGGCTTACATAAGGAACACTGGTTTTAAGGTCGGTGTTTATTACGGGCTTGCCGTAAACCATGGCTTCAAGCTGGACAATACCGAAAGCTTCGCTCTTTGCGGTTGAGGGGAGAACAAAGATATCGCAGTCGGCAAAAGCGGATTTCAGATCCTCGTCAGAGAGATTGCCCATAAAATGAACGCGGTCTCCAAGAGCTGAAGCGTCCTGCTTCAGCTGCTCCTCGTCCGAGCCTGTACCTACAATGAAAAGCTCGGCGTTATTAACCTTCTTGAAGGCTTCGATAAGTACGCCTACACCTTTGTAGTATATAAGCCGTCCCACAAAAAGCACCTTTTTTCTTTCGCTGTCCGAAAGCTTTTCCGTAAGAATCGGTGTAAGCGGCGAATTAAGGTATATCTCCGGGTCGATTCCGAATGGAACAAAGCGGCATTTTTCGCGGTACTGCGGCAGATAAGCCGAGCCGTTCAGCGAGCCCTCTGTGGTGGTGAATATTGCGTCGGCACGCTTTAAAATACCATGAATAATGGGGTTTATCAGCTTCAGCATTTTTTTCTGCTTTATAATATCACTGTGCCACCACACGATAACTTTTCCCCTGAACCCCGATAAAAGCACTGCAAGGTCGCCGAGGGGGAAGGGGTCGTGAAGTATGATTATATCTGAATTTTTTGAATATTTTCTGACCAGAAACGGCAGAGAAAAGGAGATAGGCATTGAGGAAAATATACCGAGGCTTCCTGCTCTTGTGACAGGAATACCGTTTATTTCTTCCTTGCAGCCCTTGCCCTTTGGCTGACAGACAAGCACCTGCATATCGGTCCTGTCCTTAAGCTCTTCGGCTACCAGCTTCACGATTGATTCTATTCCGCCGATCCAAGGTGAATAAAGCTTATTAACCTGTAAAATTCTCAGCTTACTCATTTATCGGCTCCTCTGTTAATTTTTTAAGCAGTTCCGCATTTTTCTGCCATGAAAATTCCGCGGCGCGCTTTATGCCAGCCTGTTTTTGCTCTGCGGCAAATTCAGGCTCGATTATTTTAAGCATAGCGTCAGTGATTTCACTGACAGAATAAGGGTCAACACGTATTCCGCAGTTTCCTACAACTTCGGGCAGCGAAGAGCAATCCGAAACGATAACAGGAACACCGCACGCCATAGCTTCGAGCGGAGGCATTCCGAATCCCTCATAAAGGGACGGGAAGCAGAACGCCATGGCATAGCGCATAAGCTCAGGCACATGGCTGTCCTCAACATAACCTGTAAAAATTACGTCATCTTCCAGTGAAAGCTCCCTGACGCGGCTGAAAATCTCATCAAACATCCAGCCCTTTCCGCCTGCAATAACCAGCTTAGGCACATCGGCCTTTGCTTTTGCGGCGGCGTATGCGTCAATAAGCCTTGCAATATTCTTGCGAGGCTCAAGAGTACCCAGATAAAGGTAATACTTCTCTGGAATACCGTATTTTTCTGCGATTTCTGCGGGAAGTACAGTGTTTTCGGGAGCAGGGAAGAATTTATTTCTGTCAGCAGCGCAGGGAATTACGGTTATTTTCCTTTCGTCCGCGCCGTAATGCTTTATAATCTGTTTTTTGCTGAACTGCGATATTGTGATTATCCTGTCTGCCCTTTTTATTGATTTACGAAGATTAAGCTTCAGCAGAAGCTTGTTTCTTAAATTCACCGTTTCGGGACAGTCCTTCACGACCGTATCATAAACCACAAGTATTCCTTTCCCGCTTACAAATGGCGGAAGAAAGAAATTGAAAAACATGGTTATATCGGATTTTTCGTGGAAAAGCCACTTATAGGGGAATGGAAGAATACCGCAGATAAGCTGGTAAATTGCCAGCGGAAAAGCCTTGCAGCATTCCTTTCTGCAATCTGAAAGCCAGTGGGGCGGCGGAGTCTTTCCGCGGTTTCGCGCGTCGAAATACTGCATACAGAAATCAGCATCGGTTCCGCTTTCCATAAAGGCTTTGAGCAGTTCTGCCTGGTAATAGCCTATCCCGGATTTATTCTTATTCAGCAGGGGATTTATATTAACCGAAATTTTCAAATTAAACTAACTCGTTTCTGTTGCAGATTTTGAGGTTTTCGATAACCTTCTTTACGTCCTGAGAGCTGTCCTTTGAACAGATAAGGATTGCATCGTCAGTATCCACAACAATAAGGTCGTCAAGACCGATGGTTGCAATAAGCTTCTTTCCGCCGATGATGGTGGAGTTCTTGGTGTTGATGCTTATTACGTCGCCCTTTACCATGTTGCCGTATTCGTTGGTGGGATTGATTCTTTCAAGGGCAAGCCAGCTTCCGACGTCGTCCCAGCCGAAGTTGCCGGGGATTGTATAGATATCATCTGCGCGCTCCATAACGCCGAAGTCAATGGATTCTGATTTCAGCTGAGGGAAGATATTGCAGAGAGTTTCTTCAAATGTTTCTGTTCCGTAGGTTTCGCTGATTTTTGCAAGCCCCTTATACATATCGGGGAGATATTTTTCAATATTTGCGAGGATAGAAGAAGCTTTCCACACGAACATACCGCTGTTCCAGAGGTATTCACCCGAGCTTACATACTGCTTTGCGCGGTCGATATCAGGCTTTTCAACGAAGCGTACAACCTCGTAGGCACCCTGATATTCAGTGTCGCTGCTGGAGAAGTTGATATAGCCGTAGCCTGTTTCGGGGTATGTGGGTGTAATACCGATAGTTACAAGATTCTTGTTGTCTTCGGCAACCTTTATAGCCTGCTTCAGTATATCCACGAACATTGCGTTGAATTTGATGAGATGGTCTGAAGGAAGCACCAGCATGATAGCGTCGTCATCATATTTTTTTCTGATAATTCCTGCGGCGAGACCAATACAGGGAGCTGTATTACGTGCGGCAGGCTCAGCTATGATATTCTCTTCAGGAAGAGAGGGGAGCTGTTCCTTTACAAGGTCAAGATAACTCTTGTTTGTGACGATAAAAACGTCCTCAATATCAACAAGAGAAGATAATCTTGTCACTGTTTTCTGAATCATTGTTTCGCCGTCGGCGGTAAGCGAAAGAAACTGCTTGGGACGGTTTACACGGCTCTGGGGCCAGAAGCGTTCGCCTCTTCCTCCTGCCATAATAACTGCTGTAATTTTCATACTTCCTCCAAAAAATGGACAGCTCCGCCGTATGGGAAAAGCGGAGAACTGTTGTTTTTATTAAACAAACCCATACTCTACCAGTATACCACTAATATATACAAAAGTCAAGCAAAACGGGCTTTTTGCGTGCTTTTCCGCTATTTTACCCAACGACATATCATATTATTTAAAATATTTCATCAGTATGTCATTGTAAAGAATTTCCGCCGCTTTTTTCCAGCTGTATTTCTGAAGAAGTCCGTCGGGAGGAGTTACCTCTTTTTTCAGCAGCCTTTCAAGGTCAACGTCGGGATTGTTCGGGTCGATATAATAAACGCAGCTGCCGAAAATCTCCCTCATGCAGTTGGCGTCTGAAACCACGGCTTTAGTGCCTGTACTGAGCGCCTCCAGCGGCGGCATTCCGAAGCCTTCGTAGAAGGTGGGAAACAGGAAAGCGCGGCTGTCACGCATAAGGGTTTTGGCTTCGCCGTCACTGACGTAGCCTAAGAATTTCATGTTTCCGGGTGCATCAAAGGACTGTCCGTCTCCGAAAATCTTTTTGTCGACCTGTCCGCTTACGGCAAAAATGCAGTCAGGATTTTTTCTTGCCGCCTCGGCTATCCATCTGAAATTCTTGTTGGGCGACATACTGCTCATGGCGAAGTAAAATTTTCCCTTTTCAAGTCCGTATTTCTGAAGCGCGTTTTCGTCATAGGGGAGCTTTTCAAAGTGCTGCCAGCCTGTATAGGTTATGGTGATATTTTTATAATCCTTTTTGTATACGCGGCAGATTTCGCTCTTGCTGAATTCGGAAATGGTGATGATGTCCTTTATACGGTTTATTACCGCGCCGAACGCAAAATTGTACCAGAGAGCAATACCCTTTGAAAAGAACTGCCTGTTCACCTTGAAATTTACATCATGAACAGCAATCACGTGAGGGGTTAAAATCGGCGGAACGTTGGCAACGGATACGCACAGCCCCTTGTTTTTCAGCACAAAAAGCGGCAGGCTTATCTGTCCCCAGAGAGTGCCGCTGAAAATGCCGCATTTATAAATCTTTATATTCTTGTAGTGTGGGATATTTTCCGCGTGCTTGTCCACCGCCATTATAATTTCAATATTTTCGGCCAGCTTGTCCAGTTCTGCGAATATTTCTCTTGCATAACGCTGCACGCCTGTAATATTCTGCGACAGGAAGCGTCCGTTTATTATGATTTTTTTGTATTTCATTTTTACACCTGCTTGAATAATGCGATATAATACTATTGTATCATAAAATCCGCAGGTATTCAAGATGGAAATTAAGTGCTACTTCACCTTATTTTCGCACTCGCCTGTCTCAAAAAAGCTCACAATGTTACCAACGGTGGTTTCGGCAATATTTCTCAGTGCTTCTTCGGTAAGAAAGGCCTGATGGGAGGTTACGATAACGTTGGGCATTGATATAAGTCTTGCAAGAATATCGTCGTGGACTATATGGTTCGAGAAATCATTGAAGAAAAAGTCTGATTCTTCTTCATATACGTCCAGACATGCGCCGCCTATCTGTCTTTCTTTTATTCCTTCTACGAGAGCCTCTGCATCAATAAGAGCGCCGCGAGAGGTATTTATGAGGATAACGCCCTTTTTCATTTTTCTGATAGTCTTTTTATTTATCATGCGGTCGGTCTCTTTCGTGAGCGGACAGTGAAGGGAGATAATATCACTCTGCTCAAAAAGCTCGTCAAGGGTAACATAGCTTACGCCTTCGATTTCTGACGGAAATTTGTCATAAGCCAGTATCTTCATACCGAAGCCCTTGCAGATATCCGCAAAAACACGGCCGATTTTACCTGTGCCCACAATACCGACAGTCTTTCCGTGGAGGTCGAAGCCTGTAAGTCCGTTCAGACTGAAATTAAAGTCCTTGGTGCGGATATACGCCTTGTGGATACGTCTTACGGAGGTAAGAAGCATAGCCATTGCGTGCTCGGCTACTGCGTAGGGAGAATATGCGGGAACGCGCACGATGGTTATTTTTCCTTCCGCGTGTTTCATATCCACGTTGTTGTAGCCCGCGCAGCGGAGAGCAATAAGCCTTACACCGAGGCTTTGTAGTTTGTCGATAACCTCGGCGTTCACGGTGTCGTTTACAAAAACGCATACGCCGTCACATCCCTTTGCAAGGTCGGCGGTGTCCTCGGTGAGCTTTGTTTCAAGGAATTTGAATTTCACGCCCGCAGTGCTGCCATATTCCTCAAAGGAAGGTATATCATAGGGCTTGGCGTCAAAAAAAGCAAATTTCATAGCAATAATCCTTTCTGAGTAAACTATGACTATTATTTACATATCAGCTGATTTTATTATAAACGGTTTAAAATCCGATGTCAATAAAATTTAATTGCAATTATGCATTTGCTGTGGTATAATAACCATAAATCAACACAGGGGAGGACAATATGAAAAAGTACATAATTGCAGGCGTATGCGCAGCGGCAGCTTTTCTTGGCGCATTTTTCAATGTTTTCGGGACTGTCGATACCAAGGCAGGGGATTTGCTTTATCATAAGCCTGATACCGTCAGCGGCAAAATATGCATAATCAGGATTGACGACGAAACACAGAACAAGCTTGGTGATTTTTCAGAGTGGGACCGTTCCGTTTATGCCGAGCTCATGGAGACTCTTTGCGTTTCCGATGAAATAAAGCCTGCCATAGTGGGCTTTGATGTGCTGTTCAGCAGCGATACGGGAGCTGAAGCCGACCTTCGTTTTGCAGAGGCCTGTGAAGTCCACGGAAATGTAGTCAGCGGCTTCAGCTACTCCTTCGTGAAAAAGCTTATGGAGGACGAAAACGGAGAACTTTACATAAACTATATGTACCCTGAGGATAAGGTCATTCCTTATAAATCGCTCAGAGAAGCTACCGAGCAGGGCTTTGTGACTCCGATTATGGACGAAGACGACGGAATGATAAGAGAAGCATTCCTTTACTTTGACGAGGAGGACGGCACCCGTACAAAGAGCTTAGCTGCGGTCATTTACGAAAAATACATGAAGCTTCAGGGAAAAGAGCCTGTTTACCCCACGGACAAGCCCGTTATGGGCTTCCGTTATAGCGGTAAGGCTTCCGATTATGAAAATGTTGCTCTTTGTGATGTGCTTGACGGAACGATTCCGCCTCAGAATTTTGACGACCGCATAGTTCTTGTGGGAGCTTATGCTCCCGGTATGATGGATTCGTATTTCGTGCCTGTTGAGACGGGCGAACTTATGTACGGGGTTGAAATTCACGCAAATATAATTCAGGCGCTTATGGAGGGTAAGACCCTTGAACCTGTGTCGCCGTGGCTGGACGGAATTATTGCTGCGGGTATTACTCTTGCGCTTATGCTTATCTGCGAAAAATTAAGTGTGGTACTTACAATAATTCTCTGCGCGGGCACTGTTGTTCTGAAACTTGGCGCGGGAATACTCCTTTTCAATAACGGTTATACATGGAATAATCTTACCGCGGCGGCAATGGCGGTTATAATTGCAGTTTATTTCACAGCGCTTCATTATTACAGAGCCAGAGCGGCAAAGCAGAGCATCGAAAAGGCATTCAGCAAGTACGTTGCTCCACAGGTAGTAAGCGAAATTGCCAAAAGCGGAACTTATGAATTAAAACTGGGCGGTGAAAACAGAGATGTAGCGGTGCTGTTCGTGGATATCCGCGGCTTCACTCCTCTTTCTGAAAGCCTTGAGCCTGAACAGGTGGTTGATATCCTCAACAGCTACCTTGAGCTTACCACAAGCTGTATTTTCCGTCACGGCGGTACGCTGGACAAGTTTATAGGCGACGCTACCATGGCGGTTTTCAACGCGCCTTTTGATACTGAGGATTACGTTTATAAGGCAGTCCTTGCGGCGTGGGATATTGTACAGGGCGGAAATAAGATTGAAGAGCAGTTTGTGGAGCGCTACGGAAAGCACGTAGGCTTCGGTGTAGGTGTAAACTGCGGGCCTGCCGTCGTGGGGAATATCGGCTGTGATTTCCGTATGGATTATACAGCTATCGGCGATACGGTAAATACTGCCGCCCGCCTTGAAGCAAATGCACCAAGAAGCACCGTATACATAAGCGGTGCGGTTTATGAACAGGTAAAGGACAGAATAACCGTCAGCGAGGTGGGAGAAATTCCGCTGAAGGGTAAATCAAAGGGCGTTTTTGTTTATTCAATTACAGGTATCAATGATTATGAGGGATAATTTATGAGATTTTCTTCTTTTGTAAATCTTGCCGCCTTCGGGGTAAAGACAATCCTTTTCCGCAGCAAAAAGCCTATTCTCGGTACAATAATTCTGACAGACAAGTGCAACCTCTGCTGTAAGCATTGCTCGGTCAACAATATCACCGCTGTTATCCACCCGTACAGTCAGATAAAGGCGGAAATGCAGGAGCTTTATGATATGGGCGTGCGCATCCTGTTTTTCTGCGGAGGTGAAACCTTTTTATGGCAGGACGGCGGAAAAACTCTCCGCGACCTTGTAATTGAGGCAAAAGAAACGGGATTTTATATAGTAAATGTTGTCACCAACGGTACATTCCCCATAGACCTGCCCGAGGCAGACCTCATTCTTCTGAGCCTTGACGGTGACAGAGAGCGTCACAACATAATCAGGGGCGACACATACGATACAATTATGGAAAATATCCGAGGTGCAACGGCGGATAATATCTGCTTCTACATGGCGGTAAATCAGATAAACAAGGAAACCATAAAGCACGTTTGTCTTACAGCACGGGATATGAAGAATGTGCGCGCTGTTTCCTTCAATTTCCACACACCTTATCCCGATACGAAGGAGTTGGAATTAAGCCGAGAGGAAAAGGCGGAATGCTGTAAAACCATTGCTGAAATGATGAAGGCAGGTGCGCCTGTTTTTAACCTGAAAAGCGCCTTTCCGTATATCATAAATAACAGCTTCCCGACGCCCTGTTATCAGTGTGTGGTAATGGAAAACGGCAGGCTCAGCACCTGCGGCAGGTGTATTGACGTAGATGGGTTGTGTGAAAAGTGCGGCTACTTTTTTGTGGCTGAGTACACACTGCTTTTCAGAGGGAATATAAAGATAATTTTTGAAATGCTGAAAACATATCTTAAATACATATAAGAGGAATTATGAGCATAATCACAAACCTTACAAGAATGTGGCTTACCCGCTCGGTGAAGCCCTTCACTTTTACAAATGAATATGATAATGAGCTTCCTTACAGCAAGTGTGAAAACCTCGGGTTGTATGTTCATATCCCTTTCTGCCGTAGTATATGCGGCTTCTGCCCCTACTGCAAGGTCAGATATTCACAGCAGGAGTGTGACAGATATGTTGACGCACTTATAAAGGAAATTCATTATGTGGGCGGTCAGTCGGAGGAAAAGAAACGGGTGACGAGTCTTTATTTCGGAGGAGGTACGCCTGCTCTGGCGGCAGACAGAATAAAGGAAATTGTTGAAGCGCTCAGCGAGCATTTTATAATAACCGAAGGTATCGGTCTGGAGCTTCACCCTGACGATGTAACCGTGCCTGTGCTTGAAAAACTTAAGGCGGCGGGAGTTACTAAAATCAGCATCGGTATCCAGTCCTTCAGCGAAAAATATCAGAAAATTCTCGGGCGCAAAAAGGTGGATATTGCGATGATGTCGGCGGCATTGGAGCAGGTAAGCTTTGAAACGGTTTCGATGGATTTCATTTTCGCTCTCCCTGAGCAGACCGCATATGACCTGAAAAAGGACATAGACACCGCCTTTGCAAGCGGTGCAAACCACATAGCGATTTATCCCTTTATTGACTTTACATTTGCACCCAGCACGGTTAAGACTATGCCGAAAAAGGAAAAGCACAGGCTGCTTGACGAGATAACCGAGTATTGCAACCAAAAAGACTATGAGCGCCGCTCAATATGGACGTTTTCGAGTGAAAAACAGGCAGGTTATTCTTCTATGACCCGCGACAATTTCCTCGGCTTCGGCTGCTCAGCGACCACGTTGCTTAAAAACCAGTTTAAAATCAACACCTTTTCAGTTGATGAATACTGTAAGCGAATAAGCGGCAATACTCTGCCTACTGCTCTTACCATACGCTTTACGCGCCGTCAGAGAATGGTTTATTACCTGTTCTGGACAGCTTACAGTACCCGTGTAAATTATGCGGATTTTGAAAAATTCTTCGGAGTGCCTCTAAAAAAAATGTACGGCGGGGAGCTATTGCTGGCGCGGCTTCTGGGCTTTATCACAGAGGACAGTGAAGGCTGCACAATGACTCCGAAGGGCGCGTTTTATTATCATTACTATGAAAATTTCTATACGCTCTCATATATTGATAAAATGTGGGGAATTATGCGTAACGAAGCCTTTCCCGACAGGCTGGAATTATAAAAAATACGGACTTACTCTTTCTGAATAAGTCCGTTTTCTTTTTACATACCGCGCTGTTTTTTGCGCTCAGTTTTGTTGATATACATACAAGCGTCCGCTTTTGCTATAACTCGGGAGATTTTAGGTTCTTCCGACAATGGAACAATAGCGTAGCCTACGCTGGCGGAAATCTCGAAAGGCTTCATCGACATTTTGTTCTGGTCGGCGAGTACGGAGTTAAAGCGTTCGACTTTTTTATCAATCTGTTCCTGAGTGTAATTTCCGACACCGAGAATATAGAATTCGTCTCCGCCTGCTCTTGAAGCTACCTCTGCGCCTTCGGTGATACAGCGTACAACCGAAGCGATGGTCATTATGGCGTAGTCGCCCTCGTTGTGACCGTATGTATCGTTTGTACGTTTAAGACCGTCCATATCTATAACCATAGCGAGCAGCATATCGCCGGGCTCGGCTATACTTATAAGGTCGTTTATGCGCATTTCCATACCACGGCGGTTGAAAAGCTTTGTCATACTGTCCACCAGTGAATAGCTTACAAGGCGGTTTCGCGCTCTTATCATTTCGAGGGCGCTGTTCACGTTTCTGAGCCATATATTGAATACGTGGGTGAGCTTTACATTGTCAGTGAGATTGCACTGTAAAATGGCATAGCCGAAGGTGTTGCTGGAAAAGTGAACAGGTGCAAAATAGAACACCGAAGGCTTTTCTGTTTCCTCCCAGAGGGCAGGGAGCATGAGTTTTGTTTCAAAATTATCCCTGTCGTCATTGCGGCAGTGGATATTGTTTTTCTTATGGCTTTCGGAGTATTCGGGTGCCGCGTGTATAACGCAACGCATTGTGTTAGGATAACCTTCAATGAAGTCAACTTCTGTGTCAAGCCAGTCAGGACGCAGACAAAGATAAAAATGGCCGTATGGCTGGATAAGATAAGTAGAAGAATATATAAGCTTCAGACATTCCAGTGGTGTTTCCGATTTTGTAAGGTTTTCAGGCATATAGTTTTCCATAAGGTTAGCTATATCCATGTTGTTTTTTATTTCGCTGTCGCCGTAATTGCGATGAGCGCGATATAATGCAGCCTGAAGATATTTTTTATGCAAAGCGGAATCGAATTTGCAGCCGCAGCTTTCGCTGATGAACATTCCTGCATTGCAAGGGAGGTTAATTTCTTCGGTTTTGCGCTGAGGCTCAATAAGCTCTTTGATCTTGTCTACCGCCCTTGCCGCCATGCCGCTTATGTCAGCGGTGTAGGAGGTAATTCCTATTTTGTTGGTTACAGATTCGATAGTCGCCTCATAGCCTGTTACAATAACCTGCTCCGGTATTTTTATCCCTGCTTCCATAAGTGCGTTGGCAACGCCTATTGCAGAGTGGTCGCCTGCACATATTATAGCTTCGGGTAAGGGCAGCTCGCCTGAAATAATTCTTCCTGCAAGCTCTTCGCCCGAGGTGTACCAGAAATTACCGTAAAAGACCTTGCTCTCATCAAAGGGTAACCCGCAGTCGGCAAGTCCTTCGGCGAAGCCCTTTACTCTGCGCTCGGAAACATCGAAGCCTTCCTGACCGGAAAGGAGGTATATATTTCTGCAGCCGTGTTCTTCTACAACATGCTTAGTAATAACGCGGAAGGCGGTTATGTCATCGGTATATACTGAAGCTGCGCCTTCCAGCTCGTAATCAAGAACGACAACAGGCTTGTCGGTTTTGCTGCGTATTTTCTTATAAAGCTCGGTAAGAGCTTTTGTGTCGCCCATATCAATAAACGGGATAGCAACAATGACAATTGCATCGAAGCTGTTGAAATCGGGAAGGTCGAGCAGATTCATCTCGCCCTGAAGATAATCCTTGAAATAATGAGAAATATTGACAAGAGGAGAGAAAACGGCAAGGTTATATCCGTAGCGCTCGCATTGAGACTGAAGACCATCGACAACCCGTTGCTGATATACTTCATCGGGTCGTATTGAAATACAGCAGATAGTTTTTCTCATACTCGTTTTATGCTCCTTGTTATTTTTGTATCATAGCAGTATAAAAATATATTAACATATTTAAATTAATTTGTCAAATATGAATAATGGGATATCAAAAATTGCAAATATATAATAGTAACAGTACAGTATTATCAAGTGTTAACTTAATAACAATTAATCTATAAGTAACGCGACTGAATCATTGTTTGT
>JAFUNV010000040.1 GCA_017472865.1 Ruminiclostridium sp. | reverse complement strand
GCAACAGAAACCGAAATTTCAATCTTCTGCTGCTCGTCCATAAGCACCTTTGCCTTGCGCGCCTTTTCCGACTGCTTTTCAAGTGTCGGAAGCCGCTCTTCAAGACCTGTTTCAATATCCTTGAGGCGGAGGAAATTATCCTCGGCACGCTGAAGCTGACGTTCAGCCTCAGCCTTCTTATGAAGGAATTTTGAAACGCCTGCCGCTTCTTCAAAAATCTCACGGCGCTGAGAACCCTTAGCGTTTACAATCTCCGCTACTCGACCCTGACCGATGATTGAATACCCGTCACGACCGAGTCCCGTACCCATAAGAAGCTCCTGAATATCCTTAAGACGGGATTTATCACCATTTATAAGATACTCGCTTTCGCCTGTGCGATAGAGCTTACGGGTAATAATTACCTCATCGCTATCAACAGCAAGGGCGCGGTCGGTATTGTCAATAGAAAGCGCAACCTTAGCAAATCCCATCTGCTTTCTGGCTACGGTGCCATGGAAGATTACGTCCTCCATTTTATCTCCGCGCAGAGTTTTTGCGCCCTGCTCGCCCATTACCCAGCGCAGTGCGTCGCTTATATTACTCTTTCCGTTTCCGTTACTGCCGACAATAGCGGTCATTTTTGTATCAAAATTAAGCACCGTCTTATCAGCAAAGGACTTGAAGCCCTGTATTTCAAGTGATTTAAAAAACATATATTCCTCACGGAACGGCTTCGATTCTCAGATCTGTGCCGTTCTCCTCAGTAATCACAAAGCTGTAGCCAAGATTACTGAGTTTAACTTTATTTTCTTTTTTATGTCCGCTTACACGGCTTATATTTCTGCGGTCGGTATAAACCTTGAACCGTTTTGCGCCGGAAGCGTCCATGTTTTTTTTCATACGCTCAAAGGTCATGCGCCCCTCGGCAATTTCGCGCAGAGCGGGGTGATACACACCGCCCAGAATATTGCCATCAAAATCTCCGCCTGAGTGAAGTCCCAGTCGTATAACCGGTATCTGCGCTTCTTCAAACATTCCGAGAAGCTCAGCACATAAATCAACGGTTTCATCAAAGCCGAAGCTTTCATATTCGCCCTTCTCGTAAAGTTCACCGAGATAAGTACCCTTAATTATCACTGTCGGATAAATACGGACACAATCTGCACCAAGCGCTATAAATTCACGTGCAGTGGCAATGCACTTTTCGGGCGTATCACCATAAAGTCCTGTCATCATCTGAAGCCCCAGCCTGAATCCGTACTCCTTTATAAGCGCGGAAGCTTGTTTTACCGCTTCATTGTCGTGACCACGCCGATTGAGAGAAAGCACCTCGTTATCCATACTCTGCGCACCCAGCTCAATAGTTGTCATTCCGTATCGCTTCAGTATATCAAGCACCTCTCGGTCAATACAATCGGGACGGGTAGAACAACGGATACCGTTGTACTGGTGCGGATAATTCTCAACGAAATAATGTGCCGTTTTCAGAAGTTCAGTCATATATTCACGGTCAACAGCCGTAAAGCTGCCGCCGAAAAAAGCAATCTCCGCCGTCATATCCTTTTCTTTCAGAACAGGCAGCTGCTCTGAAAGAGTTTTATGCACATCTTCGGGAGATGGCGGCTCCTTGGTGCCGCTGATTGTACGCTGATTGCAGAACGAACAGCAGTTGGGACAGCCGTAATGAGGTATGAATATTGAAAGATTAGTTTGTTTCATAGCCCATAAGCCCCAAGGCTTCCTTTGCGGCAGCCTGCTCTGCTTCCTTCTTGCTTTTTCCGCAGCCTGTGCCGATAACCTGTCCGTTCAGAAGAACATTGGCTGTGAACACCTTATTGTGTGCAGCTCCCTGCTCGTCTGAGATTTTATAAACAATATGTTCCTCAGGGTTCTGCTGTATAATCTCCTGGAGTACGGTTTTATAATCCCCCATGACCAGCTTACCGCTTTTGAGAACCTCAACAGAAGGGATAAATTTCATAATAAATTCTCTTGCACATTCAAGTCCGCCGTCAAGATAAATTGAAGCGATAAGCGCTTCAAATGCGTCAGCAAGAATTGAACGGCGGTCACGGCCGCCTGTGTTTTCCTCGCCCTTACCAAGCTTTATATTGGAACCTAAGTCTATTTTCTTCGCAAATTCATAAAGACTGTCTTCGCATACCAAACGGGAACGGATTTTCGTCAGCTTTCCCTCGGGAACGTCAAGTGATTCAAAAAGATACCTGGACACAACCACTGACAGAACGCTGTCGCCGAGAAATTCAAGACGCTCGTTGCTGCTACTTCTGCCGTTTACATAAGAGGAATGGGTAAGCGCTTCCTGAAGATATGAGGGGTTCTTGTACTCGTACCCGATAACCCTTTCAAATTCAGTCACTCAGACCATCTCCTTCTCTGTACCCATGGCTGCGAGAGCCTTTTCGATTTCGCCGTTTATATCGTTTTCAACAAATTCCTTAGCCTGACGGATTGCATTTCTGAAAGCAAGTGCGTCACTGCTTCCGTGCGCCTTGAATACAGGCTTTGCAGCACCGAGAAGAGGCGAACCGCCTGTTTCGCGGTAATCCATCTGCTTTGTAACAGCCTTTATACCCTTCATGCTGAATAAAGCGCCGATTTTTGCAAGACCACCACCGAAAATTGTTTCTTTAAGTGCTTTTTTCATGTATTTGCCCATACCCTCTACGGTTTTGAGGTAAATATTACCTGTAAACCCATCGGTAACTATTACGTCAACTGCACCGAGAGGCACTTCGCGTGCTTCTGTATTACCAACGAAATTAAGACCTGATGCCTTGAGCAGCTTATGAGCCTCGTGTTCAAGCTCTCTGCCCTTTTCCTCTTCAGCACCGATATTGAGAAGACCCACGCGGGGGTTCCTGATACCCATTACCTTTTCCATGTAGATGCTGCCCATAACCGCAAACTGTAAGAGCATTTCGGGACGGCATTCAGAATTTGCACCACCGTCGGTAAGCAGATATGCGCCGTTAGCACCGGGAATAAGGGGAGTAAGCGAGGGGCGCTTTACACCCTTTAATCTGCCTGTAACCATCGTACCGCCGACTACGATTGCCGCTGTACTGCCCGCGCTTACAAATGCGTCAGCTTCACCGCTTACAACCAGCTGGAAAGCCTTACCCATAGAACAGTCCTTCTTAGCCTTACGGATATCGAGAGGGTTGTCCTCAATTTCAATAACACCGTCTGCATGAACTACCTCTATTCCATTTTCGGAAAGACCGAGAGCCTTGAAGCGCTCATGGATTTTATTCTCATCACCTGTGAGAATTATATTTACACCGTACATCTGAACGGCCTCAACCGCACCCTTTATTACCTCGTCGGGAGCATTATCGCCGCCGAATGCGTCTACTGCTATTTTCATAAATTTTCCTTTCCTCGGAAAGAACAATGTCCGATTATCTTAATTCCTCTGCCATAACTCTGCGGAAGTCGCTGAGACCTCTTTCGGCAATTACAGCATATTTTGCTTGCTTATCTTTTATACGTTCGGGGATTGTAGGGAGAATACCCATATTCGCACCCATTGGCTGGAAATTCTTTGTTTCAGTGGAAATATGACGGGACAGCGCACCGCTCATAGAGGTTTCAGGGAGCGTAAGCACAGCTTTTCCCTCGATATTCCTTACAAGATGCATTGCCGCTAAAATACCGCTCATGGCGCTTTCGGTATAACCCTCAACGCCTGTCATCTGACCTGCAAAGAATACATTCTTGCTGTCTTTCAGCATAAACTGCTCATTCAGAAGCAACGGGCTGTTTAAAAAGGTGTTGCGATGCATTACGCCATAGCGCATAAATTCCGCATTTTCAAGCCCCGGTATCATTCTGAAAACCCTCTGCTGCTCGCCGAATTTAAGATTTGTCTGAAATCCCACGATATTGTAAAGAGTACCCTCTTTGTTCTCCTTGCGAAGCTGTACAGCGGCGTAGGGACGTCTGCCCGTACGCGGGTCAGTTAATCCCACCGGCTTCATACAGCCATAGCGGACGCTGTCGATACCTCGCTTTGCCAGTACCTCAACAGGCATACAGCCTTCATACACCGTAAGGTCCTCAAATTCCTTCAAGGGTGCTGTTTCCGCTGAAACCAGCGCTCCATAGAAGGCTTCGTACTCTTCCTTTGTAAAGGGGCAGTTTATATAATCCGCTTCACCTCTGTCATAGCGCGAAGCGTAAAAAGCCTTTGTCATATCAAGACTTTCCGCAGTCACGATAGGAGCCGCCGCATCATAGAAACTCAGCGCTCTGCCGAGCTTTGTATAAATCACATCTGCAAAGCTGTCACTGGTAAGAGGTCCTGTGGCGATAACTGTATTTTCCTCGGGAAATTCGGTTACTTCCTCAGCAATTACAGTGATTTTCGGGTGACTCGTAATCTTTTCCGTGATATAATCGGAAAAATCCGTGCGGTTTACCGCAAGCGCACCGCCTGCTTCGACCGAGGTAGCCGCCGCTGCTTCCATAACTAATGAACCCAGCAGCCGCATTTCCTCTTTCAGCATACCTGCCGCACTTTCAATTCTGGCAGCTTTAAGAGAATTACTGCATACGAGCTCCGCAAACCCCTTATAATGATGTGCAGGAGTATATTTTACAGGCTTCATTTCATAAAGCAGGACTTCGTATCCGCTATTGGCAAGCCTCCATGCTGCCTCACAGCCTGCAAGTCCTGCGCCTATTACCTTAACCTTCATTTGTCTTGTCCTGTTCCGCTGCTTCGGCTTCATAGCCGCATTCTTCAACAGCACAGTAAAGCTTGCCCTTCTTGCCCACCTTCTTGAAGAGGGTCTTTCCGCAGTTGGGGCAGACATCTGCCACGGGCGTATCCCATGTCATAAAACCGCAGTTCTGATAATCCTCGCAGCCGAAGAAGGGCTTACCCTTCTTGCTCTTGCGTGCTATCATCTTTCCGCCGCACTTGGGACATTTGCCGCTGGCTTCGCTTACTATCTTCTTTGTATTCTTACATTCCGGGAAGCCCTCACAGCCGAGGAACTTTCCGTAAGGTCCGATTTTTATAACCATGTGCTTTCCGCAAAGCTCGCAGACAATATCAGTAGGCTCGTTGGGCACCTTTACACGCTTGCCCTCCATGTCATGTTCTGCTTTTTCAAGCGTCTTTGCGAAATCCTTATAGAAGGAATCAAGAACCTTTACCCACTGGATTTTTCCTTCTTCTATTTCGTCAAGCTGATGCTCCATCTTAGCTGTGAATTTAGTATCAACAATCTTTTCAAAATGATTGCTGAGAAGCTCGGTTATTACATCGCCGAGAGGTGTGGGCTTAAGCTGCTTCTGTTCGCGCTCAACATAATGACGGTCGAGAATAGTGGAAATTGTCGGAGCATAAGTAGAAGGACGTCCTATGCCGTATTCTTCCATTGCCTTGATAAGGCTGGCTTCGTTATATCTTGGCGGCGGCTGGGTGAAATGCTGATTTCCTGTAAGGTCAACCACCGTAAGCTTTTCATTTTCTGTAAGCTTCGGAAGTGCTCCGCCCTCTTCATTACTTTCTGCGCTTTCCTCATAAAGCTTTGTAAATCCGTCAAATTTTACAGTAAAACCTGAGGCCTTGAAAAGACAGCTTCCCGCCTTGATATCAATAGCTACTGCGTCAAGCAGTGCATTTTCCATCTGGCTTGCCATAAAACGTTCCCATATAAGCTTATACAGCTTATACTGGTCGCCTGTAAGGGTTTTCTTTGTCATTTCAGGTGTAATTGTAAGAGTAGCGGGACGGATAGCTTCGTGAGCGTCCTGTGCATTATTCTTGGCTTTGTATATACGGGGCTTTGAGGGGAGATATTCCTTTCCATAGCGTTCTTCAATAAGTGCTGCCGCTGCCTTTCGGGCCTCTTCGGAAACTCTGAGGCTGTCCGTTCTCATATAGGTGATAAGACCCACCGTTCCCTGTCCTTCCACCTCTACGCCTTCATATAATTCCTGCGCTGCCTTCATGGTGCGTCTCGCATTGAAGGAAAGGCGGCGCGAAGCCTCCTGCTGTAATGTTGAGGTTGTGAACGGAGGAGCAGGCTGCTTTTTGCGGACACTCTTCTTGATTGCTGATACAATAAAATCAGACTGCTGAAGCTCAGCCAGAATTTTATCTGTTTCTTCCTTATTTTTAAGGTCAGCCTTCTTGCCGTCAACCTCAGTAAGCTTTGCGGCAAACTGCTTTTTGGAAGAAGAACCTCTGAGCTTTGCGTCAATACTCCAGTATTCCTGGCTTTCAAATGCATTGATTTCCTTTTCGCGGTCAACGATAAGACGTACAACCGCAGACTGTACACGACCTGCGGAAAGACCGCGCCTTACTTTCTTCCAGAGAAAAGGGCTGAGCTTATAACCCACGATACGGTCAAGGATACGTCTTGCCTGCTGAGCGTTTATCAGGTCCATGTCAAGGCCTCTGGGGTTCGCCATACCTGTCTCAATACCGTTCTTGGTGATTTCACTGAAGGTTACACGCACCGCCTTGCTGTTATCCAGCTTTAAAACATGGGCAAGATGCCACGAGATAGCCTCGCCCTCGCGGTCAGGGTCTGTTGCAAGATACACGGTATCTGCTTCCTTCGCCTGCGCCTTAAGCTCCTTTATAAGTGCGGATTTATCCCGCTTATTCTCATAATATGGTTCAAAGTTATTTTCAAGGTCTACACCGAGCTTGGACTTAGGCAGGTCGCGGATATGACCCGCAGACGCTACAACCTCATAATCCTTACCCAGATATTTCTTAACAGTTTTAATCTTGGAGGGAGACTCCACGATTACTAAGTTCGACACTATTTATTGCCTCCTTGTCATTTCCCAGCTTATTATAGACGCTGCAACCGCCGCATTAAGCGATTCAGCACCTCTTATAGGTATATATAATTTGTTTTCCGCAGCCTTAATAACCGCTTCGGAAACTCCGTTGCCCTCGTTGCCGATAACCACTGCGGTTTTTCCGTCGAGTGAAGCTTCGGAAATTGTCACAGCGCTTTCATCAAGCACTGCCGCGTAAACATTAAATCCGCTTTTTTTCAGCAGAGCAATAACCTCCGTCAGCTCTGTAATTATCACAGGAAGTCTGAACAGAGAGCCCATTGCGCTCCGCACAATTTTCGGCGAATATATATCGGCACAGTCGGGAGAAAGAATAACTCCATCTATACCCAGTGCGTCGCAGGTACGGATTACAGTACCGATATTTCCCGTATCCTGAAGCCCGTCCAGAATAATATATTTTCCGCCTTTTTCTATTTTACCCATTTCAATGGGTTTGTCAAGCATTTTTGCCGCAATGAACACTCCCTGAGGAGATTTTGTATCAGAAATATATGCGCTTATGTCTTCATTTATAATATCAGGTTCAAATTCCTCGGAAATTGCCGAAACAATTTCGGGATATTTTTCCTTTGCAGCTTCAGTTACCATGAAGGATGTGATTTCAAGCCCGCAGTTGAGAGCTTCAAGGCACAATCTTGCACCCTCAACAGGGAATTCTCCGCACTCCCTGCGGTAACTGCGCTCCCGCACAAGACTGCGGAAATGGGTAACCTGATGATTTTTTCGTGAAGAAATATTCATTTGACTTTACTCCGTCTATATGTTAAAATAACTTTATCACTATCAGAAGAAAGGATAAAAAATCTGTGTTTTCAGAACTTTCAATTGCTGAAAAGGACAGCGGTCTCAGCTACAATCCCGGACTGCTCGCTCTTATCGGCGAAAAAAACGGATTCGGTGTGACCGTTTCAGACAGGGGAAGCGAATATGTTATGAGAATATTCGCAAAAGCTCCTTACATACATGAAAAAGAAATTGCCGCCACTATTATAAGTCTCAGCGAAAGCTTGTCTAAAAATACAATCAACAGTCAGTGCTGTGAATATGGCTTTGTTGAAGTAAGAATGAACAAAATCTGTCTTCTTCAGGAAAAGCTCATACTTATGATTGATTTTTTAGATAAACTCACAGAGCTTATGGCAGAGCTGGAAATTACAGGCGAAAAGCCTGTCCTTCCCGAAAAGCCCGTTTCAAAGCAAGCTGCCCCGAAAACAAGCAGAAAACTCCGCAATGTGCGTCTCGGCTTTGATTTCGGCAGCATAAAAGGTCTTTTGGGAGCACTGCTGGCTGTCTTTGCAATGACTTTCATTTCCACCCTTGTAATAAAATACAACGAGGACGAAAGCTCATCACTTGCAATCACATTAAGCTGGTGGACCAGTGCCGCAATACCCACTCTTCTCATATTCTTCGACTATCGTTTCCTTGCCAGAAAGCTCGACGCATTCGGAATAATCGTGTGCCCCCTTTTATCGGTGCTTACCGCATTTCTTTCCGCAATCTTTGTCGGTGCAAAAACCACGGCCGTGCTTACGGAATGTACCTTTGCCGAGGGCTTCGGAAAACTTGGCGAAATAATTGAAACGAACACTGACTTTGCTCATTTCATTTCAATGTATCTGGTTGAGAGTGTTATAGTCGCTGTTGCTGTATCGATTGCCGTGTGCCTCTGGTATTTCAGCAAGCACCCCGATGAGATGTTCAAAACCGAAAAATCCATCGAAGAAGACAAAAATGACAGCAAAAAATAAAACCTTTATATGCTAAAATATCACGCCTGAAAAAACCAGGCGTGATACTTTTTATTCTTAGAGAGCAGCCTTAGCCTTTTCACATAATGCTGTGAAGCCTGCTGCATCGTTGATAGCGATTTCGGAAAGCATCTTGCGGTTTAAGCCGATGTTAGCCTTCTTTAAGCCGTTGATGAAAGTAGAGTAGTTCATACCGTTCATCTTGCAGGCAGCAGAAATTCTGGCAATCCAGAGTCTTCTGAAATCTCTCTTCTTTAAGCGTCTGCTGATGTAAGCATACTGACCGCTCTTCCATACAGCCTCCTTGGCTGTCTTGAAGAGCTTGGACTTGCCGCCCCAGTAGCCCTTAGCAAGCTTTAATACTTTATTTCTTCTCTTACGAGTAGCTAATGCGCCTTTAATACGTGCCATTGTTTAAATCCTCCTGTTGTTCTTCTTTTCGATTACTTTGCGTAAGGCATGAGTGCCTTTACTTCAGCCATGTTTGTGCAATCACAGTAGCCTGCTGCACGGTTGATTCTCTTACGCTTAGTAGCCTTCTGTGTGAGTCTGTGACGGCGGTTTGTACGCTGGTACTTGATTTTACCTGTTGCTGTAAACTTAAAGCGCTTTTTAGCTCCGCTGTGAGTCTTGATCTTGTTCTTAGGCATTTTATTGTCCTCCTTACATATTGCACTGATTATCAATCAGCGTTGTTCTTTGCTTTTTTACCTGCGGGTGCAGCCTTGGGTGCGAGAACAGCCATGTAGTTCTTACCTTCCAGCTTTGCAGGTTTTTCGGATGCACCGTATTCAGCGCATGCTTCCATAAACTTACTCATAAGCTCTTCGCTGAGATTCATATGTGAAAGCTCTCTTGCACGTCTGAAGCGGATTTTGATTCTTACCTTATCACCGTTTTTCAGGAACTTTACAGCCTGATTAACCTTTGTGTTGAAATCGTTGGTGTCGATATTGAGAGACATCTGGATTTCCTTGAGCTCAGCCTGCTTCTGGTTCTTTCTTGCTTCCTTTTCACGTTTGGACTGTTCAAAACGGTACTTACCGTAATCCATGATACGACATACAGGGGGATTTCCCTGAGGTGCGATAAGAACAAGGTCAAGTTCTTCCTTTTCTGCACGTTCAAGTGCTTCGTCGGAAGACATTACTCCGAGCTGTTCTCCGTCTGCGCCGATAACACGGACTTCCTTTTCGTGAATCTCTTCGTTGATGAGCAGTTCTTTTGCGCTGATAGTGTACACTCCCTTTCATAAAAGCCAAAACAAAAAGCACAGGACAACTCCTGCGCTTATAAAAACTCATATACGTAAAGCAAATGAATTTTATAAACAACCACGACAGCACCTTTAAGCCGAAGGGTGAGAGAGTCCTACTTTCTGTTTATAAATTACTTTGATATTATACAACAATATTTTTGATTTGTCAATAGTTTTTCCAAAAATTTTTAACTTTATTTTTCAGTACACTTGTGATACAATATTTATAGCGAAATTTTAATAAAAAGGACGAAAAATATGCTTAAAAAGATACTTTCACCCGAAACCTGCGGAAAATGCCGCGTCTGCTGCGTTTTTGACCACGATGACGTATGGGAAATCCCGCTTATATCCAATGAACTTCACGAAAAAATTTCCGCTTCCCGCCCGGAGCTTAAAACAATCCCCAGAGGCAACAACAGCTACGTCTTTGATATGGAATTCAAAAATGACGGACTCACCTACTGCCCTGCCCTTTCAGATACAGGCTGCACACTGGGCGAAAACAAACCTTTTGACTGCATGATATGGCCTTTACGTGCCATGAAAAAGGGCGAGGACATCGTCATAACAATATCCCCCGTGTGCGAATCTGTTGACCCTGAAAGTCCTGCGGTAAAAGAACTAGTAAATGAACTCGCGCCTGTTATCTTTGCAGAAGCAAACAGAAATCCCGACATTATAAAGGAATATATCGAGGGTTATCCCATAGCGGCGATTAAAGCTCGCCCTTAAAGGTGCGTCTGCTCTGAAGCTCACCTGATTCTATTTTTCCCTTGTAAACGTCATATTCGTTATCAAGCCAGTAAATCATGGCTTTGTAGCCTTCAAAGGTATGTTCAAATTCATTTTCAGCCTCGAACTCCGCCAGCTCTGAACACACCATACCTATCCATATCTTTATTACGAGAAGAAGCTCGGTTTCGCCGTCCTCTTTTTCTCTTTTTACGGGATCAATGCGGTAATTGAAGGTATTTCTGCCGCCGACGGTGGAATTCATAACTTCAAAGTAGAAATATTTGGGTATTTCAAAATGACGTGAGCGGTCGTATTTATATTCCATCTTATCCTCCGTGACATTTTAAAATGATTAATCCCGCGGTTACTTAACAGCGGGATTAAAAGCTTTGATTATAGGTAACAGCATATTATTCTGCCGATTATTCAGCAGCTTCGGTTGTTTCTGCATCTTCAGCAGCTGCATCTTCAACTTCAGCCTCAGGCTCTTCTGCAGCGGCAGTTGTTGTAACAGCAGCATTTGTATCGAACTGAATTTCTGCTTCATCAGAACCACCGAAGTATACAGAAATAACATTAACAGCGAGAGCGATTACGAAAATAGCAACAGCAGCAATCTTTGTTGCTCTGGAAAGCTTTGCTTCTCTTGTTCTGCCGCTGTTCTTCTGATAATAGTTGTCGGAGCTTCCGCCTGTGATAACGTTGGACATACCCTGCTTGGATTCCTGCATAAGTACAACTGCGATTACAAAAACGCAGGCAATGATAAGCAAAAATGCTGAAATAATTTCGATAACGGTCATTTATAATTCCTCCTGAAAAGTCAATCCTTGATTTGCATACGCTATATTATAACACATATTTTCAGCAAATGCAAGTGTTTTTGGCAAAATTTTTATAATTTAATTTTCAGTTGCGAAAAAATGAAAAAAGCCAGAAAATTTCTGGTAAAAATAGCCTGATATAATTTTTTTCCACTTTACTTTTTTGTAAAAATGTTGTATACTTTTAATAAGAGCAAACCATGTTACATAATAGTAACGCTCTGCTCTCTGAAGGAGGAATTTTAAAATGATAATAACAGATGACATCAGGTATATCGGCGTAAATGACCATGATATAGACCTTTTCGAGGGTCAGTACATTGTTCCAAACGGCATGGCTTACAACTCCTACGCTATCATCGACGAAAAGATTGCTATTATGGACACCGTTGACGCCCGCTTCACTCACCAGTGGCTGGATAATATCCGTGACACCCTCGGCAGCCGGAAGCCCGATTATCTTATCGTTCAGCACATGGAGCCTGACCACTCGGCGAATATAATGAGCTTCGTCAAGGCATATCCCGACGCAAAAATCGTATCTTCCACAAAGGCCTTTGTCATGATGAAGAATTTCTTCGGAACTGACTTTGCCGAAAAGCAGGTCGTTGTCGGCGAAGGCGATACCCTTTCCCTTGGCAGACACACCCTTGCTTTTGTCTCTGCGCCGATGGTTCACTGGCCTGAGGTAATTGTAACATACGACAGTCACGACAAAGTTCTTTTCTCCGCTGATGGCTTCGGAAAATTCGGAGCCCTTGACGTTGAAGAAGACTGGGCTTGCGAAGCAAGACGTTATTACATCGGAATTGTAGGAAAATACGGCGCACAGGTCCAGGCGCTTCTTAAAAAGGCAGCAGGACTTGATATTCAGAAAATCTGCCCTCTTCACGGCCCTGTTCTTACAGAAAACCTCGGTTACTATATCAATCTTTACAACACATGGTCCAGCTATCAGCCCGAAGAAGAAGGTATCGTAATCGCCTATACCTCAGTTTACGGAAATACAGCCAAGGCTGTTGTACAGCTTGCTGAAAAGCTGAAGGCCAAGGGCTGTCCCAAGGTTGTTGTAAATGACCTTGCCCGCTGCGACATGGCAGAAGCAGTCGAGGACGCATTCAGATACAGCAAGCTTGTACTGGCTACCACCACCTATAATGCGGAAATATTCCCCTTTATGCGTGAGTTTATAACACATCTCACCGAGCGCAATTTCAGCAACCGCACTGTTGCTTTTATCGAAAACGGAAGCTGGGCACCTCTCGCAGCCAAGGTTATGAAGGGCATGCTGGAAAAATCAAAAAACCTGACATATACCGATACAACCGTAAAAATTCTTTCCGCGCTGAATGAAGAAAGCACTGCGCAGCTTAACGACCTTGCCGATGAGCTTTGCAGAGAGTATCTGGCACAGCAGGATTCCACAGCCAACAAGAATGACCTGTCTGCCCTTTTCAATATCGGCTACGGCTTATATGTAATCACCTCAAACGATGGTCAGAAGGATAACGGTCTTATTGTAAACACAGTTACTCAGGTAACCAACACACCCAACAGAATCGCTGTTACTATTAATAAGGAGAATTATTCACACCACGTTATAAAGCAGACCGGTATCATGAATATCAACTGCCTTACAACTGACGCTCCTTTTGCAGTATTTGAAAAATTCGGCTTCCAGAGCGGCAGAAACACAGACAAGTTTGAAGGCTGCGAGCCCTTACGCTCAGACAACGGACTTGTTTTCCTGCCACGCCATATCAATTCCTTCATGTCCCTTAAGGTTGAACAGTACGTTGACCTGGGAACACACGGAATGTTCATCTGCGAGGTTACGGAGGCAAGAGTTATTTCAAATGCCGAATCCATGACCTACAGCTATTATCACAGCAATGTGAAGCCCAAGCCCGAAACCGAGGGCAAGAAGGGTTACGTCTGCAAAATATGCGGCTACGTGCACGAGGGAGAACTTCCCGAGGACTTTATCTGTCCTCTCTGCAAGCACGGTGCTGCTGATTTTGAACCAATAAATTAAAACGAAAGGAACTAGCATTATGAAGAAGTATGTTTGCGACGCATGCGGCTGGGTATATGACGAGGAGCTGGGAGCTCCCGAATACGGCATTGCCCCCGGAACAAAATTCGAGGATTTACCTGAGGATTTTGAATGCCCTCTCTGCGGAGTCGGCAAGGATATGTTCAGCGAAGAATAAAAGCTGATATTAAAATCCGTTCAAGGCAAGTCATCTTTTACAAAAAACTAAACCCCGCAATTATTAAGGGGCGGTCGATAAAGAAGTTTTATCGTACGTACCGAAAGGTTGTGTAGGAAAATCCTACGCAGCCTTTCTCTTTTTGTCATAAATTACACTGTCAGCAGTAACCGTTGCTGTCATAACATTGAAGCGGAAGCAAATGTCAATCTGCTGTGTTCTGTGTCCGCTGGACTTGTCGGGTGCATATACGACAATTTTTTCAATAAATTCGTGCATAATTTCGGGAGTTAGCTTTGGAATTTCGGAATACTTGCGTACAATCCCAATAAACTGAGCAGTGTCAGCATTCTTCTGCTCACTTGCTTCAATAAACTGAGATAATTCGGGGATAATCTG
>JAFUNV010000039.1 GCA_017472865.1 Ruminiclostridium sp. | reverse complement strand
TTATGATCCTTGAACATATCTATAGTTTCTTTGTCAAGATCAATCAGATCCTCAACTGAATCTCCGCCTTTTTCATACAGATAATCAATTTCTTTATCTGAAAGATATTTATAAAACATAAAACCAAGGATATAGTCTTTGTATTCACTTGCTTTAATATTCTTTCTTAATTCATTAGCTGTTGCCCATATTTTAGCCGCTAGTTCTTGTTTGGTCATTTGATTTCTCTCCTTTTCGAGTAAGTGCTGCGTGAGTGTTATTCCAGCGCTATATACTCAATTTACCGTGTCTCATCAATTCACATATATAGATAAACCCACGCAAGATAGCCCTGCGTGGGATTTTCTGATAAAATAATACCGATAAAAAATTATCGCTTTGAGAACTGGGGTGCGCGACGTGCAGCCTTTAAGCCGTACTTCTTTCTTTCCTTCATTCTGGGGTCTCTTGTTAAGAAACCAGCCTTCTTGAGAGCGGGACGAAGTTCGTCGCTGTACTGAAGAAGAGCTCTGGAAAGACCGTGACGGATTGCACCGGCCTGACCTGTTACGCCGCCGCCTGCAACTGTGCAGATGATGTCGAACTTGTCAAGTGCGCCGATTAAAGATAAGGGCTGGCGAACGATGAGCTTTAATGTATCGAGACCAAAGTAATCGTCAATGCCTCTGCCGTTGATTGTGATATTACCGCTGCCGGGGTAAACACGTACTCTGGCAACAGAGTGCTTTCTTCTGCCTGTTCCGTAGTAATAGGGCTTAGATTCGTACATTGTTATTCCCCTCCTTAAAACTTGAATTCTTCGGGCTTCTGAGCAGCATTCTTGTGTTCAGCGCCTCTGTAAAGACGAAGTCTTGTCATTGCCTTGCGACCGATTGATGTGTTCGGAAGCATACCGTTTACTGCGAGTTCCATAGCCTTTTCGGGCTTTTCAGCCATGAGCTTCTTGTACTGTACTTCCTTGAGGTGGCCGATGTAGCCTGTGTGCCATCTGTAGTACTTATCCTGAAGCTTGTTGCCTGTTAAAACTGCTTCTGCGCAGTTGATGATGATTACGTGGTCGCCGCAGTCGCAGTGAGGTGCGAAAGTAGGCTTGTTCTTACCTCTGAGGATAGCTGCTGCCTGAGCTGCAACACGTCCTAAAGGCTTGCCTGCTGCGTCTAAAATATACCACTTGCGTTCTACTGTTTCTGCTTTGGGCATATAAGTTGACATAGTAGTTGTCCTCCATATTATTATTCGTGCATTGTTTATGCTCACAATGATGTATTATAAACTCAAAAAGCGGTTTTGTCAACACCTTTTTTAGATTTTTTTGAAATATATCTCAATTTCTCTCGATTTCTCTTAGTTTTTCTCCTTTTCTCTCATTTTCTTATTTGTCATTTCATCATTTTCTGTCCATTTTAAAATATATCGCCGTTTTCTCGCTTAATCTCTGTTTTTCTCATTTTATCATACATTTCTCTTATTTACTGTTTCACATAAATTTCAGCCTCCGCAAGAGCTTTTCAACCCCTGCGGAGGCTGTTTTTTAATCGTCAACAGCTATATCGCCGTCTTCCCATGCCCATTGTTCTTCGCCTTCAATATCCACATCGTCCGTTTCGTCTATCTCATCTGTAACTTCATCAATCTCATCTTCACAAACATCATCAGTTTCAACGTCAGTGCTTGCCGCCTGGATTTCGTCAGCGTTTTCAAGAATGTACATCAGCACCTTGTTATATAAATCAGTACCGCTTTCAAAGCAGTTATAGAAAACAATAAACTCGTTTTCCTCAGTTATACGGAAATCCCATGCGGTAGTATAAAGATGCAGTAAGGTATTTTTCCATGTTCTTCCGAAAGGATTGTACCTAGCATTTCCAAGCTCTGACTTTATAAGTTCCAGCAGCTCGGCTAGCTTCTCCTCGCTGTAAACATTATAATAGCTGTTATCTTTATAAATGCTGATTGAACGAAGTGCCTCAAAATTCGGCTTGTCGCTGAGATAATCCGCCGCCGTTTCGTAGAATACAGGTGCTGCAACGCCCGCTTCCTTGCAGATAAGGCTTATTAATGCTCTGAAATCTGCCTTTTTCAGCTTGACAAGGTAAGAACCGTGTCCGTCGGAAATATCCAGAGTATCTTCAGAAAGAACAACAAGTCTTAAAAGCGTGCTTGTATCCTTCAGACCGACCTCAATACCTATACCTCTTGAAATCCAGCCGACAGGCACATCATCAGCTATCGTGCAAACAGAAGATGAATATTTCGCAAGGATATCAACAATGCCCTGCTTCATGCTGTCTGTTTTTACAGGTACGTTTTCGAGCTTGATATCATATAATCCGATAACCTCCGCATAACCGTCCGACATATTTGCGGCAGTAATATTCATGCCGTTTATAATGTCGCCCACTGTTCTGGCGTTTTCAGGCAGACCTATCTTTGAAAGTCTGTCGAAAAGCTCGGTTGTGGCAGTCTTGTCAGCGGTAAAGTAAGCCGTTTCCGAGTTGAACCATAACGCTCTTACGGAAATTATGCCGCTGTCATAGATGCGGACCTCAATCTGCGCACCAGCGTCATCATCATCTTCAACGGCCTCGTCGGTTTCTATACCGTATCCGAAGAAATCCTCATAATTGTTGCGGGGAGAGTTGTCAAAGAATGTACGACTGTAACTTCTTGGATATGCGGAAAGGTTAAGATATATGCTGTCTCCGAAATCAAATTCAATCTCTTCAAGCAAAGGTGCACTGCCCTGAGCTACAAGATAATCCTTCACAAAGCTAAAGTCGCAAAATTCAAGATTGAATTCCTTGTTCATGCCGTGCATACCCGTAATGTAAAGCTCTTCAAGAGTATTGCTCTGCTCACTCTCGTAAGAGATTATGTATTCGCAGGTCTCCTTGAAGGTTGTGCCCTCCAGCGGCACCAGAACAGGCGCAGCGTCATCGCCCCAATCCTCGTCGTCCTCGATTACTACATCGTCGCCGTCCTCAATAGGCGTATCATCATCAGAATCCGTATCATCTTCAGCTACTTCGTCATCTTCAACCTCGCAGTCATCATCTTCAATAGCAACATCGTCATCGTCGCTGCTGTCTTCGATAACTACATCATCACCTTCAATAACAGCGTCATCGTCCGAATCAGTATCGTCCTCAGATGCGTCATCTTCGGGGTTGTCAATACCGTCAGCAGACGTATCATCTTCATCCTCCGGGATATCATCGTCCGTTACCGTATCAGCAGAGCTGTCACCTTCAACCTCTTCATCATCCTCGGGAATATCGACAGGGGGCGTTTCTTCTGTAACTGTTCCGTTCTGTGTTTCAGCGTCTGTATCGCTTGTGCTCGGTGAATATTCGGCGTCATTTGTTACATCAGGCTCGGTGGTAGTCGCCGTACTTTCTTCAGGCGTGGTTACGGTTGGAGTTGTGCTGTCGGTTACGATGGGGTTTGCCGAATCGGGTGACAGGCTTGTAGTAGTCTCGGGAGTGTTCTCCGTAACGCTTGTAGCACTTGTCGTTTCCGTCACAGGCGGCTCTACATCAATGCTGCTGTCCATAAGATTCGGCAGCAGCACCGCACAGCCTATTGCGATAACCGCGCAGGCAGCGGCCGCTATATACTTGCTGTAATAAATCAGCTTATTGTCCGTTTTTCTTATAAGCGCTTTCATATCTGCGACAAACCCGACGCTGAAATTATAGTCGGTTTCGGCACAGCCCATAAGCTCGGCATGATACTTTTCGGTAAGTGCCTCGTCCAGCGCTTTCTTTATAATATCGTGCATAGTATTTATCCTTTCGTAGTTTTTCTCAGAGTGTTATTTCCTTTTGCTCCAGTATCACCCTGAGCTTCTGCCTTGCGCGCTGAAGGCGCTTTTTAACCGCTTCCTGCTCAATACAGAGATGGACGGCTATCTCCTTTACGCCAAGCTCGCGCACGTGAAACAGATAAAGACATTCTGCGTACTGCTCAGGCATGGAGCGTATAGCCTCAACTACCGCGTTGTAGTTCATTTCAGATAAAACCGAGTCGGAAATATCATCGGAAGTCTCCCCGAAGTTTTCCATTTCTTCAATAGGCACCTCGTTCTGATAATTCTCCTTACGGTAAATATCAATTGCGGCATTCTTTACGGTTATTTTAAGATATGCGCCCTGCTGCACAGGGGTAAGCTGCGCGATTTTTGAAAAATTCCTTGCAGCCGTAAAGAAAGCCTGACTTACCGCTTCCTCAGCGGTATGATGATTTTTGAGAACAGCATACGCGAGAGAAAACATCTTACTCTTATATTTATTGTACAATTCTTCAAAGAGTATCTTTTCCTCAGGCGTATCTATCATTCCCAGACAAAAAGCCAGCATTTTATAAAATCATTCCTTTCCTCCGAATTACTGTTTCATTATATATAACGAGGAAAACTATTCCTCGGGGACATAATTTCAGAAAAAATTACAAATTTATTATAATACATTTCCTTTGTGTTGTAAAGTCGGAAAAATCTGCCCTTTTCCGAGAAAATAAACTGAAAATAATGTGAAAGATATTGATTTTTTTAAAAGCGTATGATATAATTTAATCGTGTAATTGTTTCGCGGGGCGAAGACTATACTAAGTCAGGAAAGGGCTTGAAACCTATGATTAATGTAGCAATCGATGGTCCCGTAGGTGCGGGAAAAAGCACTATCGCAAGAGAATGTGCAAAAAGGCTCGGATATATTTATGTTGATACAGGCGCACTTTATCGTGCCGTCGGGCTTTTCTGCAGGAGAAACAATATAGAAATCGCACAGGAAAATGCCGCTGAAATCGAAAAAGCAATAAATTCGGGACTTTCCCTTGAAATAAAGCTCGAAAACGGAACTCAGCTTGTATTTATGAACGGCGAAAATGTTTCCGAGGAGATAAGACTCCCCGAAATAAGCATGGCGGCAAGCGCAGTTTCAGCCATAGGCTGTGTGAGAAAATTCCTTCTCAGCACACAGCGCAGAGTTGCCGAGGAAAATAATGTAATCATGGACGGCCGTGATATCGGCACGGTTATTCTCCCTGACGCACAGGTAAAGATATTCATTACAGCAAAGCCCGAGATACGTGCAAAAAGACGTTATGACGAGCTTATTGCAAAGGGTATAGACGCAAAGTTCGAGGACGTCCTGAACGACCTCAACACACGGGATTACAACGACAGCCACCGTGCAGAAGCTCCACTGAAGCAGGCGGAAGACGCAATACTTCTCGACACCTCGGAATTCGACTTCGAGCAGTCGGTCCGGGCTGTAATAAACCTTATAGAAAAGGGACAGTAATATCATGTACTTATTTGTCAGAAAGCTTCTTTCAATATTTTTTCATATAAAGTATAAAATCAATGTGATTAACAAGGATAATATCCCTGACCTCAAGGGCGGATACATTATCGCCGCAAATCACCAGAGCTACACCGACCCGCCTCTTATTGCGGCGGTAATACGCGGAAAGTTCTCCTTCATGGCGAAGGACGAGCTGTTTCATAAGAATCCATTCTTTACATTTATTATAAAAGCGTGCGGTGCTTTCCCTGTTGTGCGCGGTGCAGGCGATGACGTTCCCCTGAAAATGGCGGAAGAAAAGCTCGCCGAGGGACGTATTTTCGTAATCTTCCCCGAAGGTACACGCTCCAAGGACGGCACTATCGGCAGAGTCAAATCAGGCATCGCTGTTATTGCAGGTCAGTCGGGCGCTCCTGTTCTTCCCGTATGCATCCGCTACGGCGAAAAGAATAAGATTGACGTAAATATCGGAAAGCTTATTCCCCCTGAGGAACTTAAAACCGACCCCGAGGACAGAAAGAGCATGCGTAATATCTGCAAGCGTATTCAGGAAGACCTGATTTCTCTTCAGCAGGAGATAAACGCTAATGAGTGAGATTATAACCGCCAAAACTGCAGGATTCTGCTTCGGCGTTACAAGAGCAATAAAAATTGCAGGCGAAACCGCCGAAAAGTACGGAAAAGCCTATACTTACGGTCAGCTTATACATAATAATGATGTAATAAACGAGCTTCATGAAAAGGGAATTTCAGTAACCGAGGTCCTCAGTCCTGAGTTTTCACCTCTTGTTATCAGAAGCCATGGCGTGCCTGCTTCTGTGTATGACGAGCTTGCAGCAAAACAGATAGATTATATTGACGCTACCTGCCCTTTCGTTGAAAAAATTCACCGGATTGTTGCTGAAGAGTCGCAGAATGGTGCGGATGTGCTTATTGCCGGCGACGGAAACCACCCCGAGGTTATCGGCATACTGGGACACTGCAAAGGCAACGCTTATGCAGTAAATTCGACGACAGATTTTGATAATTTGTTGAAATCCGAAAAAAACCTTGGGCAAAATGCACTAATTTTAGTTGCTCAGACAACCTTCGATATGGGCAAATGGGCGGAATTGAAAAAAAATATCAAAAAACACTATACAAAAGTTAAAATTTTTGATACAATATGTTTGGCTACAACCAACAGACAGACCGAAGCTGAAAGGCTTTCAAAGGAATGCGACCTGATGGTTGTCATCGGCGGAGCACACAGCAGCAATTCCCGCAAGCTGGCGGAAATCTGCGCCGAAAACACCGATACTCTTTTTATAGAGAACGCTGCCGCACTGGATAAAGCCAAGCTTAAAAGCCTTTTATCATCCAAGGATGTTAAAATAGGAATAACAGCAGGAGCATCAACCCCTGCATATATAATAAAGGAGGTTCATATTATTATGAGCGACATCATCAAAGATGAAGCTATGGACGCAGAGTTCATGGCCGCACTCGACCAGATGGATCGAGTAAGAGTATATACAGGGAATAGGGTTAAGGCTACCGTTGTTGCTGTTAACAAGACAGAAGCTGTTGTCGATATCGGTACTAAGCATTCCGGTTACATACTCGCTGACGAGCTTTCCGCTAACCCCAATCTTACACCCGAAGACGTTGTTAAGGTTGGCGACGTTATCGACTGTATCGTAACAAAGATCAACGACGCTGACGGCTACGTTTACCTTTCCAAGAAGCAGGTTGACGCACAGGCAGGCATCGAAAAGATCGTTAAGGCTAAGGAAGAAAACGCTACTATCAAGGGCGTTGTTACAACTGTTGTAAAGGGCGGCGTTATCGTAACAAGCGAAGAAGGCGCACGTGTATTCGTTCCCGCTTCCCAGACAGGTGTTTCCAGAAGCGGCAAGCTTGAAGATATCCTCAAGAAGGAAGTAGGCTTCAAGGTTATCGAAGTAAACGAAGGCAGAGGCAGAGTTGTAGGTTCTATCCGTGCAGCTGAAAAGGAAATCACAGACGCAGCTAAGGCTAAGTTCTGGGAAGAACTCGAAGTAGGCAAGGAATTCACAGGCGAAGTTAAGTCTATGGAAAGCTACGGCGTATTCGTAGACCTCGGCGGTGTTGACGGTATGGTTCATTCCTCCGAGCTTACATGGGGCAGAATCAAGCACCCCAAGGAAATCGTTGCTATCGGCGATAAGCTCAACGTTTACGTTAAGGCTTTCGACCCCGAGAAGAAGAGAGTTTCCCTCTCCGCTAAGAAGGCTGAGGACAACCCCTGGACAAAGTTCACTTCTGAATTTGCAGTTGACGATGTTGCAAAGGTTCAGGTTGTTTCCATCACTCCTTTCGGCGCTTTCGCACAGATTATCCCCGGTGTTGACGGTTTAATCCACATTTCTCAGATTGCTCTTGAAAGAGTTACAAACGTGGCTCAGGTTCTTTCCGTAGGTCAGGTTGTAGAAGCTAAGATTACTGAAATTGACGAAGAAAAGTCAAGAGTAAGCCTTTCTATCAAGGCTCTTTTAACTCCCGCTGAGGATGCTACTGAAGAAGCTGCTGAGGACGCTGAATAATTGAATATTACAGACGCTCCGAACGAAAGTTCGGAGCGTTTTTTCTTTTATAAAGCCTTTTACAGCTCGCCCAGAAATCAAAGAGCACAAAATTAACACTGCAACCCGCCGCATAAAAAAGTACAGAAAAGCACTCTGTTATCATGCAGTTGAACTGCCCGAGGCGGCTCGCCTCAAAATTTTTTAAAAAATTTTTCAAAAACCCCTTGACAAAATGGCATTTTGTGTTTATATTGTTAATATAACACATGAACAGTTAACATTAACACCCACGAGAGGAGGTAAATAAAATGTCAGATAAAAACAAGAAGAATCTGATGTGGAGCATAAGCCTTATGGTAATCGGAGTTTCAGCAATTATTCTGAACGGCTCAAATCTACTGAATATCGAACTGCCCGATATTGTGACACGAATAATCGGAATTGCAGAGCTTATAGCTCTTCCGTTTCTTATATATTCATCGGCAAAGATTTTATGGAAGGAAAAAGGAGGAAAATAAAATGTCAGATAGGAACACCAAAAAAAGAAAAGGTTTATGTGTCCTTGCATTAATCATAAGCCTGGCTCTGGGAATCACCTTCGGCGTAGTATTCGGTTCAGCTCTGGGCAATATCTCATTAGGTCTCTGCGGAGGAATAATGAGTGGCGCAGGCTTTGGGCTGATGGCTTTCAGCATAGCTTATTCAAAACTTAACAAAAAAGAAAAATAATACAAGTCAGGAGAGTAAATTATGGAAAACAAAAAAGAATTACTGCTGTCGGCGGTACAGCTTACAGCGGTAATAACGGGAGCAATAATCACGGCGGCAATGAATTACCCGCTTGGCATTCTCTTTCTTCTGCCCTTGTGCGCGGCTCCTCTGAGTGAAATTTATAAGCTGAAGAAAAAACAGGCAAAATAAAACAACACAAAACAAAATCGGGAGGTTAATTATGGAAAACAAGAAAAAAGAACCCTGGAGAATTATAGCATTTATAGTCGGAGTCATTTTTATCATCTTTATGTTTGTAAGCAAGAGCAGCGGTACCGACGCCGCCATTTCGGCAGAACAGGCGCTGCCTGCTCTCATTACAAACGCTGCGGTTACGGTAGTCAAGTTTGCGATAATCGCAGGCATAGCATTTGCAGGAAAATTCGTTATGGGTAAAATTAAAAACAAGCGGAAGGAGTGATTATTTGAAAATCTTACAGAACTCGGATATCCCGATTTACAAGCAGATTTCAACCCAGTTCCGTGACGATATCATGAACGGAACAATCAGACAGGGTGAATATCTCCCCAGCATACGCGGTCTTGCCCGCGACCTCAAGATAAGCGTTATTACCACCATGAAAGCGTACGAAGAGCTGGCGGCGGAGGGCCTTATCTCTGCCGTACAGGGCAAGGGGTATATTGTAAATCCACAGGATATGGAAATGATTAAGGAGCAGCATTTAAGACTGCTTGAACAGCATCTCCAGAATGCGCTGGAATCCGCCCGTGCTGCGGGAATAAGCACGGAAGAGGTTATCAGCATGATTAAAATGCTCAGCAGTATTGATATGTAATTGAAAGGAATTGACATTATGAAATCAGCAATAAGCATGAAAGCAATCACAAAGAAATTCAAGAGCTTCACCCTAGGGGAGCTTGACCTTGAAATACCTAAGGGCTTCGCCACCGCACTCATCGGTGCCAACGGCGCAGGTAAGACAACTCTTCTTGATATAATCTGCGGAATCACAGGCAGAACAAGCGGCGAAATCACATACTTCAACGGCGACACAGAGCCCACACCCGAGGTAAAGGAAAGAACAGGCTACTGCTCCGCACAGGCTCTTTACCCTCTCGACTGGTCCGCAAAGGAAATAGCAATCTCTTGTGAGGCGGCGTTCAGCAATTTCAGCCGTGAAAGGTTCGCAAAGCTCTGTGAAGAAATGGATATAGAGAGCGAAATCAAAGGCAAGAAGAAAACCCTTGTTAAAATGTCCGACGGTAATAAAATGCGTGTTTATCTGGCTTCTGTCTTTGCCCGTGACACTGACTTACTGGTGCTTGACGAGCCAGGTTCAAACCTCGACCCCCTTATGCGTGACCGCCTCTGCGACCGATTCAGACAGTACCTCGACGAGGGCGACGGCGAAAAGACAATCCTTTTCTCAACCCACAACATTTCAGATATGGAAAACGCCGCCGATTATGCAGTGTTTATGTCCAAGGGAAAAATCGTTGAACAGGGCTTCGTTGAGGATTTAAAGGAAAAGTACATAATCGTCCGCGATGATATCGCAACATACGAAAGCACAAAAAAATATCTCCTCACAAAATCCAAGAATGCCACCGTTTACAGCGGTCTTGCTCTTGCGGAAAACCGCAGCGCGGTAGAGGAAATCGGCGCGGCGGCGGAAATACCCAACCTCCAACAATTAAGCATTGAAATCCTCAAGCTGTATGAGGAAAAATAACATAAAGCGGAAGGAAATTATTATGAAAATCTATCGTACAATAAATCCTAAAATTATATTTATCATGCTGGGTTCAATTATCTTCTTTGCGCTTCTTATCACTTTCTTAAGCGAGGGTGATACCTCTCTGCTTCTCGACCCGAAGCTATACCTGATTATTACCTCCCTTTCACTTAACGTCCTCTGGGCAGGCTTCGGCGACGCTCACCTTCTCTATCTCTCGGACGAAACCTTCGGGTATAAGTATTTCCGTTCCATTCCCGACGCCTTCAACAGATTCAGAAGCTACTGCATCAAGATGAATATAATCTTTGCCGTGCTTGCGCTGCTGGTTCTGATACCTGTAATCGTAAGCGGTTTCAAAGGCGTAATGTATATCGTAACCTTTGCAGCGTTTATGCTTATTTTCTCTTTTCAGAACTTTGCTCACTCAAAACTGAAGATGAACAGCATGGCATATCTCAGCATAAAAGGCGGCATGGGCGGCGGTATCGGCGCGGCTACCATAAGCGTAGCTACCGCTTCGGCCGAATCGGAACTCAGCACAATGCCAGCCGTTGCAGGTATAATCACATGCTCCGTGGCAGTCCTTCTCGCGGTAATTAGCACAATCCTGCTTTATTCAAGACTCGAAAAGAAATGGAACGCAGACTGAGTCTTGGGAAAGGAATTATGATATGTCAGTTAATTTAAAATCCGCTTTCAAATTTTACAGAAAAAATGTATACTACAAGCCTGTTTTCAAGGTTATCACCGTAATTATCTACTTATGTACCCTTGCACTGGCAGTTGTTTCTTCGGCATTTGTATTCAACGAAGGGGAAACAGAGCGCGAGATACTCACAATGCTGCCGCTGGCGTTTACAATGTCATCAGTGCCTGTTTTGTTTGCGTCCGTGTCATCTGTGTTCAAGTTCCAGCAATCCACTCCTCACTATGAAATCATCATCAAAAAGCTGATACCGATTCTGACAAATATACGCTGTCTTATCCTCAGCACAGTTTCGATTGCTTCAGCCTTTATAGGTGTAACCGTCCAGAAGGGAGATATGTCAATAATAAGCGACGTTGTTGTAATAACAGCCGCCATGGTGCTTATGACTCTTATTTCTTCAGGACTTGAAACCTACATGAGGTATTTTATACCCATGGCAGCTATGATAGTTTTCTTCACAATCCCTATGTTTGTTTCGCTTTTCCGCGAGAATTTCACGCTTTTTTACAGCGGCTTCGGAATACCGCTTCCCGTTGCGCTTATAATATTTGCAGCAGCTTATATAATCGGAACAGTGCTTTCCTTTAAACTGGCGGAAAGGACCTACCGCAAAAGAACTCCTCTGCCATACATGGCTCAGACAGCAAGGCGATAAGAGAAAGGAATCATAAATATGAATAACTTCGGAAAATCCTTTAAATTATTCTTTAAGCTGGGAACGCTCAACCGTTCGTTGATTACCTTTATCTGTATTTTTATGCTTCTCGGCATTGCGATGCTTGCAGTTTCCGCCTTTGCGGGCGAACCTATGGGAGATGAGGAATATCTTGCCAGCATATCAGCAGTTTCGCTGGGTATGTGCCTTTCCACCATGGCTGTCACAGCTATCTACGGCACACAGAACACACGCTTCTATCACTCCTGCCCTCAGGCTGAGTGTATGTCTACACGCGTACAGCCCGTGGTACAGGCGCTGTTCAGTGTAATTCTTACCGCACTTGCTATGACGCTTTCAGCTATTGCGATGAAAATAGGCATTCTTGACGGCAACCGACTCAGCGATACGCTCCTGTGCTGTACCTTTGCGACGGTTATGTGTCAGTTTGCTTCAGCCTATACAGGTGCAAGAGGCATCATTCTTCTCACCTATTTAGCGGCGCTTCCCTTTTATATCACTTGCTTAAGCACTGACATTGTAACCAACCCCACCCTTAAAGCAATACACACCCATGGCTTCGGTCTTTCACTCTACGCTTCCGTTTTAATCTATGTACTTGCCTTATTTATAAGCCTGCTCCTTTCCTTCAGACTTGCAAAGAGCAGCTATAAAAAGCGCAGTACAGCCACTATGGCGGCACCTTCAATTATTCAGACACAGAGAATGTAATGAGAGGATTTATAAAATGAAAAAATCGGTACTATGCCTTATAATCGGGTTTCTTCTGATTTTAACGGCAATACTTTTACAAAACGTAGTTTTCCTGTCCTTTGCAGGCGTGCTTTTCCTTATAAGCGGCTCCACCGATATAAGAGAAAGAAAGGAATAACCACTCCACCATGTTGATATATTTTCGGACGGTCACGGACCGTCCATCTTTTTTTATTGACAAAACCATTCCTTTGTGGTTTAATATTAATAACAGAAAAACTAAAAAGGAACAAAACATGGAACATAAATTAAGAAAAACCTCCATAGTCTGTATTCTGGCTATGGTTTGCTGTATTTTATGGGGAAGCGCCTTTCCCTGTATAAAAATCGGGTATTCGCTTTTTGAAATTCCTGCAGGCGACACGGCTTCACAGATTTTATTTGCAGGACTGCGCTTTACTCTGGCAGGTATTCTCGCGTGGATTTTCGGCAGTCTTATAGCGAAAAAGCCTATGCTCCCCGAAAAAGAGGCTTACGGAAAAATTGCACTTCTGAGCCTTTTTCAGACAGTGCTTCAGTATCTTTTCTTCTATGTGGGACTTGCACACACCACGGGCGTAAAATCTTCAGTAATAAAAGGCGCCGATGTCTTTATATGCATACTTTTTTCAGCTCTCATTTTTAAGCTCGAAAAGCTTACCCCGAAGAAAATAATCGGCTGTGTTATCGGCATGGCAGGCGTTATAATCATAAACCTCGCCGGCGGCAGTATCGACATGAATATAACCTTCCTCGGTGAAGGCTTTATCGTCCTGTCAATGTTTGCCCACACAATGTCCTCGGTACTTATCAAGATTTTCTCAAAAAACCACAACCCCGTAATGCTCAGCTCGTTTCAGTTCACCCTCGGCGGAATTGTAATGACCTTATGCGGGCTTATTTTCGGCGGAACTCTGCCTCAGGTGACCGCAAAGGGCGTAATGATGCTGATTTATCTGGCGCTGGTTTCTTCGGTAGCCTATTCCTTATGGTCGGTTCTCCTGAAATACAACCCCGTTTCGCGTATTTCCGTTTTCGGCTTCATGAATCCTGTTTTCGGGGTAATCCTTTCCGCAATACTTCTCGGAGAAATGGAACAGGCCTTCAGCCTGAATGCAGTCATTGCCCTTGCTTTAATCTGCACAGGTATAATTATTGTAAATAAGACGGCGAAAACCGAATAAAAAATAAAGCGTACATATATTCATGTACGCTTTCGCCGAAATACAGCAACAAGGGGCAGTGTAAGTTTTCCTTGGAATTTTTGAAGCAGTATCGGAGGAATTGCCCCTTCATATAATATAACGAATAAAAAGGTCAGTTGGTGACATAATTTTTAATAAATATGGAAAAATTTTTTAATATTATCAAAAAAACCTATAAATATTCCGAAAAACTGGGAGCCAGATTCCGCAGACACAACATAAGCGAGTATTCGGCATACTCTGCCCTTTTTATAATGCTGTCATTTGTGCCGTTTTTCGTAATACTCCTGAATGTGCTGAAATTCCTCCCGATTTTTTACAATGCTCCCGACTATGAGCTTATCGGCAGTAACGAAATTACAGACTTTCTGCGCCAGCTGCTGACCGAAATTGACGCCAGAACCACGGGGGCTATAATCTCCCTTACCACTATCGTTGCGCTGTGGTCGGCCGCAAGAGGTCTTACGGGAATTATAAACGGGCTTAACCGCATACACCATGCCAAGGAAAACCGCGGCTTTATCCGCATAAGAATACATGCGGTAGTGTACACTCTTCTGCTGATTGTCATGATTGTAGTGGTAATGGCACTTCTGGTATTCGGCGAATTTATCCTCAAGACGCTGGAGAGCCTGTTCATGCTTCCGCCGCTGTCAGACGGAGCAATGTTCTCACTTCGCTGGCTGGTTGTTTTCCTGCTGCTCATTATATTTTTTGCACTTATGTACTCGGTACTCCCTATTAAAAAATCAATGCCGCTTCCGAAGCTCCCGGGCGCATTTTTCAGCGCCGCAGGCTGGATAGGCTTTTCCGCGTTATATTCCTTCTACGTGCATAATTTCGCCGACTATTCCTCGGTTTACGGCAGCCTTGCAGTATTCGTGCTGCCTGTACTGTGGCTTTATATATGTATGTATATCCTTTTTATCGGAGAAGAAATAAACGTCATGATAGGAAGCGGATATCTGAAAAAAGCGATACAGGATATTTTTGCAGGCAAAAAACAGCCTATCCTTTCCAAAAAGGCAAAGCGCGACAAAAAACACCGCATTGACAAAAAATAACTTCTGCGGTATCATAATAACGGTGATAAAATGAACATTTACGATATGACATACCAAAAGCTCTGTGATTTTCTCACAGAGCACGGTGATAAAAAATCAAGGGCTGAAATTATCCTCTCTGCCCTTTACCGTAACGGGATAAGCGACCTTTCACTTATAGAAATCCCCGAAAAAGCCAAAAAGCTGATTACAGATAATTTTGAAATACCGACTATTGAATGTATTGACGTATCCGACGGCGGTACAGCGGTAAAATATCTTTTCCGCCTTAATGACGGAAACCTTGTGGAAACCGTACTCATGCGCCATGAATACGGAGCCTCTGTCTGCGTTTCAACCCAGGCGGGCTGTAACATGGGCTGTAAATTCTGCCGCAGCGGAAGACTCAGAAAGATACGCAATCTCACCGCAGGAGAAATCGTTCAGCAGGTGCTTTATATCAACCGCAAAACACCCCTTTCGGGCATTTCCGTAATGGGTATAGGCGAGCCGCTGGACAATTTTGAAAACGTACTGGATTTTGTGGATATAATGCTTTATCCAAAGGGGCTTGCGCTTGCACCCAGACGTATTACTGTATCAACCTGCGGACTTGTTCCTCAGATTGAAAAGCTGACAGAAATGCACTTTCCCTCTAATCTCGCTGTAAGTCTCCACGCGCCGAATAACGAACTTCGCTCAGAGCTTATGCCCATAAACAAAAAATATCCGCTGGAAGTCCTTATGCCTGCGGTAACAGAGTTCTCAGAAAAGCTGAATAAACGTGTGGCACTTGAATATGTGATGATAAAAGGCGTAAACGACAGTGAAAAATGTGCCGAGGAGCTGTGCAGACTTATAGGTGAGAGCAACTGCTATGTAAATATAATCCGCTATAACTCCAGCGAGGGCGATATTTACGAGTGCAGCGATTTTGAGCAGATTATGCGTTTTTATGATGTACTTAAAAAGAATAATATCGGTGTAACCATGCGCCGCGAGATGGGCTCGTCAGTAAATGCAGCCTGCGGTCAGCTGAGAAGCGATTATATCAATTGATTTTCAGCAATCATAAAAAAGCAGAGCAGCTATCATGTCTGCTCTGCTTTTTAATTATCTCAAAAAGTATTTTCACCTGAAATCCTCTCTTGTGAAAGAATACTTCGTTTCATAATCCCTGTCAAGACAGATATCAAAAGCAAATCCATCAAGGTTATAAACGCATGACCATTCTGTACTGAAACTTTTCTTGTCCTTACTTGCATCAGAAGCTACTGTCATTGCTTCATCTTTTGTCAGAATGTCATTCTTTTCGGAAAGCCATTTCTTTATTATATCATATCTTTTACATTCCCATTCGGAGTCATAAAACTTGTTATTGCTCATCACATCATTTGTGCAGGCGGTATCCTCCACAATAAAAGTTTCCTCATCTGTCCATTCCACTATGACGGATTTTCCTGTCTTGTCCGTAATAAACAGGTGATATGAACGGGAAAGGAATGAGTGGATATCGTAACTGCCGAGCAGTGAAATTGCCTCCTCGACGGTTGCACATTTATCAAGTATTCCTCTTATTGCCGCAAAAATAAGAAGGTCAGGTTTGCCGTTATCCTGATGAAGCTCATCGATATCAAGCTGTAAGATACCGACGCCTAATCCCGCTTCGTTTATTCCGTCCATCGTTACATAAGGAGCGGCAAGCATAAAGGCTTTTGCTGGGAGCGAATTTCCGTCAAGTCCGTTTTTTGTTCCGATATCGAAGAATCTGAGGTCGGTCACACCGTAAGAAGCATAGCCATCCTTCGGTTCGGTGTAAAAAACAAGGGTATCTGTTTCCTCGTAATCAAAATTTCTGCCGAAAAGTCGCTGTCCTTCTGGCGTTGCGGCAGTAAAAGCACAGCAACCGAAGTTTCCTGTGTCGAATTCTATGGGCAGACCGAAGAAGTGCTCCTTTGTTATCCATTCGATAAACTCATCAATTGTGCTTATATCTCCGTTAATGAACTTGTCACATTTATAGTCGTAATGACAGGTCATCTTATAGAGTCCGTCGGAAATTTCTTCAACGGATGACATTGTTCTGAATTTTCCCACAAGGCTGATAATAAGGATTATCACAGGGATTACAACAATAATCCCGAAGATAACAAGAAACTTCTTTCCGAAAAGAATAGTGAGAAGCGCAAAAATGGCAACAGCCATAACAGCACAGCCTGTCCATATATAAGTTTTACCGCTTTCGGTATCGAAAATCTCGATATAATATGGGGAAATAGACCTGTAGCTTTCCTCAAAGGCTTCCACGTCGACGATTTCTGCTGTTTTTTCGCCGTAAATCTCCTCTAAGTATTCATAGTAATCAGTGATTCCGTTCTCTAACGTTTCGGTAATTGTATCATTGCTTTTATGTACGGTACCTGTAAAGCGTAAAGGCTTTTCTGTGCTGTACGCTCCTGTGTACATTGCCTCCTCATAGACACGCAGAACGCTTTTCGGAACATCAAAGCCCATTACCATCAAAGAGCTGTCATTTTCCTCACCGACCACCACTAAATCAGAATCCTCGTAGTTGGTGCTGTATATCCAGAGAAGATACAGCGAACCCTTTTCCGTATCGTCGACATACATAACGTCAGTATATATACTTGCACTGAAGGTTTTTCCCACGTCCTCATCGGTAATACCGAACAGGTCAAGCTCAGGATAGGTATTGACTGTGCCGCTGTTCTGCGCAACGCCGATAACGGCAGTGACACAGCCTGCTATAAAAATTACCGCTGAAATAATAAGGGGGATTATTTTCTTTTTCATGACTTAATCTCCTTTTAAGCTTCCGCAAAATTACGGCATATCAATGCCATTGTGCGATTTGCTTTCTTCTCATAATCTGCAATCATTTTATCAGAAAAAAGCATACATTTCAGTTTGGTCGTTCTGCTCTGCAGAGCAACCCTGCCCTTTCAACGTGATAATAAGACAATAAATTTCATTTTAGCAATTATACCACATTTTATCATTAGTTTCAATACGCTTTAACATAAACGGCGATAAGAATATTATAATTTGCCGCAGCAATAAAGAAACCCTGTCCCAAATGTGAACAGGGTTGTCTGTGTAATAAAAGCTTTTCTGTAAATCAAATAATACATACTGCTCCCGCAATAAGCATAAGCGCAGCAGGAACAATATACTTTCTCGGGTGATGCCATAAATCGCTTTCGGTCTTGTAGCTTGTAAGCGGAAATTTCATTTCCATGAAAACCGAGCCTAAAGCACCAAGAAGGGCAAATATAACCGCAAGCACAATGTTTTTCGGTTCAGCTGTTCCTGTCTGCAACCCGAAGCTTACAAGATAAAATGTGTATGCAATAATATTATTTACAGCTATGAAAGAAAAATATGGCAAACAGAACATTTGGGTTCCCGAGGGGAGAAAATGTATAGCCTCCCTGAGCGAACGGTCTGCGGAGATAAGTACACAGAGCGGGGTGTTTATTGAGAGAATTGCAAAGCCCATAGGGAGAAACGCACTGCCGTCTATTTCTTTTATGAAAGTAGGAAGAATAATTCCAAAAGCCCACATTGCTGCACTGTTTATAAGATAATTTTTATGTGAACTCATATAGCGGAACAGATATTTCCATACACTGTGATTACAGGAGTTCTTTATAGCTTTGTTTGAGGAAAAATTGTTGATGAAATTATAGGGATTTGCAGATATAAGAACAAACAGGGATAAAATAAGATTTACAGAAAGAAGAATAAGCGCATATTCCGTAAAAATCACCGCAGCTGAAGCTGCCGCCCAGATAAAACCAACGATACGGTATTTTTTCATAGCATACACAGCTGATGCTACAAGAATACCATTCAGCGTGCAGACAGTCATACCGATAATTTCTATCATCGTAGGAGCTGATACTGCGGAGATTATCGAAATCAAAAGCGCTGATTTTGTAATTATTGTGTAAATCCCGTATGCACCTATATATGAAAATGTAAAGCTTTGCTTTTTGAATGGAAGCATCACAATTCCGCTAAGCTCTGCGGAATTGTCTGATGACAAGGAATGCCACATAATTCCCGCAGTAAATGTACCCGACATAAGATACTTTATATAATGAGCAATCTGAATGTTCACTTCTGCCATACGAAGTCCGAAAAAAACAAGAGCGCAGACAGCTATATATTTTAAGATTTTCTCAAAGCCGTTACCGAACAGCTTTTTTCTGAATACGTCAAATAACATTGTCTAGCTTCAATACCTTTCTTACACTTTCGGCAGTTATTTCGCCACCCGTAAATACACGTGAAATCCTGCCGTTTTCCAGCACCATCACCCTGTCAGAGGTAAGGGTTATACTTTCAAGAATGTGAGATGAAAACAGAAGAGTGCCATGCTCCTTATAGCCTGAAATAAGGCTGTATAAGAACTCCGTGCTCTGAAAATCCAGCCCGTTTACAGGCTCATCGAGAAACAGAAGAGAAGGTTTAAGGGCGAAGGCAGTTATAAGATTCACCTTGCGTCTGTTGCCCATGGACAAATCCTTTAAAAGCTTATTTTCATACTCTTCAAAATGAAATCCCTTCACAAGCTCCGAAACATCGGTCAGCTTCTTTCCGTAGGCTGAAAAAACGTATGAAATATATTCCCTGAAAGTGAAATATCCGAAGGAGCTGTCCTCTGAAAAAACGGTATAGCGGTGATTTTTGAATTTGTTGTCACGGAAATTCATACGCTTTCCGTCAAAGGATACGCTGTCTGCATTATAGCTTTCAAGCAATCCCGAAAGTATTTTTATAAGTGTGGTTTTTCCTGCGCCGTTGAGACCGATAAGTCCCACAGTTTCGTTTTTATAAAGGTCAAAGGAAAGTCCGGAAAGAATATTGCTTCCCTTTTTATACCAGCCGTCAAGGCTCTTTATTTCCAAAATCTTTTCGCTCATTACTTATTGTCCTTTTCTTTATTTCTCATGCTATTCGCAGAGTTCAGATAAACAACTCCTGCGATAATTCCGATAACCGTCATCATATAATTAGCGGTGAAAAGCCCTGCGATAGCCGCGATAAACCAGATAACAGCGATAATTGTTCTTGTAACAGTATGTCTCATAATATTTCCTCCGTTGTTGTGTATGATAAGCAGTTTTTATTCTCTGCTGTTGTGATTACATAATAGCACAAAAATATGCCGTCTGCGGAAATGTCCGCAAACGGCAGTTTTTTGTCCATGAATTGTTCAGAAATAAAGAGTGGCAACCGCTGTGAAAATTCCGTTTTCTGAGGTTGTTGTAATTGTTCCGTCGTATTTTTCAGCGGCGGTCCTTGCGCTTTCCACACCCCAGCCGTGAAGGCCCTTATCGGTTTTGGTGGTCTTAAGCTTTCCGTCAGAAATCCTGAGCTGTCCGCTGAAGGTATTTGCAACTTTTATAATAAGCATACGGTTTATTCTGCGCACGGTGAGCTTTATACTGCGGTTTTCAGAAACATCATCCTTCCTTACTGCGTCAAATGCGTTGTCCAGCAGATTCCCCAGCACCGCGCATAAATCCGCACCGCCTATATCGGTGTTTTTGGGAAATTCAATCTGAGTTTCAAAACCGATACCCTCGTTTTCCGCAGCGGCAATCCTGCTGCTTATGAGATAGTCAACCGTTTCGTCGCCTGTCCATACGGTTGAAGCAATGCCGCTTACGGGCTTCTGTAAATTGTCCAGATATTCAATGGCCTTGTCGTATTTTTCGGCGGTCAGCAGACTACGTACAGCGCCTATATGGTTGTGCATATCGTGAAAGGTTCTTGCATTCTCGGAATACGCCTTGTTAAGCACATTGTAATCACGTTCAAGCAGCTCCGCCTGTCTTTCTTTAAGCTCGGCAAGCTCCTTTTCGGTTTCATACTGTCTGCTGAGTCTGTATACCATAATTCCTGCAAGAAGAACAACCGAAAGTATAAAATATGTAAAGGTCATGTCATCTCCGAATGTATTTTCATCGGCAAGCGGCACAATTGCAAAAATACCGAAAACTGCCGCAAAGGAAACTGTTCTGAGAGTGATGTTTCTACCTCCGCAAATAATCAAAGCAGCAGTTATAAGGACTATGTTTACAAGCCACAGCGGCAGTTGTCCCCATAGTGTATTCCTGTCTGTAAAAACGCTCATACCAAAAAGCCTTGCAAGCGCTTCGCTGAAAATAAATATCCAGATAGAAGTTCCGATTTCATACATAATGCTGAAAAAAAGATTCTTTCTTCTGTCCGTGTCAGAAGAAAGACGCAGACAAAGCATAATAACAATAATTTCAAAAGCGGATAAATATAAAAACGGCAGGCTTCCATAATTACGAATAAGGCAGGAAATTACTGCACCAGCCGCAGCTATAAGCAGTTTTTTAACAGACGGCTTTTCCCTTGTTATAAAGAACAGGCATAGAATTATGCGGATAAAGGAAGCGATAATTTCGGAAATAATCGTCATATCACATTCCCCCAGTAGCTGTTTATCTGTTCCTTGACCGTCTGGAGATGTGAACGGCTTATAGGAAGAGCAGTTCCGTCTTTCAGCACAGCCGTGCTGTTCTTGATCTGCATAACGTGAATAAGATTTACAATATAGCCTCTGTCTATGAATATGAATTCCTCGGAATCAAGCTCCTCAAAAACAGTCTGCAGACTTTTACGTACCTTTGACACTCCGTCTGCGGTATTTATAGCAGCATTCTTACCGTCGCGCCCGATATAAAGTATATCCTTGAAGGGTATTTTTTCAAACCGCCCCTTTACCTGAATAGTATAGCTTTTGTCAGCTTCAAGGTTTATGAGTGAAACAGCATCCTTTATTGCAACGGTCAGCCGTTTTTCTATATCCGATTTCGGCACATATCTGAAAATCGACAATTCAAAAGCGTCAATTGCATATTCAACGTGTGAAGTAATAAAAATAATGCGTATGTCAGGCAGAAAAGGTTTTATCCTTTCTGCAAGCTCCATGCCCGAAATCTGAGGCATTTCAATATCCGAAAGCAGCAAATCGTAATGAAAATCGTCCTCGGTAATATCATAAAGCAGATTACTGCTGTCGGTATAGACGGTTATCTCACCCACAACACCGAGCTCCTTAAGCGCAGCTTCAAGTGTCAATCTGTTACTTTCAGCCATAGCTATTTCATCATCGCATACAGCGATACGAAGCATATTATCTCCCCCTCTTATATATAAAAGTATTATAACATATAAGTGTAAAACGGTCAAGAATATATCTTATGAACGCAAATAAAAGCAAACCTTGCATAAAATGAACAGATTTTCCTTTACTTTATAAAGCCAATGTGTTATAATTGAAAAAGAAAAACTTTCTATGAGAAGATATAAAAAGAAGGGGAAATGTTTATGAGTAAATCAAAAGAAGAAAGAATAAAAAAACTTAAAAAACACCATATATGGCCGTCTGTGTTGGGTCTGTTTTTAATTCTCTTCATATTTGCTGTTATTATGCTTGTCGTAGTGTCTGTCTCTGTTGAGAATCTTTTGGACAAGAAATTGACGGACAGCATAAGAACATCTGAAAAGATTGCAGAGTCTTTTGAAAATTATGATTCGGAATCTGAAAAAACTATTGAACAGACGGTATGGTCTTATATGAATATACTTGACGAAATCCAAGCGGTGTCCGTAATTGACAAAGATAAAAATCAGGTATGGTCCAGCAGTGGTGAATATCCTTCAATGGCTGAAGCTGTAAAAGTGGATGATTTGCTTGGGCTTACACACGAGGAAATCAGCATTATTATTGATGACAGTGAAAATCTGTTATTAAACAATGATGGTGTAATTTATATTGATACGTCTAATTTTGGGGATTATTTTAATCCGGAATCTCTTGAAGACGATTCAATTCCTGCTATGCAGGTGAAACTGTGGCTTGTTGTTCCCGCAAATGACATGCAGGTCATGGTTCTCCATAATGTTTCGGTATATTTTACGGATTTTGTGTTTATGATAACCTTCGTTTTGCTTTTCGGAATAATGATTGCAATTTTCGTAATCTACTATCTTATCTCTATTATCAGTATGGCATTCAGTGTACGTAAAACCACAAAAATTATCTATACCGACATGGTGACCGGCGGAGACAACTGGCTGTTATTCATCAAAAAAGGAACAAGTCTGTTAAAGAGGAACAGGAAAGGGCAGCAGAATTACGCCATGCTTCATCTGGAAATGCGCAAATACCGCAGCTTCTGCACCTGCTTCGGCGTCAATAAGGGTCAGGAGCTGATAGAGAAGTTTTATACTGCGCTGAAGAAAGAAATTCAGCACAAGGAAGTGATGGCACATCAGGAAAATGCGGCATTCGGCCTTTTGCTGACTTATACAGACAAAACGCAGCTTGAAGCACGTATTCAGAAAATTGAGAATATGATGAATTACGTTCTTCCGGGAATGAAAATGTATTTCGGCACAGGTGTATATCTGGTTCAGCCCGGCGAGCGTGATATAGAACAGTTGTACAACAACGCCATGATTGCCTGTGAAATGTCAGGCGAAGAAACAGAAAACAAGATTGCTTACTTTGATGTGGAAATGAACAATCAGAAGCTATGGGAGCGCAAAGTGGAAGATGATATGGAACGCGCGCTGGCCAACAGGGAGTTTCTGGTATTCCTGCAGCCTAAAATCAGCACTTCAGAAGAGGTGCTGGGTGGTGCAGAAGCACTGGTTCGCTGGATTCACCCCACAGAAGGCTTTATCCCACCCAACCGTTTTATTCCTATTTTTGAAAAGAATGGTTTTATATTGAAGCTGGACGATTATATGCTGGAAGAGATTGCCAGGGTGCAGGCAGAATGGCTTACAGAAGGACGCAGACTGGTACCGATTTCCGTCAACATATCCAGAGCTCATTTTACCAGAGAGGATTTGGCAGAGCATATCTGTGCCATTGTGGATAAATATCAGGTTCCTCATAATGTGATTGAACTGGAGCTTACGGAAAGCGCTTTCTTTGATGACAAGGATGTATTGTTAAACACAGTACAGAAGCTGCGTGCAGCAGGCTTCCAGGTATCTATGGACGACTTCGGTGCAGGCTATTCTTCTCTTAACTCCTTGAAGGAACTTCAGATTGACGTACTGAAAATTGACGCAGATTTCTTCCGCGGAGCAGATGTGGAAGAGAGAGGTCTTTTAATTGTATCTGAGGTTATTGACCTGGCGAAGAAATTAAACATGAAAATCGTTGCAGAAGGTATTGAGAGCAGAGAACAGGTAGAATTTCTGGCAGAGCAGGAATGCGATCTGATTCAGGGATACTTCTACGCAAAGCCAATGCCTGTGACAGAGTTCGCACAGAAATACAATGGTTAATTCTGGCGGAATTACGTAACCCAACAGCTTACATCTGACCCTTGCGTGTAATATGCATGAATCCGATATATAAAAACACCGACCGCAGAATTATGCGGTCGGTGTTTTATTGCTATAAATATTGGTCGGAATGGCTCTCCTTAATAGAAAAACAGCCAATCCGGAACTTTGTCCTGATTGGCTGTCATATATCATTTTAAAAACTGTTTCAGTGATACAAGTATATCTTTATACAAATTCATCATTTCATCGTGGGTACTGTTGACTGAATCCACATCATTTCTATCTGCTGCAAATTGCAAACGCTCAGCTAATTCTGCCAATCTGAGAAATCCTAGTGTTTTGGACGTACTCTTTAAGGCATGTACCTCAATTGCATACAATTTCATATCCATATTCTGATATGCCTGTGAAATCCGCTTATACCCTTCGCTGACGGAATATTCTTTCAGAACCTCCATATACACTTCTTCGCTTCCGCAACAGTAGAACAGTGCCTTTTCCAGATTGACATCAGGTATCAGCTCCTTGAGCTGTTGCAGAGGCTCCTTCTCATCTGCAGGAGTACTGTTGACGGTGTCCACCAGAGGTTCCTCCGCTTCTTCTGCCTTGACAGAAGCTTTTATCTCTTCTTCGGAAACAAAAATCATTTTGTCGTCCGGCAAATAGCGCTCTATCATTTTATCCAGCTTGTCGGGCGCTATGGGTTTGGAGAGATAATCCGAAAAGCCTTTTTCCAAATACATTTCCTTCATGCCTATCAATGCATTTGCAGTCAGCATGATAACGGTAGTATCGTTATTAGGATTGCTTGTATCAGCTTTTATATTCTCAAGCGTTCTGATACCATCCATCTCAGGCATCATGTGGTCCATAAAGATTATGTCGTATTTCTTTTGCGCGGTAAGAGATAAGCACTCTTGTCCGCTTAATGCGGTGTCTACCTGCATTTTATAATCCTTGATGAGGTTTACGAATACCTTCAGGTTGACAGCCACATCATCTACAACGAGTATTTTAGCCTGAGGCGCGGTAAAATCGCAGCTGTGCCTGTGGTTATCCACATCTGCAACTGCTGAAGTAATATCGAGTTTTCCGATAACTGTCGGATTTACTATCTTCTGGGGAATACATACAGTGAACGTGGAGCCCTTGCCGTATTCGCTTTCTACAGATATTGTTCCGTCCATAAGCTCCACAAAGCTTTTTACGATATTCAGCCCAAGACCTGTACCTTCGATATTGCGGTTTTTCTGCAGGTCAAATCGCTCAAATTTGCCGAACAGCTTGTCAATGTTTTCTTTTGCAATTCCGATACCTGAATCCTCTACAATGATTCTGAGCAACCATTCCTCATTGTGTTTTTCTCCTGTTATGCGGAAGTTGATATTACCTTTTTCAGTGTATTTTACCGCATTGGTCAGAAGATTCAGAATTATCTGGCGTATGTGGGATATGTCGCCGTAAAGCAGGTTGGGGTTGTACTCATTGCAATCAACTTCAAGCGTCAATCCCTTTTCCCGTACTCTTTCAATTATCATATTATAGCAATCGACTACTAAAGATGATAATTCATAGTCGGACTCAACAATCTCCATTTTTCCCGATTCAATCTTGGAAATATCCAGTACGTCATTTATGATTGATAACAGTGATTGGGATGAAGAGCGTACAGCGGTGGAATATTCGATAATATTTTCATCATCCGTTTCTCTTAATATCATTTCATTCATGCCGATAATCGCATTGATAGGTGTTCGTATCTCATGAGACATATTGGACAAAAAATCGCTCTTGGCTTCGTTTGCCTTTTTGAGATTTTCCATCATTTCTTCTTCTTTGGTCAGATCATACACGAAGATAACAATACAGTAAGCCGTGTCCTTTTTGTCCTTTCCTACTGTAAAATGCAGCGCACAGCTCTTACCGCCCACGGAGGAACAAAGCTTTATCTCACTGATTTTTCCCGCAATGACATCATCCAGACATTTTTCTGCGTCCTCGGGGGATATATCAAATATGTCAGACAACCCGATATCGGCATTTTCTTCAATGGAGAAAAACTGATTTGCTGAGTCGTTTCCCATATAGAATTTCTTTGCCATATCGAAAACCAGAATCTTTACATTGGTTCCCTGGTAAACATAGTCGCTGACATTCTGCAGGGTTATTGTAAGCGCATTGTTATGTACACAATTATACCAGGTGATAAGATAAGATACCATAACACCGTAGCAGGTTGACGGGAAATACGGAATACCTATTGTCGGCAGAATAGTATCAAATGGTGTGGATATCAGCAGAAAGAGATGAGCGCACACCATACTGAATACCAGCTTTCTGTTCTGAGTGGTCTTCCGGCTGAACAGCCAGGTGAAACCCACCAGAAACAGCATAAGAACCGCAACAGTCAGGAATGTATAGTGAAATGTGCTGCCGAACCATGGCTTGTTTGTAAATGATGAACGACCATCTGTTGTAACGAATGTGAGTTCATCCACCGACGAGAACAGTATGACATCGCCCACCGAAAGTATCAGATAAATTGCAATAAAAGCTCGGGTGATATATTTATTCAGATGTATCAGGTTTGCTATCAGAATCATCAGACAAAGCAGATAGCCGTCAATTCCTACCAACCCTATAGCGCGAGTCAGAAAGAGACTATGTATATCGGTATACATCCCCATCAGGCCGAAACTATAACACCACAAGGCTGCAAAACATCCCGATACCAGAAGGTATATACGGATGATACCTGCCTTTTTTTCTTTTTTATAAAAAGAAATACCCGCCAGTATTGCAATTGTGCCAAGAACCATAAGGCTTGCATTTATCAACTGTCCCATTATTTCCTCCTTGTGCAGGGTTGTACGATTGTATTAAAAGATATGACTATAACGTCTGAACAACATGACATCTTCAATGTGAAAACATATTTAATAAATTATATCATGTTTCTGCGCTGATTTCAAGGGGATATAATAATTCGCAGACGAATTTCTAGCTCGCTTTTCACTGATAATCAGCATCAGAGAAATAACAGCCAGTATACATCAAACAAGGTCTTGATAAAACAATGATTACAGGGTATAATATGTATAAATTACACATAATATTTGTGCAAAATTATGATATTTTCGCAAATATATACAAGGAGAAGAAAATGAAAAGATTAAAAAGGTAATAAGCAGTGCTCTCGCATTTATTCTTGTTGCGGGAATATGCGCCTGCAACAGCGGAAGCCGCACTGAAAACACTGCTGAAACAACCACACCGGCGGCGGCAACAATCACTATATCTAACGAGCTGGATCATCAGATCGACTACGAAGCGGAAGCGGACATTGAAGAGATTGATGTAAAGAATGAGGAAGGTACAGGCAAACTGTATGTTCCCGGACAGAAAGCAGGTCTCGTGAAGGCTTTGTGCTACTATGACCTGAACAATGAAACCCCTGCCCTTTCTGATATGCTTGCAGAACGTTTCGGCGGATATATTGAAACCGAAATTACAACAAGTGGTACCGCCTATTTTGAAAAACTGGGAATGCTGATTGCAGCAGGCGATTCTCTCGACCTTTACGATGAGGGCCAATGGGACTGGAACGCTTTTAATGATATGTGTGAAAAATGGTGCGCCCAGGGCGAAGAATACAAAGCTCTTGCAGGCAGTGAATGGCCGGGACTTATGTTTGTACATACAACAGGTACAAAAGCATTTGATATCAAGGGCGACCAGTTTATCAATAATCTCAAGAATCCTAATATCCAGCGTACAATGGAATGGCTTCAGGAATTCGGAAAACGCGGCTATACCCAGTCTGAATGGGTAGACCCAAACAAGGTGTTTCTTGACCGTAAGGTTTTATTTATGGCAATGTACTATGAGTGGGGTTTCACAAGCGCACAGCAGGGCGCATTCCAGAACAATCTCGACCAGGATTTTGCTTTTGCCCCTATTCCTAAGGACCCTCAGTCGGATAAATATTACCACAGTGGTTGCTCTGTGGGATATCTGGTTCCTTCAGGTGCCAAGAATATACAGGGCGGAGTGCAGTACATTCTCTGCAGCAGAATCCACGCAACCGATCCCGATGTAATTGCGGAATACCGTGCCGAAAAGCTGGATACAAGTCCCGGTTATTATGCAAAATGCCCCGAATGTAAGTATAACTTCGTTGAAAACAATCAGGATAAATTAGATACCTGCCCCGAATGCAACACTGCAAGAAAACGTAAGTACAAGGAAATCTACACTCAGCGTCTCTTCAATCTGATTGATGATTTCAAGAATCCCGAAAAGTTTGAGCTTGTTTATGATGCTGCTTTCGGTATGGGCGATGATATGAAGGCTTATTTCACCCGCGCAGCAGGTAATGAAGACACACTTTTTGACGGCCCTGTTTATTCAGGTTCATCTTACACCGTAGCAAGAGATGAATACTACAATGTGATTGAAGCTATGATTCAACCGTTCCGCGATTCACTCGCCGGAGAACAATAATTATAAAGCTGTCGGTAAACCTCATTTTGGTTGCCGGCAGCTTTTTATTGTAAATAGTGGTCGGAATATATTTTTTAATTCCTATAAAATCTGAAATGACTCATATAATTTCATTGATGTAGCGAACTGCTGTTTCGAGACCTTTTTCGTTTTTGATTTTTTCGGAGAGCTGTTTTAATTTCTGATAATCCAAATGATAAACTTAACATTATTACTTAGTTGCTTTATCCACGACTCTTTACAATATGTTATCGTAGTCAAACCGCCACCGTTCAGCAGAACGGTGGCGGTTTTTGTCATTAGTGGGTGTTCGGATTGGGTACCATATATCAAAAACAAAGCACCTGTCACAGAAGCGTGTGACAGGCACTTTCTTTTTGGTCAGAGTGACGGGACTCGAACCCACGGCATCCTCGGCTTCGCCGCCTCTTGCGGTGCCCGAAATTTTTTGCTCCTTACGTCGCAAAATTCCGACCGCTGCGCCATTTTCGCCTTGCTTCTTCTGCCGCTGGCAGCGCTGCGGCGAAAATGCCCAAAGCAGGCGCTTGCTTTGCTCGTATAACGTGGCTTGAATGCCGTATCTCTGAAAAATAAAAATAACCGCCGAAAATGGCGGTTATTTTTATTGGTCGGAGTGACGGGACTCGAACCCACGGCATCCTGCTCCCAAAGCAGGCGCGCTACCAACTGCGCTACACCCCGATATTATTAAATTGTAACATTTGTTGAAATATTGGAACTTGTTTAGCCTGCTTGTTCGCCCTCTTGTGGTGCCCGAAAAATCTGCGCTTTCCGCTTGATTTTCCGACCGCTGCGCCAGCTTCTGCTCGCTTCATCCGCCACTGGCGGCGCTTCGCAGAATCTGTCCAAAGCAGGCGCGCTACCAACATCCGACTTGCAGTAACCGAAATTCTTTGTTCCTTTCGTCACAGAATTTCGACTGCTGCGCCTTCACCGCCTGCACTTGCTCTGCCACTGGCAGCGTTTGGCGGTTCAGCACTACACCCCGATAGGTATAAATGTTAAAAAATTGGCAATTCGAAGAATTTCAGCGATATTATTATACACCATAACTTGTCAAGCTGTCAATATCAAACGAAAAATTTTGTAATTTTCAGAAAAAATTTTTGTTTTACCTGTTTACAAATTGTTTTAAATGTGTTATTATTATATCAATAGCATGGACTAGCTATGCCCAAATGCATAAGCGCCCATGCAAATCAAAAGGAGGATGTTTCCAATGGCAAGACAAAAACTTACGATGGACGGTAACAACGCTGCAGGTCACGTTTCCTATGCGTTTACTGAAGTAGCAGCAATTTACCCCATCACTCCCTCTTCTGTTATGGCTGAAGTAACAGATACATGGGCAACTCAGGGCCGTAAGAATATTTTCGGTCAGGAAGTTAAGGTTGTAGAAATGCAGTCCGAAGGCGGTGCAGCAGGTGCAGTTCACGGCTCTCTCGCAGCAGGTGCTTTAACAACAACTTATACAGCATCACAGGGTCTTCTCCTTATGATTCCTAATATGTATAAGATTGCAGGTGAATTACTTCCAAATGTTATTCATGTATCAGCTCGTTGCGTAGCTTCACACGCACTCAACATTTTTGGTGACCATTCAGACGTATATGCTTGCCGTCAGACAGGTTATGCAATGCTTTGTTCAACAAACCCACAGGAAGTTATGGATCTTGGTGCTATTTCACACCTTGCTTCACTTACAGGCAGAGTGCCATTCCTCCACTTCTTTGATGGTTTCAGAACTTCACACGAAATTCAGAAAATCGAAGCTTGGGATATTGAAGACTTAAAAGATATGGTAGATATGGATGCTGTTAAAGCATTCAGAAACAGAGCTATCAACCCTGAACACCCTGTTCTTCGTGGTTCAGCTGAAAACGG
>JAFUNV010000038.1 GCA_017472865.1 Ruminiclostridium sp. | reverse complement strand
GTATCGTCAGCTTTTTTATCTTCAGGCATTGTTTCGATAAGCTCTTTTACTGTCTTTTTTGTATCTTCATCGCTGATTTCCGATAAAAGACAGCGCTTACATATTATTTTCATTAAGAAACAACCTCAATTGCAATAACAGAACAGGGAGGAACAGCAACTGTAAGTCTGCCGTTATCGTTCTTTACCTCATATTCTGTAGGCTTAACCTTTTCAACTTCGCCGAAATCATTGTAATCGTGAGCATCACCTGTAAGAATACGGGCGGAAACGGATTTTACATCTGTATCAATTATTCCAAGGTCAATTTCGTAATTTTCTGTAAGTGAGCAGTTGGAAAGAGTAATATGAATTTTGCCGTCCTTGTCAACGGAAGCAGAATGAGAAATTGCATCGTAATACTGACCTTCGATTTTCTCGTTTTCAACATAACTGTAAAGAAGAGTGCTTTCCTGATGTTCTTTATAAAGGTCAAATACATGGTATGTAGGTGTAAGAATCATTTCTTCGCCTTCAGTAAGAATAACAGCCTGAAGAACATTTACAACCTGTGCCAGGTTAGCCATAATAACACGGTCGGAATGTTGATTGAACATATTGAGGTTAATAGCAGCCACAATAGCATCACGCATAGTATTCTGCTGATAAAGGAATCCCGGATTTGTACCTTCTTCTACGTCAAACCAGCAGCCCCATTCATCAACTATAAGACCGACTTTGTGTTCGGGATCGTATCTGTTCATTATTTCGCTGTGACGGGTAAGAAGCTCTTCCATTCTGTGTGTTTCAGAGAGTGTTGCATAGTAATCTTCATCGGAGAATACAGTTGCGAAGCCCTTGTGTTCCCAGTTTGCGTAAGGAACTGTATAGAAATGCAGAGAAATACCTTTCATATGCCAGGGCGTGATTTTCTTCATTATAACTTCTGTCCAGTTATAGTCGAAAGCATTGGGTCCGCAAGCAATCTTGAAAAGCTGATTTCCGCTGTAATCACGGCAGAATGACTGATAACGGCGGTATTCATCAGAATAATATTCAGGAGACATATTTCCACCGCAGCCCCAGTTTTCGTTACCTATACCCAGGTATTTAAGCTTCCATGCTTTTTTTTGTCCATTTGCTCTTCTGAGGTCAGCCATAGGTGAAATATCGTCAGATGTCATATATTCAACCCACTCAGCAAGCTCCTGAACGGTACCGCTGCCGAGATTGCCTGCAATGTAAGGTTCGCAGCCAACAAGTTCGCAAAGCTTAAAGAATTCGTGAGTACCGAAGCTGTTATCCTCTGTGACACCACCCCAGTGAACATTTATCATCTTTTTTCTGTCTATTTTATCGCCGATAGCGTCTTTCCAGTGATATGTATCAGCAAAACAACCTCCCGGCCAGCGAAGAACAGGCATATTTATTTTCTTAAAAGCTTCAATGACATCATTTCTGATACCGCAGGTGTTGGGGATAGAAGAATCTTCTCCAACATAGATGCCGTTATAGATACATCTTCCGAGGTGTTCAGAAAAATGACCGTAGATTTCTTTGTTGATATGACTTTTTCTGTCAAGGGGATTAACAATCATTCTGATTTTTTTCATGGTATTTGTCCTTTCGGGTTTTATTATCTTACTTAATAGTTTACACCTTGACGGATTTTTTTCAATGATGTATAATATTTAAATAACTGATATATTCTATGATTTATAAGAGGGAAAAATATGAAGCTTCACGTTCTTGGTATGGATTATCTTCATGATAAGGATTTTAATATTGAGCGTCCATACGGTTCAGGAGATAATCTGCTTTTAATTTTTAAAACTGCGGCACAAATCCGTATAGGTGATG
>JAFUNV010000037.1 GCA_017472865.1 Ruminiclostridium sp. | reverse complement strand
GAGGACGCTGACGCTGAAATTCCTGCCGAAGATATTGAGGTTGAGGTTGAAGAAGCTCCTGTTTCTGAAGAAGCCGAAGAAACCGCTGAAGAGGTTTCCGAAACCGATGATGAATTTGTTCAGGCTGTTGCCGAAGCAGATGAGACTATTGAAACCATCGAGGAATTTCCCGCAGATGACGCAATAGTTGACGACGCTCCCGTTGAAAGCGATGATAATGCAACCGACGAGGCTTCCATGAACATGGCGGAAGAAACCGAAAATGTTGTGGACGAGCTGGCTGACGCTGCCGCTGAAATGGCAGAGGATATCGCGGCTTTCTCCGAAAGCATTGCGGAAGAAGCCGATGACCTTGACGATATCTCCTTCAACGATATGGAAACTGTTGATACTTTTGATTTCGGTTCCGAAGACAGACTTTGATTTATAATACTAAATGGCACAAGCGATGCTTGTGCCATTTTTATTATTCCAAAAACGTCAAACCCCGCCGTTTTACAACCGCGGGGTATAACAAACATATCAAAAGCTGAACTATAAGCCACAGCTCGTCGCTTATATCATGGATTCTTCCCAACACTCGGGAGCTTCAAGACCGAACATCTTTACAACCGTAGGAGCAACGTTTGCGAGACCGTATTCGCCGTCCTTGATGGTGTACTTAACGTCCTTGTCGTAAATGATGAAAGGAACAGGGTTGAGGGAGTGAGCTGTTCTTACATTAACCTCACCCTTCTTATTCTTTTCAAGCATTTCGTCAGCGTTTCCGTGGTCAGCAGTAATAAGCATTGTAACGCCGTATTCATCGCATACATCCTTAAGGCGAGCAAGACCGATATCAACGGATTCAACACCGATGATTGTAGCTGCCATGCTGCCTGTGTGACCTACCATGTCGCCGTTGGGGAAGTTGCAGCGGATAAAGTCAAACTTGCCGCCCTTGATTGTTTCAATAAGAGCGTCAACGATTTCCGCAGACTTCATCCAGGGGCGCTGGTCGAAGCTTACGTTATCGGAAGGGATTTCAACGTATTCTTCAAGCTCTTCGCTGAACTTGCCGCTCTTGTTGCCGTTCCAGAAATATGTTACGTGGCCATACTTCTGGGTTTCGGAAATAGCGTACTGCTTCATTCCTGCCTTTACGAATACCTCGGAAAGTGTATTTGTAATTTCGGGGGGATTTACAAGATATCTTGCGGGAAGCTTTAAGTCGCCGTCGTACTGGAGCATACCTGCGTAGCAAACATCAGGTTTCTTACCTCTGTTGAAAGCTGTGAAGTCGTCCATATCAAACGCCATGGACATTTCGATTGCACGGTCACCGCGGAAGTTGAAAAGGATAACACTGTCGCCGTCAACAATCTTGCCCACAGGCTCGCCGTTTTCAGCAATAACGAAGGGAGGTAAATCCTGGTCGCTGGTAACGCCTGTCTCAGCTACGAGTGTATCGAAAGCTTCAATAGCAGAAGCGAACTGTCTGCCTTCACCCTTAACGTGAGTATTCCAGCCTGCTTCAACCATAGGCCAGTCAGCCTGGTAACGGTCCATTGTAATCTTCATACGTCCGCCGCCGCTTGCGATTCTGCCGTCAAAGCTGCCGTCGTTAAGCTCTGCGAAAACTTCCTCAAGCTGCTTTAAATACTGACCGCCTGTAAGAGGGGGAACGTCACGACCATCGAGAAGAGCGTGTACTCTTACCTTGCTTACGCCGTCAGCCTTAGCGCGCTTAACCATGCTGATAAGGTGGCTGATATTGGAGTGAACATTACCGTCGGAAAGAAGACCGATAAAGTGCATTGTGGAATTCTTGTCCTTTGCGTTCTGTGCAAGCTCCTGCCATGCTGCAGAGTCATACATCTTTCCGCTTTCGATAGATTCGTTTACGAGCTTTGCACCCTGAGAGTAAATCTGACCGCAGCCTAAAGCGTTATGACCTACCTCGGAGTTGCCCATGTCGTCGTCGGAAGGAAGACCAACTGCTCCGCCGTGAGCCTTGAGGCGTGTCATAGGGCAGTTCTGCATCATCCAGTCGAGAGTGGGTGTATTAGCTTCGGTAACTGCGTCGCCAAGACCTGTCTTGGAAAAGCCGATACCGTCCATTACTACTAATAATACGGGTTTTGCCATTTTTAAATCTCCTTATAAAAAACAATGTAGGGGCGGCAATCTGCCGCCCGTATTTATACAAGTGTTTTATCCCGCCGTTAATCAATCTGCCGCAAAGCAGTCATTTCAAAAGGCGGAATCGTCTGCCGCGGCTCAGCCGTTTTCTGCTGCCTTGATGATTGTTGTGAAGTCAGCAGCCTTTAAGGAAGCACCGCCGATAAGACCGCCGTCAACGTTTGTCTTGGAAACGAGTTCAGCAGCATTTGCAGCGTTCATAGAACCACCGTACTGGATTGTGATTGCTTCAGCAACCTCAGCGCCGTAAAGCTTAGCGAGCTGTGCACGGATAAATGCGCAGACCTCTTCAGCCTGGTCAGCAGTAGCAGTCTTGCCTGTACCGATAGCCCAAACGGGTTCATAAGCGATAACGCACTTCTTTAAATCATCAGCGGAAATGCCGAAGAAGTCAAGCTTAATCTGACGAGCGATAACTTCTTCTGTAATGTTGCATTCTCTTTCCCAGAGAAGCTCACCAACGCAAACGATAGGCTTTAAGCCTGCTGCAAGAGCAGCCTTTGTTCTCTTGTTAACGGTTTCATCAGTTTCAGCAAAGTACTGACGACGCTCGGAGTGACCGAGAACTACGTATTCAACACCCATTTCAGCAAGCATATCAGCAGAAATTTCACCTGTGAATGCACCGCTCTTTTCAAAGTGGCAGTTTTCAGCACCAATCTTGATGTTTGTGCCTTCTGTTGCTGCTAAAGCTGTTTCGAGGTTTGTGAAAGGTACGCAAGCTACGATTTCAACAGTCTTGATATCAGCTACCATGCCCTTAAGCTCTTCGAGGAGAGCCTTAGCCTCGGGACGTGTCTTGTTCATCTTCCAGTTACCGGCAATAATTGCCTTTCTTGTTGCCTTGTTCATTATTTTTACCTCCGTTGTATTGACTTAATAAATCTGTCCTTTTATAAATTAACGGGCGGGCAATGCCCGCCCCTACACAAACCCGTAGGGGCGGCTATCAGCCGCCCGCTTTATATTTGATTGAAATCACAGTAATCAAGAGAAACGTCTCATAGACAAGGAAGAATGAGTGAAGCCGTATGAGGATACGGCGAACCTGTTCTGACGAAGTATATGAGCGTTTATCGCCGATTACTTATCCTGGATTACAGCGATACCGGGTAATACCTTACCTTCGAGGTATTCAAGAGAAGCGCCGCCACCTGTGGAAATGTGGCTCATCTTGTCAGCGAAACCGAGCTGTACAACAGCTGCTGCGGAGTCGCCGCCGCCGATGATTGTTGTAGCGTCTGCTTCAGCAAGACCCTTGGCAACTGCGATTGTACCCTTTGCGAGAATGGGGTTTTCAAATACGCCCATAGGTCCGTTCCATACAACTGTCTTTGCAGCCTTAGCTTCAGCAGCGAAGAGCTCCATAGTCTTAGGACCGATATCAAGACCCATCATGTCAGCGGGAATCTTGTCGGAATCAACAACAGAAACTTCAACCTCAGCGTCGATGGGGTCAGGGAAGGACTTTGTGATTGTTGTATCGATAGGGAGAAGGAGCTTCTTACCGAGCTTTTCAGCCTTTTCAATCATTTCCTTGCAGTAGTCAATCTTTTCGTTGTCTACGAGAGAAGTACCAACTTCGCCGCCCTTAGCCTTGAGGAAGGTGTAAGCCATACCGCCGCCGATGATAAGTGTGTCGCACTTTTCAAGGAGGTTGGAGATTACGTTGAGCTTATCAGCAACCTTAGCGCCGCCGAGGATAGCTACGAAAGGTCTTTCGGGAGCTTCAACAGCGTTGCCGAGGAATTCGATTTCCTTGTTCATGAGGTAACCAACTGCAGTTTCCTTTACAAAGTTTGTAACGCCTGCTGTGGAAGCGTGTGCGCGGTGTGCGGAACCGAAAGCGTCCATAACGAACATTTCGCCGTCAACGAGGTCAGCGAGTTCCTTGG
>JAFUNV010000036.1 GCA_017472865.1 Ruminiclostridium sp. | reverse complement strand
TTTATATTCACATTCCTTTCTGCCTTTCAAAATGTCCCTACTGTGACTTTTATTCGGAACGGTACAGCAGAAGTCTTGCAAATGAATATGCAGAGGCAGTAAAGCGCAACCTTGAGTTTTATAACGATACCTATGATACAGTTTATTTTGGCGGAGGAACGCCTGTTCTGCTGGTGGAGGAGATAGGCGGCATACTGGAAAAGGTCAGAACCGCGGATAATGCCGAAATTACCGTTGAGGCCAACCCTTGCGTAACTGAAAAAAAGCGGCTTGAAGCCCTTCTTTCGGGCGGAGTGAACCGCATTTCCTTTGGTGTCCAGTCTCTTGATGAAAATGAACTGCGTTTTCTCGGCAGGCGTCACAGCGCACAGCAGGCGGTTGAAGCGATTGAACTTGCGTATAAAACAGGCTTTGAGAATATTTCGGCAGACCTTATGCTGGGATTACCTTCGCAGAAAAAAGAAAGCGTTTCACATTCGGTTAAAGCTCTTTCTGAATTGCCAGTTTCGCACATTTCTGCATATCTTCTGAAAATAGAGGATGGTACGCCCTTTTCACAGATGGATATTGCCGTTCCCGGGGACGAGGAGATGTCGGAAATATATCTTCATACCTGCGAGGAGCTTGAAAAGCATGGTTTTACGCAGTACGAAATAAGCAATTTTGCTAAAAAAGGCTTGAGTGCGCTCACAATCTGAAATACTGGCGATGCGAGGAATACTTAGGTATCGGTGCGGCGGCTCATTCCTATTACAATGGCGTGAGATTCTGCACAGAGAGAAGCATTGATAAGTTTATTTTCGCACCTGTACAGTTTACGGAAATCACAGATGATGAACCGGGCGGATTTGATGAATTTGCTATGCTGAAGCTGAGACTTACGGAGGGACTTCTTTTTTCGGAATGTGAAAAATACGGAGTTTCAAAGAGTACGATACTCGAGCGCTGTAAAAAAATACCTCAGGAATATTGTTCCGCAGATGAAACAGGCGTAAGGCTTACAAGAAAGGGTTTTATGCTTTCAAATGCGGTTATAGGAAAGATACTGGGCTACTGATATGGAATATCTGAACATAGGAAATGTCAAAATAAAAAAAACAGCCGCTCTTGCACCTATGGCAGGAGTGGCGGACTATGCTTTCAGGACTGTGGCGAAGGAATACGGCGCCGCATATCTTGTTGGCGAAATGGCAAGCTGTAAGGGACTTGTTTACAGCGACAGGAAAACGGCGGAGCTGCTTACAGTGACAGATTATGAGCGTCCTATGGCGGTTCAGCTTTTCGGTAGTGAGCCTGAATTCGTGGCACCTGCCATAAAAATTGCCGAGCGCTATAATCCTGATATTATCGACCTGAACAGCGGTTGTCCCGTGCCTAAGGTTGCGGGAAACGGTGCAGGCAGCGCACTTATGAAGAACCCGAAGCTTTTCGGGGAGATGGTAAGTGCGGCGGTAAAGGCGACTGATATCCCTGTGACGGTCAAGATACGAAAGGGCTGGGACGATAATACTGTCAATGCGGTGGAAATTGCGAAAATTGCCGAAGAATGCGGTGCGGCGGCGGTCGCTGTTCATGGACGTACAAAAACGCAGATGTACAGCGGCAATGCCGACTGGGATATTATTGCTGAAGTAAAGCAGGCAGTGAAAATTCCCGTAATAGGAAACGGCGATGTGGACAGCGCTGAAAAATGTGCAGAGATGTACCGCTATACAGGCTGTGACCTTGTAATGATAGGCAGGGGAGCCTGTGGCAGACCGTGGCTTTTCCGCGAGATTGAGCAGTATTTTAACGGTGAAGAAATAACAGAGGTGACCTTCGACGAGCGTATTTCCGCTATGGAGCGCCAGATTGAGCTTCTGGTAAAGAACAAGGGTGAGTATATCGGAATGAAGGAAGCCCGTATGCAGACGGGCTGGTATCTCAAGGGTATGCCGAATGCGGCAAAATACAGAGCACAGTGCGGTACGCTTTCGGTAATGGACGACTTGAGAAGGCTTATCGCTGAAATAAGAGAAAATAACGAAAGGAATCAATGAAATGATAGCTTTAGTAACGGGAGCAAGCTCGGGAATAGGCAGAGCAATGGCAATCGGCTTTGCGAAAAGAGGTTTTAATCTTATTATAGTTGCACGCAGACGTCAGAGACTTATTGAACTTAAAAAGGAGGTTCAGGAGCAGTACGGCGTTAAGGTGCGTATGTTCTGTCACGACCTGTCAAAAACGGAAGAATGCATGAAGCTTTACGATGAAGTCAGCAGAGTAAAGGTTGATATAGTTGTGAACAGCGCAGGCTTCGGCGTTTTCGGACCTTTTGATGAAACGAGCCTTGAGGACGAGCTTAAAATGATTGACGTAAACATAAAGGCGGTTCATATTCTTACGAAGCTTTTCCTGCGTGATTTCAAGAAACGCGATAAAGGCTTTATTCTCAACGTGGCTTCTGTTGCAGGATTTATGGCAGGTCCTGAATTTTCTTCCTACTACGCTTCAAAGAACTATGTTTTGCAGCTTACAAAGGCGATACATGAGGAGCTTCGTCATGAGAAGTCAAACGTGTATCTCGGCGCATTCTGCCCGGGGCCTGTACGTACGGAGTTCAACGAGATTGCAGGTGCGGAATTTGCAATAACAGGTATTACAGACGTTGAGGCGGCGGAGTATGCTATTGAAAAAATGTTTGACGGTCAGATGATTATTGTGCCGACAGTGGCAGCTAAATTCTTAGCAGCAGCGGCAAAGGTTGTGCCCACCGATATTATGCTTGCGGCTACGGGCGCGGTTCAGCGTTCACGAAAGGCAATAGGTGAGGGTGACCGTAATGTGGTTAAATTTTAAAAAAGCAATGGTTTGAAAAAAATAAACTTTTTTCAAAAAAGCTATTGACAAACTGTGACAAATCTGCTATAATTTAATAGTCGCAAGAACGACACATCACCTGCGGAGGTGGTGGAATGGCAGACACGCTACTTTGAGGGGGTAGTGGGCGTATGCTCGTGTGGGTTCAAGTCCCATCCTCCGCACCAAAAAATCCTGTATCGAATGATACAGGATTTTTTGTATTCTATACTCATTTTAATAAAAACAATGTGAATAAGCTGTGAAAAGAATTACCTTTTGATAACCCGAAATCGGCAAATGTAACAAAAAAGTGTTGACTTGATAGCTTTAATGTGCTATACTATATATTGGTTCAGTGAATATTGATTTGGAAAGGGCAACTATGAGAAAAGCAGAAACGGGGAATTTTATCCTCACATATCTTCTTAATGTTGTTTTGAATTTCGAGTGGAGCCTGCCTGCGTGGATTTTGCTGGGGCTTCATTTCTGGCTTGACGTGCCGATTTATTTCTTCTGGATTGCGCTCGGCGTATGGCTGGGAGGTTCGCTCCTCTTTATGCTGGTTATTGCGCTAATCAGAAAGAGTATTCCGCCCGACAAGCCTCAGGAAAACAAAAATCCTTATTCCAAAACCAACGCTTCCGTTTTGAATGTAAATAAAACGGGTAACAACGACAGTAAATAAAGGTATTACCTTTAAATCTGAATTTCGAGAGGAGTAATTAAAATGGGACTTATTAAAGCAGCTTTAGGCTCTGTCAGCTCTGCATTGGGCGATCAGTGGCTGGAGCATTTCTACTGCGATTCACTTGATGAAGAAGTGCTTATGGTGAAGGGTCAGAAGCGTACAGGCGACAAGACCTCCAACTTAAAGGGCAGTGATAATGTTATTTCCAACGGTTCGATTATCTCTGTAGCTGACGGACAGTGTGCGCTTATCGTTGACAACGGCAAGGTTGTTGAAGTTGCGGCTGAAGCCGGAGACTTCAAGTATGACAGCTCCACAGAACCCAGCATTTTTGCAGGAAGCTTCGGAAAATCGCTTGTTGATACCTTCAAGACAATCGGCAGACGTATTTCCTTCGGCGGAGATACAGGCCGTGACCAGAGAGTTTATTACATAAACACAAAGTTTATTCCCAATAACCTTTTTGGCACTCCCGATGCTATTCCCTTCAGAGTAGTTGATGAAGAGATTGGTCTCAGAGTAAGCGTATCTGTAAGATGCAACGGACGTTATGTATACCAGATTGAAAATCCTCTTCTTTTCTATACAAATTTAGCAGCTAATGTTACAAGCTCTTATCTCCGTAAGGAAATCGACCCCACTTTAAAGAATGAGTTCATCAGCGCTCTTCAGCCTGCGCTTGGCAAGATTTCTCAGATGGGCGTTCTCCCCGAAGATATCACAACAAAGGTTCCCGAAATCTGCGATGAGATGAATAATGTTCTCAGCAGCAAGTGGCGCGATATCTATGGTATCAAGGTGGTTTCCATTGCCTTCAACCCCATTACTCTCCCGCCCGAGGATGCAAAGGCTCTCAAGGAAGCTCAGCAGCTTGCTATGTACAGAAATCCTGCTATGATGGCAGCTAAGCTCGGTACAGCTCAGGCTGACGCTATGGTTAAGGCTGCGGATAACGCAGGTGGCGCTATGATGGGCTTCATGGGCATGGGTATGGCTCAGCAGGCAGGTGGTCTGAACGTTCAGAGCCTTTATCAGATGGCAGGTCAGCAGCCCGCTCAGCAGACTGCAGCACCCGCACAGGCTGCTCCCGCAAACGGCTGGACATGTGCGTGCGGCGCTGTCAATACAGGTAAATTCTGTGTTGAATGCGGCAAGGCAAAGCCCGCACCTGCTGCGGCAAACGGCTGGAAGTGCGAATGCGGCACCGATAATACAGGTAAGTTCTGCGTAGAATGCGGTAAGCCCAAGCCCGCTGAAAAGCCTGCAGGCTGGAATTGTTCCTGCGGCGCTGTAAACGGCGGCAAGTTCTGCACAGAATGCGGCAAGGCAAAGCCCGCCGGCGAACCTCTCTACCGCTGCGATAAGTGCGGTTGGGAGCCCGAGGACCCCAAGAATCCGCCTAAGTTCTGTCCTGAATGTGCTGACCCCTTCACAGATGCTGATATCAAGTAAATAAAGCAAAATTACCGCCGTATTGTGTTTTGTTCAATGCGGCGGTTTGTTTTTATGCTTTTTGCACAAATCATAAAAAATCATATTTAATTTATTGACAAAAAATGCAATCTGCGTTATAATATTCATAATAACTATAAGCTGTTGAATTGTGCCGTTGAGCATATTGAACCGCAGTTCGGAGGACATCGTAATGAAAATACAAGAATTCTGTGATATGGATAAATTCGAGAATATTATGAGCAACTGGGCTATGAGTACAGGTCTTGCTACTGTTGCTGTGGGTGCTGACGGCGAGTATATAAGCGAGTGTTATAATTTTACCGATTTCTGTATCAAGCTTACCAGAGGCAGTGAAGAAGGCAGGCGCCGCTGCGAAAAGTGTGACCGTGAGTGCACAGGCGTTTATAATTGCCATGCAGGTCTTGTAGATTTCAGCGTTCCGATTACCCTTGAGGACGGAACGGTTCTCGGCAGCGTAATCGGCGGACAGGTGCTTCCCGAAAACCCTGATGAATTCAAGTTCAGAGCTACCGCGCGCGAGCTTGGTATTGACGAGGATACATATATTGCTGCGCTTCAGGAGGTAAATGTAAGAAGCCGTGAGGCGATAGAGGCTTCTGCAGAGCTTCTCGGTGATGTTATCAATATGTTTGTCCGCAGTTCGTACTCATCGAAAACAAGTCAGGTAATGCTGGATAATCTCAAGACAGGAATCAAGGACGCCGCAACTCAGATTGAAGCTGCAAACGCAAGCACAAAGCAGATTATTTCAATCGGTAAGCGTCAGACTATCCTTTCTCTCAACGCTTCTATTGAAGCGGCACGTTCCGGCGCAGCAGGCAAGGGCTTTGCGGTAGTTGCCGATGAAGTCAAGAAGCTGGCAGACAGCCTTAACGAAGTAAGCCGTGATATTTCAAAGTCGCTTCACGAAATTACTCAGACTATCAATAGTCTCAATCAGGATAATCAGAAAATTTAACATAAGCAGGGCGCACAGAAACGTGCGCCTTATTTTTTTGAAATATTCCGTCCTTTCCCTGCATAAGATGTACAGACAAGACAGGTGCGGAGGTGGTACATAAATGAGAAGCAGGGAAGAAATAATGAGCGAGCTCAGCTATCAGCGGGACAGGCTTGAAAAGCTGAGAACGCTTTTTGACCTTACAGAAGATGAGGAAGAGACAGAGGCGCTTATCTATGAGGAAAAAGCGGCTATGCTGCGGTATTCAAAGGCAATTCGTGAAGCGAAAAGTGCAGGGATTACGGTTTTCGCAGGAAAGGAGCAGTGAAATGGCGGAAATTATCATGCTGTGTGTTATGGCAGTTACAGTAGCTGAGGTTTATGTGCGTACGCGCAGACCGAAGCTGTACGCACTGATAAATTCGGCGCTGGGGTTGGGCGGTATGCTGTTGTCGCAGTATATGCTGACAGGTGAAATTGCAGTTACGGCGTATAATGCCGCCTTTTCGGCAATTATGGGAGTGCCCGCGTCACTGCTTATGTTTATTCTTGGTTACGGAGGCTGAAAATGGAGATAGTCAAAGGGAAAATTGTGTCGGGTGAGGAAAACCCTGTTCAGAATACGGAAAAAACGATTGAGCTGTTGACAAACCCTGTGCCTGTACGCCGTTATAAACTGCCTTTCGGCGCAGTTGTTGTGATACAGACGGTTATAACGGCATTGCTCGGAGCCTTTCTGTGGTACGCCGAAATGGGCGGCGGTGTTGTGTCGGAGTTTGCGGCGGAGCTTGTAAGGCGGCTCACGAATGGTTAAGCTAAAGCCTGAAATAAGATTTTCATTTCCTGCCGTGCTTGCGGTTATTCTCAGCACAGATACCGAAGGCACGGCGCTTTTATGCCTTCTTGCCTGTGCGCTGCATGAGCTGGGACATATAATCGTTATGCTTTTAGAGAAAAGACCGCCCGAAAGAATAATTTTTTACGGCGGCGGAATAAAGCTCAGCGGAAATCTGAGCCGGAGCATACCTGCTGTAACAGCAGGCTGTGCGGTAAATTTCGCTTTGTTTATAGGATTTTATTTTTTTGCAGAGAGTTTTGAGCTTAAGCTGTTCGGCATGATAAACCTGCTTACGGGGCTTTTCAATCTTATGCCTGTGTGTCCTCTGGACGGGTATTTTCTGGCGGAAAGATTAATTTTAAAGCTTGGTTCGCCCGAAAAAACCTCAGGCAGGCTTAAAGCTGTTGAAATTGTATCAGGCATCATGGCTGCACCGCTTATTATACTGCTTTTTATGAGGGGAATGATGAATTTTTCATCGGTTATTTTTCTGTTTTATCTTTTTGTGGTTGATATTATCGAAAATTTGTAGTATAATAATTAATATATAGCTTTCAGAAAGGTAAAACAAGATGTATAAAGAAAAACTCGATAAAATACTTTTAAAGGTACAGAAACCCTCCCGTTATATCGGCGGAGAGCTTAATTCCGTTGAGAAGAATCCTGCTGATGTTACAATGCGGTTCGCCTTCTGCTTCCCCGATACATACGATATAGGAATGTCACACTTAGGTATGAAAATCCTCTATTCCCTTATAAATGATGTTCCCGAATACTGGTGTGAGCGCGTATTTATGCCTCTTCCTGACATGGAAGAGCAGATGCGTAATAATGACATTCTCCTTTATGGTCTGGAAAGTCTTGAACCGATAAAGAACAGTGATTTCATCGGCTTTACGCTTCAGTATGAGCTGAGCTATACCAATATTCTTGCAATGCTGGACCTTGCGGGGCTTCCTGTTTATTCCAAGGACAGACCCGACCTTACGCCCATTGTCTGTGCAGGCGGTCCTT
>JAFUNV010000035.1 GCA_017472865.1 Ruminiclostridium sp. | reverse complement strand
CCGCCGATAGCCGCCTGAATAGGCACCTCGAAAAGCTGTCTCGGGATATGCTCCTTGAGCTTTTCCGCAATCTTTCTTGCTCTGGGGTAAGCTTTATCCGTATGAACGATAAAGGAAAGCGCATCCACTATATCGCCGTTAAGCATAATATCCAGCTTTACAAGCTTTGAGGGATAGAAGCCCAGCATTTCATAATCGTAGCTTGCATAACCTTTTGTACGTGATTTAAGCGCGTCAAAAAAGTCGTATACAATTTCATTAAGCGGCATTTCATAATGCAAATCAACACGTGTTTCGTCCAGATATTTCATATCCTTGAAAATACCGCGGCGCTCCTGGCAAAGCTCCATGATATTACCCACATAGTCAGAGGGGCTGAATACATTAACCTTTACCATAGGCTCATAAGCCTGCATGATTTCAGCAGGGTCGGGGTAATTTGTCGGGTTGTCGATATAAACCGTTTCACCGCTCATAAGCTCGATTTTATAGATAACCGAGGGGGCGGTTGTAACAAGGTCAAGATTATATTCACGTTCAAGTCGCTCCTGAATGATATCCATGTGGAGAAGCCCGAGGAATCCGCAGCGGAAGCCGAAGCCCAGTGCTATTGAGGTTTCAGGCTCAAAAGTAAGAGAGGCGTCGTTAAGCTGGAGTCTTTCAAGCGCATCACGCAAATCTCCGTATTTTGCACCGTCTGCAGGGTAAATACCGCTGAATACCATGGGGTTTACATTACGGTAGCCTGCAAGTGCCTCGGCAGCGGGATTTTCAACAGTTGTAACCGTATCGCCCACCTTTGTATCGCCGATAGACTTGATAGAAGCGGCAATATAACCTACCTCGCCTGCACGGAGCTCCTGAGTTGAGATAAGATTTGTAGCGCCCATATAGCCAAGCTCAACCACCTGGAATTCCGCACCTGTCGCCATCATGCGTATCTTATCACCTACGTGGAGAGTACCCTCCTTGATACGCACATAAACAATAACACCCTTGTAGCTGTCATAATAACTGTCAAAGATAAGCGCTTTAAGGGGCGCGTCAGGGTCGCCCACGGGTGCAGGAACGTATTTGACTATCTGCTCCATTACCGCTTCGATATTTATACCCATTTTTGCGGAAATAAGGGGTGCGTCATCGGCAGGAATACCGATTACGTCCTCTATTTCATTCTTCACCACCTCAGGCTGAGCCGAAGGCAGGTCAATTTTATTGATTACAGGAACAACCTCTAAATCCTGCTCAATGGCAAGATAGGTGTTAGCCAGCGTCTGCGCCTCAATACCCTGTGAAGCGTCAACGATAAGGATTGCGCCCTCGCAGGCATTAAGCGAACGGGAAACCTCATAGTTGAAGTCAACGTGACCGGGGGTGTCAATAAGATTAAAGGCATAGGTGTTGCCGTCCTGAGCCTTATAATTAAGACGTACAGCGCGTGCCTTTATGGTAATTCCTCTTTCACGCTCCAGCTCCATATTGTCAAGAAGCTGCTCTTCCATATCTCTGTGAGCTACCGTTTCCGTCTGCTCAAGAATACGGTCTGCCAGAGTGGACTTACCGTGGTCTATGTGTGCAATTATGCAGAAATTGCGTATTTCCGAAAGATAATCTCTGTCTGCCAAGGTTTTTCCTCCTGTCGGGATATAATATGCCATAATAATTTAACTTAAGTATTATACCATATTTTTTTCGTTTTTGCAATATCAAAATCCACGCAAATCCATGCGATTTTATTTGACACTTCACTGTAAATATGATAAAATAAACTGTTAGACATATAACGAAAGGAATTATATCATGCTTATACTTGCAAGTAAATCCCCCAGAAGAAAAGAGCTTCTGTCAATTATAACACCGGATTTTGAAATTATCCCCGCAGTGGGAGAGGAGAACGCAGACCCTGCCCTTCCTCCCGAAAAATTCGTTGAAGCACTGGCAATAGCAAAGGCAGAGGAGGTTGCCGCTTCACACCCCTATGATACGATAATCGGTTCAGACACCGTAGTTGCGGTAAACGGAGAAATCCTCGGCAAGCCCCGCGATAAGGCTGACGCCTTCCGTATGCTTTCCCTTCTTTCGGGTACAAAGCACAGCGTTTTCACTGGAGTTGCAGTTGTAAAAGACGGAAAGACCCACAGCTTCACCGAAGAAACCAAGGTAAAATTCTTCGACCTTTCCGAAAAGGAAATCAACGACTATATCGCCACAGGCGAGCCCTTTGACAAGGCAGGCGCCTACGGAATACAGGAACTGGGCGCGCTCCTTGTGGAAGGAATAGACGGAGATTATTACAACGTCATGGGGCTTCCAACAGGACGTCTGTTCAGGCTTATGAAAAAGCTGGAAATAATATAGTAAGATTTTACAAAAAATACATTTGTTTTCTGTAAAATTTGTCATGAAAAATAATTGAAATTATTGCAATTACAGCGTATATATGTTATAATGTAGTATTGACTTGTACGGAGGTAGGCACGTGAGGATTATCGGAATTGACCCGGGATATGCCATTGTAGGCTTCGGGGTAATCGAATATGACAGGGCGCGCTTCAGCGTTGTGGACTACGGCGCAGTAACCACCCCCGCAGGCATGGATTTCAACTCCCGTCTCCTTGAGATATACAACGACCTGTGCTATATTCTGGACAAGTTCAGACCCGAATACATGGCTATTGAGCGCCTTTATTTCACCAGCAACCAGAAAACCGCTATCGACGTTGAACAGGCGAGAGGTATTGTGCTTCTTGCGGCACGGCAGAGAAATATTGAGGTGTTTGAATATACGCCCTTACAGGTAAAGCAGTCGGTCACAGGTTACGGAAAGGCAATAAAAAAGCAGGTTCAGGAAATGACAACGCGGATTTTAAAGCTGGACGAAATACCAAAGCCCGATGATACCGCCGACGCTCTGGCAATAGCTATATGCCACGCGCACAGCTATAATTCACAGCTCAGTAATTACAGATAAATCGGAGGACTCCACATGATATACAGTCTCAGAGGAAAAATAACAGTTATGGAGCAGAACCTCGCCGTTATAGAATGTGGCGGCGTAGGCTATGCCTGCCGTACTACGGCATATACCCTGTCCCAGCTTGCAGTAGGAGAAGAGGCTTTTCTACTTACCCACATGAACGTAAGAGAGGACGCAGTGGAGCTTTTCGGCTTCTGCGATAATGCAGAGCTTAACTGCTTCAGAATGTTACTGTCCGTAAACGGCGTAGGTCCCAAGGCGGCTCTCTCCATACTCTCCGACCTGTCTCCGCAGGGCTTTGCTTTATGCGTTGCAGGCGGCGACAGTAAGGTGCTTACCCGTTCACAGGGTATCGGCAAGAAGATAGCCGACAGAATCATACTTGAATTAAAGGATAAAATTGCAAAACAGGATACAAACATTCCTGCAGAAAGCTACGCCGAGCTTACGCAGACTCCCGCCGCTATGGGCAACAATATGTCCGAGGCGGTTTCAGCACTGGTTGTTCTCGGTTTTTCCAATCAGCAGGCGCAGAAAGCACTTTCGGGGCTTTCTCCAGATATGCCCGTAGGCGACCTTGTAAAAGAGGGGCTTAAAAGACTAAGCAGTATATGAGGAAAGCACATGAAGCTTAACGAAATAACTCTTTTTGCAGTTATATTTATCGGAATGTTCGTGTTGGTTATGTGTTATACGGCGGCGCTCAATGCAATGACCAAGGAAAAGGCGCGTGCCGAAAACCGCAAAAAAGCGCTGAGCCTTATGGGAAAGGACCTTCCCGTTTCCGTAATCCGCAAGGACAAGGGCGCAAGACTTGCATACAAGGGACTTATGAAATTTCTCGAAGAGGATTATCAGAAATCAGCAGAGCTTTTTGAAGAAGCACTTAAGCTTAACCTGTGCGATGAAAATAAGAAGTTCTGCTTCAGGTGGGCGGCTCACTGCTGTCTGAAAATAAATCAGCGCGAAAAATATAAAGAAACCCTTTTCCGTGCTGTACAGGCGCTTTCCACTGATGATGATATTCTCGTTCTTTATGCCAACCGCTGTGCTGATGAGGGCGACTATAACAACGCCGAGTTTTATTATAATCAGGCGCTGAGATATAACCCGAACTGCAATTACGCCTACCGCGCTTTAGGCTTCATATCGCAGACCCGCGGAAAATACGGAAAAGCAATTGAATATTTCAACACAGCGCTCAGTATAAACGAAGGTGACATTGACGTCATGTACGAAAAGGCAATCTGCCACGGCGTTCTCGGAGAATACGAAAAGGCAGAGGAATTCATGACGCGTGCCGTGGCAAATGATGATAAAGACAGGTATGAGCTTTATAAGAAGAAGCTTCAGAATATAATAAAAATATCGGAAAAAGACCTCACAAACCATGAAAGGAGCACGAACCTTGATTGAAACAAGCAAAAATGAGCGTTCCTTTGAGCGTATAACCGAACCCGATTTAAAATCGGAGGACGTTGATATAGAATACAGCCTGCGTCCAAAAACTCTCAGTGAGTATATCGGACAGGAAAAGGTAAAAGAAAATCTTAAAATATTCATAGAGGCTGCCAAGGCAAGAAATGAAAGCCTCGACCACGTACTGCTGTACGGTCCTCCGGGACTGGGCAAAACCACCCTCGCAGGGATTATCGCAAACGAAATGGGCGTTAATATCAAAATCACCTCAGGACCCGCTATCGAAAAGCCTGGAGATTTAGCCGCGCTCCTCACGAATTTAAAGGACGGCGACGTTCTTTTTATCGACGAGATACACCGTCTCTCCCGTCAGGTCGAAGAGGTTCTCTACCCCGCTATGGAAGACTATGTGCTTGATATAATTATCGGTAAAGGACCATCAGCACAGTCAATAAGAATCGACCTGCCGCATTTTACACTTGTGGGCGCAACTACCCGAGCAGGTCAGCTTACAGGTCCGCTCCGCGACCGCTTCGGAATCATACAACATCTTGAGCTTTACTCAAGCGAACAGCTCTGCGATATTATCATGCGCTCTTCGGTTATCCTCTGCGTACCCACTCAGAAGGACGGAGCCTTGGAGCTTGCAAGCCGCTCCAGAGGAACTCCCCGTATAGCCAACCGGCTTTTAAAGCGTGTGCGCGACTTTGCTGAAGTTATGGGAGACGGAAAAATCACCAAGGAGCTTGCGGATATCGCTCTCGGCAGGCTTGAAATAGACAAGCTGGGGCTGGACAGCCTTGACAGGCGTATGCTCACCATGATTATCAAGAGTTATAACGGCGGACCTGTGGGACTCGAAACACTGGCTTCTGCTCTGGGCGAAGAAGCGGTTACCCTTGAGGACGTATGCGAACCTTTTCTTATGCAGCTGGGTTTCCTTTCGCGTACTCCGAGAGGAAGAATGGCCACTGCCCTCGCTTACACCCATCTCGGACTTGAACAGCAGGGACAACAGAGATTTCAGTAACAAAAAACAGAGAGAAAGAATATAGTATTCAGGCAACATCGCACAATTAACGGCGTACGCCTTTGCTATTCACTTGCTTGTGCCTTTTCCGTCATACTTCACAAAAATGCTCGTTAATACATACAGTATTAACTGCGCTTTTTGTATCGTCTGACGAAAAATTCAGCTTCGCAATCGAACAGCAATAATTATGCGGTGCAGCCTAAAAAAATGAAAGGTCAGGTTAAAATATAATGGGCAGATTATTCGGAACGGACGGCGCAAGAGGCGTAGCTATAACCGAGCTGAGCTGTGAAATGGCTATGAATATAGGCAGAGCAGCAGCAATAGTTCTGACAAAACAGAAGAAAAACGGCGGAAGAGCAAAAATAATTATCGGAAAGGACACCCGCGTATCCTCGGATATACTTGAAGCCGCACTCATGTCGGGTATCATGTCGGTAGGTGCAGATGTTGAATTACTGGGCATAGTCCCCACTCCTGCCGTGGCTTATCTTGTAAAATACTACGACGCTGATGCGGGCGTAATGATTTCCGCTTCACACAACAGCGTTGAGTATAACGGAATAAAGCTCTTCTCAGGCTCGGGCTTCAAGCTCCCCGATGAGGTCGAAAACGAAATAGAATCGCTTATTCTCGACACTCCCGAAAAAATGACTCTCTGCGAAGGCACAGAGGTAGGCCGCATGAGATTTGCAGAAAATGCTGCCGATGATTATGTCAAGCATATACTCAGCACAACCGATTTATCGGTAAAGAAACTGAAAGTTTTAATCGATTGCGCCAACGGCAGCGCAAGTGCTACCGCAAAGGACTTATTCACGCGACTTAATGTTGATTTCGACCTGCTTCACTGCGAACCTGACGGCTGCAATATCAACGAAAACTGCGGTTCTACACATATCGACAAACTCTGCAATACAGTTAAAAACGGCGGTTATGATTTAGGCGTTGCTTTTGACGGCGACGCAGACAGATGCCTTGCAGTTGATGAGAACGGAAAAATAGTGGACGGAGATAAGCTTATTGCGATTATTTCAAAGCACATGCGTGACAAAGGTATGCTGAAAAACGATACCGCAGTTGTGACCGTAATGAGCAATCTCGGCTTCCATACATACATGAAGAACAACTCTCTCAGCACCGTATGTACTGCGGTAGGCGACAGATATGTTCTTGAAGAAATGCTGAAAAGCGGTTATAACATAGGCGGCGAGCAGTCGGGTCATATTATTTTCCTGGACCATGCCACCACAGGCGATGGTCAGCTTACTGCCGTACAGCTTATAGGACTTATGAGCGAAACCAAAACCTCCCTTTCCGCACTGACCGCAGGTATTGAAGATTACCCCCAGCTTCTGCTGAATGTTAAAATCACCGAACAGAGCAAGGGGAAGTGGGATAAGAATGACGCTATCCTTGCAGTTATCAAGGAAGCTGAAAATGCCATGGGCACTGATGGAAGAATACTCGTCCGCGAAAGCGGCACAGAACCGCTGGTCCGCGTAATGCTCGAAGGAAAAAACAAGGATGACGTTGACTACTGGACAAACAAAATCGTCAACGTAGTAAAAGAACAGCTCTGCTGAAATAAACACAGATAAAGGATTTAAAATGAGAATTGCTGACAAATGGCAGGATTACTGCCTTATTGATACATCAAAAGGTGAACGTCTGGAGCGCTGGGGGGATATCACTCTTATCCGCCCCGACCCGCAGATTATATGGGAAAATCCCGCTCCCGCCCATGAATGGAGCACAGCCCATGCGAAATACAACCGCTCCTCAACAGGCGGCGGGTCATGGGACTACCGAAAGAAATTCGGCGAAAGCTGGACTATAAAGTACGGCGACCTTACCTTTATGGTAAAGCCTACAGGCTTCAAGCATACAGGACTTTTCCCTGAACAGGCGGTAAACTGGGACTACTGCGACAGGCTTATAAGAAATGCAGGACGCGAAATAAACGTTCTGAACCTGTTCGCATATACGGGTGGAGCTACCCTCGCCTGCGCCAATGCAGGCGCCAAGGTGTGCCACCTGGACGCGGTAAAGGGCATGGTTGACTGGGGCAAGGAAAACGCCCGTCTAAGCGGCCTTTCCGATAAGCCTATCCGCTGGATAGTTGACGACGCTATGAAATTCCTCGGCAGAGAAATCCGCCGTGGAAACAGATATGACGGTATTATCCTCGACCCGCCAAGCTACGGCAGAGGCACCAACGGCGAAATGTGGAAGCTTGAAGACTGTATTTATGAGCTAATGCAGAGATGTACAGCCGTCCTTTCGGATAAACCGCTGTTTATCCTGCTGAACAGCTACACCACAGGGCTTTCACCCTCGGTTATGGCTTACCTTCTCCACATGACAGTGGGACAGAAATATAATATCAGTGTAAACGCCGAAGAAATTGCGCTCCCTGTAAAGAAAACAGGACT
>JAFUNV010000034.1 GCA_017472865.1 Ruminiclostridium sp. | reverse complement strand
TGGTTAGCCTGAGCAAGCATGGACTGAGAAGCCTGCTGAAGGATATTGGACTTAGTGTACTTAATCATTTCAGAAGCCATATCAGTATCACGAATCTGAGATTCAGCGGACTGGAGGTTTTCTTCAGCTGTGCTTAAAGAGTTAACTGTGTGTTCAAGTCTGTTCTGAACAGCACCGAGAGCAGCTCTCTGAGAAGATACTGTCTTGATAGCGTCATCAATCTTGTTGATAGCGTTGTTAGCGCCGTCCTGTGTAGAGATGTCGAGACCGCCTACGCCAAGAGCTGTGGAGCTCATGTCGGATACGTTAACTGTAAGTCTCTGGTCTTCAACGCCGTTAGCACCGATCTGGAATGTTAAGCCTTCGCCTGCGCCAAGAGCCTTATCTGCACCAAGACCTGCACCGTTTTCCAATGTTACGGAGATAACATCTTCGCCTGCTGTCTGAGCGTAAAGCTTCTTGTCACCGTCAGGGTTAGCATCAACGTCAGATAATGTTACATCATAGTCAAGACCGTTCTTAGCCATTAACTTTTCGATGTCTTCTTCAGAGTATGCTTGACCTGTGGAGAGGTGAAGTGTAAATGTACCGTCCTTAATGCCAGTACCTTCGTTGTCTTCGCCTGCAGTTGTGTGTTCAACCCATTCCTTACCTGCGCCTACGTCTGTGGAGATGTTGATTGTACGTCCATCTTCACCGTAGTTGTTAGATGTGAACTTGATTGTATCAGCGTATGTGTCGTTAGCTGTGTCGCCGCCTGTCATAAGGAGACCGCTTAAGCTTGATTCAGCTTCGGATCTAATACCAGTAACTGTTGTGAATTCAGCAGCTTCATCAAATGTGAAGGTACCGTTCTTAAGCTTGAATGTTACTTCAGCGGGAGAACCGGACTGTGTTTCGTCCTTAGCCTGTGTAGCGTTCTTGATTAAGTCGTCGATCTGATCCTGTGTGTAAGTCTGACCCTTAACTAAGTTGAGGGATAATACCTTACCTTCAGCATCCCATTCAGCGTTTTCGCCGCCTGCGCCGGAAGCAACTTCTTCAGTTAAAGAAATTGTAACACCAGCTACGCTAGATGTGATTGTAGAACCTTCGAGAGAGAGGTTAGAAGAAAGAGCTACTTCGTTGTTAGCAGAGAGATATACGCCGTAACGAGGACCGTATTCGCCTGTATCACCGAAACCGCCGTCGAGAGAACCGTCGAGTAACTTCATCTCGTTGAATTCTGTGGATTCAGCGATTCTGTCGATTTCAGCCTTGAGAGCGTCAACTTCGAGCTGGATCTGATCTCTGTCTTCGTCTGTGTAAGTGCCGTTAGCGGACTGTACGGAAAGTTCTCTCATTCTCTGGAGAATGTCTTCTGTTTCCTGGAGACCGCCTTCAGCTGTCTGGATTAAGCTGATAGCGTCGTTAGCGTTGCTTGTAGCCTGAGAGAGACCACGGATCTGAGATCTCATCTTTTCAGAGATTGCAAGACCTGCTGCGTTATCTGCTGCACGGTTGATAGAGTAACCTATAGATAACTTTTCAGTGGACTTCTTTAAACCGGATACGTTCTTAGTTAATGCGTTGTTAGCGTTCATAGCGCTAATGTTGTGCTGTACTACCATTCCCATAGTGTTCCTCCTTGATTCTTAAGTTACCGAAATCCGTTCGGTAACTCCTGTGGTTTTAGTGGCCTGCCTCTTGCTGACCACTGCTTAATTTTGTTGTGCTTTGTTTTGGTTTTTTGTTTTCGAAAACTTGTTTTAACCTTTACACTCTTATTATCGGAAATTACGGATAAAACTTTAGCCTTTTTTTGAAAAATTTTTCAGTTTGTGAAAATTGAGATATAAAGCAGGGTTTTAATTGTGCACATTGCACATAAAAACCGCCTTTTACTCACTCTTTGCTGCAATTTCTTCCTCTAAAACCTCAATATCGGGGTCCGCGGGATTTATCTTTTTATATTCGGAAAGGGTGATTGCCGCCGAATAAAGGTTGCCCGAATTTATAAGACCTCTTATATTATTCTTAATGCGCTCAATCAGCATTTCCATTTCGCTTTTCGGCTTTGCACTCTCATACTCTGCCGCGATTCTGCTTTGATACTCCTTAATTCCACCCACATATTGGGGGTAATCGATGATAAACTGCCTTAATTCAGCTATACAGCCTCTGAAATCTCCCGCTTCTCGGAAAAGCTGAATTTTTCTGAGTGCTACCGCGAAAGAAACCTGCTCATCTATATCCCTGTCACCGAACTCGGCAATATATCTTCCGCCGATTTCCGCAATTACTTCGGGGATATTATCGATAGCAACCTCAAGCTCCGCCATTGTTCTTAAAATATAGCCGTAAAGTGCCGCTAAAGGCACAATTGCCGCTTTATTCTTTATATTATCAACGGAATAGTTTTTAACCGCCTCGCCGAAACCTACAGTGTATTTGTAGCATTTCAAAACCGCCTCTCTGCCGTTAAAGTCGGGATTTAGGAGCAATTCCGATATATCCTGTCCTGCAGCGAAAGCTATATAGAGCATTTCGGGGTAGTCGGAAAGGTCGGTTTTAAGGAATTCCGCTATATTTACAGGCTTACCGTTATAGAAATTTTCATAGACGGCCGCCGCTTTAACCGCGATATCGTCGTTACCCGCAACTTCTTTCAGTGCCTTTATGACCGCCTTTTTGTCGTCATCGATAATAACAAGTCTGCAAAGACTCTCTCTGAACAGCTTTTTGCCTGCTTCATCGAACTGCTGATAGTATTCCTTAGGATTTTTGTAGTTGAAATGCTTAAGCACCGCTAGTGCCTTATCCACAACGCCCTTTACATACTCTACATTAAGGGAGTACTCCGCTAAGGGCAGCTTTTTCAGATAATTCGCCGCAAGCTCGTACCTGTCAGCCGCAATACAGCACTTCACAAAATCAAAAACAACACATAAAAAGTTGTAATCTACGGCGATTGAAAAGACGGTAATAGTAACCTCTCTTGTATTCAGCTTATTATCCTTGAATAAATCGAACAGAATGAAAAATTTCACATAATCGTTTATTGCTTTTTCGTATTCATTAAGGTTAGTTAAGGAGATTGCCCTTATGACAGCAATTTCCGTTTCGGTGCATAAAACCTTATCGTCGGGTTTTCTGGAATAATATTCGTCGCTTACACGTATTACTTCCTCGTAATTGCCCTCGCTGAAATACATATAGACCAGCTCCGCATAAAACGTTACAAATAAAGCATCGTTGCGCTCATAGCTGAGCTCTATGCCACGCAGGATACATTCCTTCCACTTCTCCTTGTCGCTGTTTCTGTAGCAGTCGGCAAGCTGTGAATAAATAAGGGGGCTTTCTCCGTCGTCCTCCAGCCTTTTCAGCAGCATATTTTTATAGGTTTCATTCTTTTTCGCAATATTACCACCCACTGCGTAGCCGAAATGGTCAACAAAGTCACCGAAAAACTTAACGGGATAGCCGTATGTATTGAAAACCTCGTGAATGGGGTTTATGAATTTTGTATTGGAGAGGATTCTTGTAAGGCGAGGTGCCTTGAAATCACTGTAAAAGCCTTTATCGCCGACTTTTGCGTAGTTGCGCTGTATATACGACGCGGAATTGTACAGCTTATACTCTCCCGAATTGAAAAACTCGATTATTTCTTCACATGAGGGAAAAACCTCATCGCCGTCAATGTACATAAACCACTCACCCTTTGCTTTTTCAAGGGTGGAGTTACGTGCGGCGGCAAAATCCTTTATCCATTCAAAATAAAATACGTTGTCCGTAAACTTTTTCGCGATTTCCACCGTTCTGTCCGTTGACCCTGTATCTGCAATAATAAGCTCGCTGTCCACACGGTCAAGAATAGGCTTTATACCGTTAAGGCAGGCTTCCAGATTCTTTTCCTCGTTTTTTACAATCATTCCTATAGTTAAAAGCATATCTATCTCCTATCGAATGTCATTTAATTATAAAAGCAACATGAGCGGCGGAGTTAATTCCCACCTTTCCAAGATAATCCATAACCTTCTTCGCTTCGTCGGGAGAATGGAACATCATTCTACTGAGCATAGAAACCGCATGCTTGAAGTCCGCCTCGATATTTTCGCTTTTTAAGGCGATTGCCGCTCCCATAACCTTAAATGCAGCAACAGTAAGAGCATAGTAGATGTAATTTTCAAGAATAGAATGCTCTATATCAAAAAAGGGCATGTAAAAGTCGAGAAGAATGTTGGCCGCAAGGTTTTTCAAGAAATATTCCCTTCCCTTAAAGGTTTCAGCGAATAATTCCATACCCTTTTCGTATTTTTCCGAAATAACTCTTTCTCCATCATGAAGAACCGATAAATCAAAAGGCATTAGCCTTGAGAAAAATGTTACAGCAAGATTATTTACCAGCTTAAACTGAATTTCGCGGTTTGCCTTTATATCCTCGATTGCCTTTATAGTAGCCTTATCGCGGAGCTTTCCGTCGTATTCCTTTATTATAGCAGGAATTTCGATTACCTTGTCGCTATCGGCAACATCCGTAAACCGTTTTGACGCGAGAGCACCCAGAATAATCGCAGTTTCAAGGGAAATGTTCTTGTCTGTAATGATTTTATTGTAAAAATCTCCAATCTGTTCGCGGAAAAATAATACCGGTGTTTTGTCCACTCTCTCTTGAGTGTCATTTACCATTCCCACTGTAGATTTAAAATCACTGTGGATGTTTTTAACTTCCATTCTCATGGCGGAGCTGTCCTCAAAAAGCAGGTCAAGCACCGCAGGACATGAGCAGGAGCAGGAGCGGGTTACGGTCTGACCGTGTATAACCATTCTTCTGGGGTATTTGCTGCAGGTTATGGAAAGATATTCTTCCCCCAGCTCCTTTTGTATCATGCAAAGTCCCTCGTCGTTATGAAAAGGGCAGTCGTTGTTGTCTTTAAGAACAATGCAGAAATGTGCCGCTTTAGGTTGGAAAGATTTTTCAACAACACTTCTTAATTCAGCCGAACACTCAGCATTTTTCAGTTTTTCTACCTCGTTTTTAAGCCAATCGATACTCCACCCTGCACAACAGCTGTTTGTACACTTTCCGCCGATACAGCTGAATTTATCGTAGTACTTTGGTTGTTTATAATGAAGTGCCATTTTGAAATCCTCCGTTTTTTCTTTTTATTATAGCAAATTACGTCCTTTAAATCAACGTATTTCCTCTAAAAATATGGTTTTTTTGTAATACCCTGCCGCAAAATCACGTGTACCGCCTGTTGTACTGAGAAAAATGGTGCGTTTTTTCAGCCCTTTCCCCATTGTTATAACGCACTCCCCCTCTGCCGTAACAATTGTCATTCTGTGGGGCGGAAGGGTGCATGTTTCCTTCCCGATACGTATTTCAACAGGCTCGTCGCATTTTTCGCCCTGTTCAAGCCTGTG
>JAFUNV010000004.1 GCA_017472865.1 Ruminiclostridium sp. | reverse complement strand
TTCGGGTGATGTATTTGTAATTGCACCGCTTTATAATCGTATTATTGTTATAGACGCTGAAAGCGGAGTTACCGCAGAGTGTGGCGGAGAATTCGAACTTGTGGAGCGGGGCGGAAAGAACGTGCTTTTATACGAATATTCTGAGGTAGAAGCGGTGAATGTGGAATAATTTGAAAAAAAAGAAAATTTTTTCAGAAAAAACGAAAGATTTTCACCTTTATATTAGTTATATAAGGTGAAAGGGGGAGAAAGCATGGACGATTTGAATATAATAGAGCTGTTTTTTCAGCGCTCGGAAAGGGCAATTTCCGAAATAAAGCTGAAATATAACTCGCTCTGTATGAAAATTGCAAATTCCATACTGCTTAATTATGAGGACTCGGAGGAATGTCTCAACACATCCTATCTTAAAATATGGAACGCTGTTCCGCCAAAGCGTCCCGATTCCTTATGCGGATATCTGTGCAGAATTGTCCGCAACACCGCTTTGACTTTATATAAAGCAACCTCGCGTAGAAATTTCTATGAAAAATACGAGGAGCTGAGCGAAATTTACCGTTTCGGGGAAACGGTAGAGGAGCGCCTCGACAGCAGTATGCTGGGCGGCTATATCAACGAATTCCTCAAGAAAGAAAATAAGAAGACGAGGCATATTTTTGTTCTGCGTTATTATTTCAATATGCCTGTAAAGGAAATTGCTGAAAGTCTGGAGATGACAGAGCAGGCTATAAGCTCGCGTTTGCTCCGCGCAAGAAACAATCTGCGTAAATTCCTTTCTGAAAAGGGGGTAGAGGTATGAACGGCGAAAACGAAAGAAAATGGGAAGAAGCGCTGGAAAAGATAGATGAAAAGTACATAGATGAAGCTGCTGAGGAAGCGGCTTCGCACTCGGGCAGATTAGGCGAATTTACCGAAATAATCCCCGAAAAGCCTCAGCCTGTCAGCAAGTGGGTGAGAATTGCAAAGTTCTCAGCAGGTATTGCCGCTTCCCTTGCAGTTATACTTGGCGTCGGTGCGATTATGAAGGCGAACAATATCACCTTCAAGGAATTATGGGCAATGCGACCGTCAGAAATTACCACGGGCACTGAACCTCCCGTTTCTGACACAACCACTTCGCTGCCTGTATCTGATATTACAACAGTTCCGCCTGTTTCGGTTACTGATACAGATACAGACGTACCCGAGGTTGAAATTCCCGAAACAATTCTTAAAAGCGAAAGCGTTGTAAGCACGAGAGGATATAATTACTGCTTTTCATACGAATTTACTCATACGAGCGGAGAGATGCGCGGAACAATGAGCAAGCTCAGAATGGAGGTCGTTGACGAAAACAATGGTAATGAAATCATTTGCGATGATGACATTACCGATTTACCTGTTGTGGGCGATTATATAGATATCCTTGATGATGAGTATTCCTACAACCGTGTTGAACTGCTGGTGTTTGAAATGTCGGATTACGACCTTATCCACATAAATATTCCTCACAGAAGAGCGGGCGAAACCTACGGTGCGGATAATCAGTCAATATTCCTTGTTATGACTCGGAATGATAACGGCACATACAGCTTCAAGGACATAAAAGCACCCGATGGCAGTGATTTTGAGTGCTACCCCAGATATGTATATAAGATGATGGGTGAAGACACCATAATCATTTATGACGGGTATTCTTCCAAAACAGCTTATGAGATTGATGTGGAAAATCTGAAATTTATTGAATGTGAGCTTTCAGAAATTGACAGTGATGAAACGAATTTAGGGGAACTTCTCGCAAATCTCGAACCTCTCAGTCAGGAAGAACAGTTTTCGATTTATGAAAACTATTTCTACGGGGAATGGACTTTAGCCTATACAGGCGTCAGCGACAGATACGGAAATAGCAGCAAAGATAGCAGAAGCTTTTCCTATTACGGCGATAGTTCATTTGAAAGCTGGAGTTCTTACGAAAGAGGATTTGATGAGGACGAAACAGGCTGGTATATGTCGGGTCTCAACGGCGGTGTGGGTAATGCGCATTTTATTCCTAAGGATAACCCGAATATAATGTATTTCTATGAAGAAGTACCCTGTCAGAAAAACCAATACAATTACATATTTGTCCGCGAAGAGCCTGAAGCGGAATATGATTTTTCCATAAAGCCCGGCAGTCTTAACAGCATCGGTCTGCGTAAGCTTCAGAATATAACAGGCTGCGACCTTTCGGTAACTGACGCTGAAGATGGCGTGATAAGGCTTGACGACGGCAGTTCGTGGGCAACAGTCTCAAATCTTTACTATGGCACAGGCAAGACATATCTGAATGAAATATCAGAAAGCAGAATACGCATTTCACAGCGGTATTTCAATGAGGAAGAAAAACTTCACGACCCTTTCCTTGACGAATATCCGCCCTATCCCGAAATGCAGTATCTGACCTTTACAATTGATAAGGTTGACGGGGAGTGGCAGCTTACAGCAACTGATAGATACGACCCGTGTCTTGAAACCCACGAAGGTATGCCCACCGAGTTTACGGACCGCTGCTTTGCCGAAGTGGAAAAATTTAGAATTGAGGATGACGTTCCCGACCTCGAAGCGGTGATTGCGGTAGAATATTTCACCGATTCCACGGGTCATTATTATGCGCTTCGCTATATCGGAATCAATCAGGCACTGAATTTCAGCTATGCAGAGCTGTACTATTTCAACGGCGTGGAATATGAGCTTCTCATGGCGCGTGACGCGTACGTCCATGTTGCCTTCATGAATGACATAATCTATATTACATGGCCGAACTATGAGCTTGATGAGCAGTATATAGAATATTACAGTAAAACGTCAGTAATGGGTCTTAACGGCAACGGATTTGCCATCAAAGGCACAGGGCTGTCAGGCTTTGTCACCATGGAAAACTGCATTGTTTATAGCTGTCTGATTGATGGTGAGGATATCAAGTACGTCATCAACGGCGATAGGCACAACCCTAAATTCACAAAGCTTAAAGATATTACATACTCCGAGGACAATACAGGATTCAGAGCCGAAACCGAGGACGGCGAAAAGTTCAGCTACAGCGATGTAAGCGGCGCGCTTTCCGACCAATTATGGCTTTTAAATTCCCGTATGGAAAGCCTCTACAATATGCTCTGGGGCGGAGATATTCACGTGGATACAACTGATACTATAATGGTAGACGGTGAGGAATACGGCTATGTTTCTTCATATAGCCACCTGCATAATTATTTCGAGGAAACCGCAGGTCTTGAACTCATAGATAAGTTGCTGAACAACTGTCCCGCAAAGCTGTACTGGCATGACGGAAAATATTATGCTCCCGCTATGACAGGCTATACGCCCAAATATTCAACCTCTTACAAAATCGTAAATGAGGGTCAGGACACCGCAGAGGTCGAGTACATTGTTTATCAGGACAGAAGCCGGAGTGCGAACGCAATGTACACAGGTCCGTTTACTTATACGGCATATCTTACCCGCACTGATTACGGTTGGCGCTTTGACAATATCGTTCAGAAGGATACTGAAGCTCCCATGACAAAAGAAGATTTGTCAATGGCAATTTTAACGTGTCAGGGGCATTACAGACTTTATGCTGATAATCCTGATTCAAATGCGTTTGACATGAGCAACAGTATCGAGGTTGACGGCAATACCTATTATTTCCTTGATACCTATGAGAATTTCAAGGAATATGAGTCGGGCTTTTTCTCAGAAAGAGCAGTGGATGAGGTATTGCTGAAGCTTGACTCAATCAGGGTTTATGACGGAAAGGTTTATATCTGTCCTGAACTGGGTAAGGAAAGCGAAAAGCCCGACTTCAATTTTGAAGTTACAGGCTTTGATTCTGACAGCGTAGAGGTTTCTGTTTTCTTCTGGACTCATGATAATATTGTGCTGGGTTCGGTTGCGAAAAGTGTTCCGTTCACCTTTATTTACGAAAATGATAAATGGGTGCTGGACAGCTTCAGCTTCCACGAATAAAGCAAAAAGCCAACGGCAAAACAACCGTTGGCTTTTTTATATGGTAATGATTATTCAAACTTGTTGATAACTGCGCCCTTATCTGCGGAGCTTACCTGAGCCGCATATCTTGCAAGGCAGCCCTTGATGCCTTCCTTCTTCTTTATGGGCATTTCAGCCTTTCGCTTTTCGATTTCTTCATCACTTACCTTAAGCTGAATGGAGTATTCGGGGATATTGATGGAAATAATATCTCCGTCCTTTACATAAGCAATCATACCGCCTCTTACTGCTTCAGGTGAAACATGACCGATAGAAGCGCCGCGGGTTGCGCCTGAGAATCGTCCGTCGGTAATAAGCGCAACGTCCTTGTCAAGTCCCATACCTGCAATAGCAGAGGTAGGTGAGAGCATTTCTCTCATGCCGGGACCGCCTGCGGGACCTTCGTAGCGGATAACAACAACGTCACCCTTTACGATTTTACCTGCGTAGATAGCTGCAATAGCGTCCTCTTCGCTTTCAAAAACCTTTGCGGGGCCTTCATGAACAAGCATTTCAGGGGCAACGGCACTGCGCTTTACAACACAGCCGTCGGGAGCAAGGTTGCCTCTAAGAACAGCGATACCGCCTGTCTTTGAATAGGGATTATCGACAGTGCGGATAACCTCGGTGTCTCTGTTGACTGCGCTTTCGATATTCTCGCCGAGAGTTTTTGCTGTACAGGTCATAACGGAGGTGTCGAGAAGTCCGAGCTTTGTAAGCTCCTTCAGAACAGCGTAAACGCCGCCTGCTTCGTTGAGGTCCTCCATATATGTGTGACCTGCGGGAGCAAGATGACAGAGGTTAGGAGTCTTTTCGCTTATCTCGTTAGCCATATCAAGGTTTATTTCAATACCGCACTCGTTAGCGATAGCAGGGAGATGGAGCATACTGTTGGTGGAGCAGCCGAGAGCCATATCTGCTGTGAGTGCATTTTTGAAGGCAGCGCTTGTCATAATATCGCGGGGACGGATATTTTTCTTTACAAGCTCCATAATCTGCATACCTGCGTGCTTTGCAAGCTCGATTCTTGCAGAGTACACGGCGGGGATTGTTCCGTTGCCCTTGAGACCCATACCGAGAACCTCAGTGAGGCAGTTCATGGAGTTTGCAGTATACATACCCGAGCATGAACCGCAGGAAGGACAGGTGTTTTCTTCGCATACGCAGAGCTGCTTTTCGTCAATCTTGCCTGCGGAGTAAGCACCTACTGCTTCGAACATGCTGGAAAGGCTGGTTTTCTTTCCGTCAACTCTGCCTGCAAGCATAGGACCGCCGCTAACAAAAATTGTGGGGATATTCAGTCTTGCCGCCGCCATAAGAAGTCCGGGAACATTCTTGTCACAGTTAGGAACCATTACAAGACCGTCAAAGCCGTGAGCCATTGCCATAGCCTCGGTGGAGTCAGCAATAATATCACGGGTTATGAGTGAATATTTCATTCCTGTGTGTCCCATAGCAATACCGTCGCATACAGCAATAGCAGGGAAAACGATAGGTGTACCGCCTGCCATGGCTACACCGATTTTAACGGCGTCTACAATCTTATCCAGATTGATATGGCCGGGTACGATTTCATTGTGTGAGCTTACGATACCGATAAGAGGTCTTGACTGTTCCTCCTTGGTAAGTCCGAGAGCATGGTACAGACTGCGGTGTGGAGCATTCTGAAATCCGTCTACAATAGTGTCTTTAATCATTGTTATTACCGCCTTTCTTTACTTTTCCATTATACTTCCGCCGCGCTGAAGGGCTACAACGCCCGTGCGGCACATTTCTATAATTCCCAGTGGCTTGAGAACATCAATGAATGCCTTTATTTTTGAAGTTTCGCCCGTAACCTCAATGCACATGGCTTCAGTGGTGTAGTCGATGATATTTGCACGGTAGATATCCGCCGCCGCAAGCACCTCGCCCCTGGTTTCGGGAGTATTTCTGACTTTTATCAGCATGAGTTCGCGCTCAACGGAGCTGTCTGCTTCAAGAAGCTTTACACCCTTGACGTTGTACAGCTTCTTAAGCTGGTTTATAAGCTGTTCTCGGGCGTAATCATCACCGTTGAGGGTGATTGTGATTCGTGAATATGCAGGGTCGTCCGTTTCGCCTACCGTAAGAGAATTTATGTTGAAGCCCTTACGCATGAACAGACCTGATACTCTTGTAAGTACGCCGTATTTATTTTCAACGTATACTGCAATTACCGATCTCATTTCTTTTCCTCCTGTTCTTTTGTTGTGATGATATCATCAATAGAACCGCCCGGAGGCAGCATAGGAAGTACAAATTCATCCATATCAATAATTGTGTCGATAAGATACGGACCGTCATGCTTCATTGCAGCTTTAAACTGAGCTCTGAATTCATCTGACGTTGCTGCTCTGCCCGCCTTTGCGCCGAAAGCTTCGGCAAGCTTTACAAAATCGGTTTTTCTGCCGAGGACTGTGCTTGAATAACGCTTTCCGTAGAATAATGTCTGCCACTGGCGTACCATACCGAGAACGCCGTTATTCATAAGTACTATTATAACAGGAGTGTTATAAGTTACTGCGGTTGCAAGCTCGTTAAGATTCATACCGAAGCTGCCGTCGCCTGTAATAAGTATTGTCTTGTCGCCGCTGGCAATCTGGGCGCCGATAGCAGCACCGAGACCGTAGCCCATTGTGCCGAGACCGCCGCTGGATGCAAAGCGTCTTGTGCGCTCAAAGTGCGCATATTGCGCTGTCCACATCTGATGCTGTCCCACGTCGGTAGCAATTACTGCGTCCTCGCCCTTAAGTTCGTTGATAACGTCAAAAATACGTTTGGGCGTCATATCAGTGCCTGCTTTTCTGTCAGCTTCATCGCTTATGCGCTGAGCTTCAGCTCTGAAAGTATCTATTCTTTCCTTCCATTCCGGGTGTTTCTTCTCCTCGCAGCGTTCCAGTATTCTTTCAAAGGAAGAAACAATATTTCCGATAATTCCCACATGAACCTTTATGTTCTTATTGATTTCCGAAAGGTCTGTGTCAAGCTGGATAATCTTTGCGTTTTTTGAGTATTTCTTTGTATTACCCGTAGCACGGTCGCTGAAGCGGACGCCTACGCCGATAATCAGGTCGGCTTCCTTGTTTGCCATAGAGGACGCATACTGTCCGTGCATACCCTGCATTCCGAGGAAACGGTCGTAAGAATCAGAGATTGCTGAAAGCCCCATGAAGGTGCAGCCGATATATCCGTCTATTTTTTCCGCAAGCGCCATAATCTCCTTGCTCATTCCTGCACCTGCCGCACCGCCGCCGATATATATGTATGGCCTTTCTGCGTTATTGATAAGTTCAACTGCCTTGTCAATATCAGCGTCGTCTGCAATTTCCTGAGGGAATGGCTCGACCACGCCGACAGCTTCAAAATCACACTCCGCAATCTGTACGTCCTTGGGTACGTCAATAAGCACAGGACCCGGTCTGCCCGATTTGGCAATGCGGAATGCTTCCCGGATTGTATCAGCAAGCTCGCTGACGTCGCTTACAAAATAATTATGCTTTGTTATGGGGAGGGTAATACCTGTTATGTTGACCTCCTGAAAGCTGTCTCTGCCGATAAGAGATGTGGGAACATTACCTGTAATAGCCACCATAGGGATAGAATCCAGCATGGCGGTTGCAATACCCGTTACAAGGTTGGTAGCACCGGGACCGGAGGTGGCAATAACTACGCCGACCTTTCCCGTAACACGGGAATATCCGTCCGCTGCGTGTGCGGCACCCTGCTCGTGTGCGGCAAGCACATGGTTTATCCTGTCGCCCGCCTTATAAAGCTCATCGTAAATGTTTAGCACCTGACCGCCGGGGTAACCGAAGACATCGGTTACGCCCTGTTCGATAAGCGTCTCGATGATAATTCTTGAACCTGTCATTCTTTCCATAAAAACCTCCGATTACGGATAACAAAAAACCCCTTCGTCTCGTTGCTATCCTTTGATAACCAAAGAGACGAAAGAGCCGAAGTCTTCCGCGGTACCACTCTTCTTCATTCCAACAGGAATGCACTTCAGGTGCAGTCACACCCTTACTCTGTTACGGGAGTTCCCGTCTGTGTTTACTCCGACATTTTCAACACAGCCGCTCCGTGGTGATTTCAGCAGAACCGACCCGATATCTCGCACCAACCGATATCTCTCTGAAGGGAATAAGTACCCGCCTACTGCTCCATTTCATCGCGTTTCAGTATTTTAAAGTATTATACCACTATTACGCCTTTTTGTCAATAGATTTCATACAAAGAATTGCCACGCTTTTTTAAAAATATTTTTCGGATGCTTATTGACAAATTGATTTAATTGTGATATATTGTGTGCGAATAAATAATTATTCAAGAGGTGAACCGCCGATTTACACAGATTTAATTAAATCAGTTATGTGTAAAGGGTGGTTTTATTTATTACGGAGGTAAATACCATGATACAGAAATTCAGAAAAGGCAATCCTGTTGAAACCTGTGCAGTCAGTGAAAAAATTTTCCTTTCCGACGGTGAAATCCCCTTTATTAGTGCTCTCGGTGAAGGCGGATTTGAAATAAAGCTCGCGGATAAGGATATAGTATACGGTCTTGGCGAGCAGGTGCGCGGTATCAATAAGCGCGGCTGGAAATATACAAGCTGTAATTCTGATAACTGCAACCATCAGGAGGATACTCATTCCCTTTACGGTACACATAATTTCTTTATAATATCGGGCAGCAGGCTTTTCGGCGTTTTCTTAGACTATGCGGGAAGTATTACCTTTGACGTGGGCTATACCCGCCGTGATACAATGATTATTACCGCTGAGGATTATGATATGGATATCTATATCATAACAGGTGACAGCGAAAAGGATATAGTAAAGCAGTTCAGAAAACTTATAGGAAAAAGCTATATTCCGCCTTTATGGGCTTTCGGCTACGGTCAGAGCCGCTGGGGCTATAAGAACGCTGAGGATATTCGTAGTGTTGCGGAGGAGTACCGCAAGCGCGAAATACCCATTGACAGCATTTATCTGGACATAGATTACATGGAGCGCTTCAAGGATTTTACCGTGGACGAGAATGCTTTCCCCGACTTTTCGGATTTCTGCAGTGAAATGAAATCTCAGGGCATACATCTTGTGCCGATTATTGACGCGGGCGTAAAAATTGAAGAGGGCTATGACGTTTATGAGGAGGGTGTGAAAAACAACTTCTTCTGCAAGGATAAGGACGGCAATGACTTCGTGGGCGCAGTATGGCCGGGACGGGTTCATTTTCCTGATTTTCTCAAGGCGGAAACAAGAGAGTGGTTCGGAAATAAATACTCCTTCCTTATCGAGCAGGGAATAGATGGTTTCTGGAATGATATGAACGAGCCTGCGATTTTCTATACCGAGGACAGGCTTGAAGCCGTTATCGAGCGAGTCAATGAGCTGAGCCGCGGCAACATGGGTATCTATGATTACTTTGAATTTACGGGACTTGTTGCAGGAATCAGCAACAATACCGGCGATTACGACAAGTTTTTCCACAATATCGACGGAAAAATGATATCCCATAAAAAGGTGCATAACCTTTACGGTTACAATATGACCAGAGCGGCAGGAGAGGCCTTTGAAAAGCTTTCTCCCGACAGAAGAATACTCATGTTTTCCCGTTCTTCCTGTATCGGAGCGCACCGTTACGGCGGAATATGGCAGGGCGATAACAAATCCTGGTGGTCGCACCTTCTTATGAATTTACAGATGATGCCGTCTCTGAATATGGCGGGATTTTTATACACGGGCGCGGATTTGGGCGGTTTCGGCAGCAACACTACCGAGGATCTGATGCTCCGCTGGTTACAGCTTGCGGCGTTCACTCCTCTTATGAGAAATCACTCAGCCTTAGGTACGAGAGAACAGGAGCTGTACCGCTTCAGTAATTGTGACGCCTGCAAAAAGATGGTGGAAATCCGCTATGCCCTTATTCCTTATATTTACAGCGAATACATGAAGGCGGCGCTTAACGACGAAATGATGTTTAAGCCTCTCGCCTTTGATTTCAGAGAGGACAGCTCTGCCGCAGAGGTTCAGGACCAGCTTCTGCTGGGTGATGAAATTATGCTTGCTCCCGTTTATACCCAGAACGCTTCGGGCAGGTATGTGTATCTTCCTGAGGAGATGACGCTTGTAAGAATGAGAAGCGCAGATGATTTTGAAACAGAGGTTCTCCCCAAGGGTCATCATTACGTGCGTGCGGAGCTTAATGAGCTTATTTTCTTCATAAGAAAGGGAAAGGCAATCCCCATGGCGGCACCTGCCAAGAATACGGCTGAAATTGATTATTCGACACTCAGTTTAATCGGTTATGAGGGCGCAGAGTATTTATTGTACAGCGACGACGGAATTTCAAAGGATTACGGGAAAGCTGAAAATTACAGAGTTATGAAAAGTAAATATTCCTGTTCCGTAGGGCTCTGTACTTAAATGTTACATTTTGTAACCAAAAGATTACAGTATTATTACAGATTTTGTTAAAATATTGACTTTGAGTAAAACTGTGTTATAATTAAAGAAAAAACGGAAAGAGGAAATTAACATGAACAGTAAAAGTGCAAAATTTCTGTCTGCGGTTCTCGCCTGCGCGGTTATTCTTTCTGCCTGTGACAGCACCGTGACAGAGCCTGAGACAACAAAAGCTTCTGAAGAATCTGAAACAACCACCACAACTTCAGCTGCTGAAACCTCATCGGATATTATAACTGATGAAACGACCGCACCCACTGAAACAGCGTATGAAAAATTAAAGGACGCACCTCTTGAAAAACTGCTGGGACGGAAAATAAAATTTGAGGAGAACGTTCCATATATTTTCGAAGACAGCTGGATACCTGACCATGCGGTAACAACAGACGGCAGTGAAAGTTTATATGTAAATCAGATTTTAACCCGTAAATCCTCCGGTATTTTAACGACAGATGAGGATATATTCAAAGGTAAGGTGCGCAGCAGCGTCAGCGACGCGAAGGAACAGTATATTGACGGCAGCAACGGCAGTATCTATTTTAAAATTGATAAGGTTACCGATAGTGAGGTAATTGCCGGAAGCGCGGAAGCGAGCACTTATGATTACGATTATCATATAGTTCACGCATTTGTGAAAAAGTACAACTTCAATGATTATGAAGTAATTATTGACCCCGCATATATGGATAATTTACCCATAATGTCTGACCTTACAGAGGATTTTAAATTTGACATAAACGGAACAGAGGTGTACGCCGATACCCTTAAATTTGACGCATATAATACCTCTCCCGATATGCCTGTAATGGATACGGATAAATATTATTATGCCAAGGTTTCTTTAAAGTACATGGACTTGTTTTACAACACGGAAAGCGGTGCAAAAAACACCTGTGACATTTACGGGATATCTGTTCTCACCGAGGACACCGATTCGGTAATTTCGGGAGAGTTCAGCAAATACACCGAAAACAGCACAGCCCCCGAGGACATTCTTGCTAAGGGTATTGTGAACCTTAAATCTGAAATTCTTGACGGTGAAACTATTGCTGTTATTCCTTTTGATATGGATTTTGACGGTACCTGCGAGGTTGCTGTGGAAAAAAAGGACCCGCAGGACGAATACGGAATGGGTACATACCTTACGTACGACTTTTTTGATATTTCCGAGGACGGAAGCGCTGCAAAGCTGGGCAGTTTTGATCTGAGCAACGAAAATATATACCTTCTTGAAAGTGCAGTTTGTGATGGCAGAAAGGGCTGGCTTGCCGACGGCAGGAAAAGTGAAATGTCGGACGGGCTTTACTTCCTTACCGTTCAGAACGGAGCGCTTGAAATAAAGGAAATCTTAGCTCACAGATGGAATGAAGAAAGTGAATATTACTATGGCGGCGAGCGTATCTGTTTCAATGAAAGCGTGCGCCATTTTGAAGAAAAAAGCTTTGGTAATTACAGCTACGGCGGCGACGTAACCGTTTATTCCTGGGGCGGCTTTGAAGAACGGTATGAATATGAGCTTTATTATATGATTTACTTAAACGAAAAGGTTAAATACACCCAGCTTAACGGCAAGAAAATAAATGCGAAGGATTACAGAACAAAAAGAACCGATATGCCGCCTTATTTTGACGCTTTTGAAATGACCGATGAGGAATATGCAAAGTTTGCAGAGCTTACGGCATGTAAGGCGGTTTATGCGGCGGAGATAGATGAGAACGAGGAGTATCATAAATATTTCAGCGATGGTGCAAAGGCTAAGCCTGTTATCTATCTTTATCCTGAGGAGGAAACTGAAGTAAGCGTTCAGCTCAGCTTCAACGACGGTAGTGAGCTTACCTGTACATATCCTGAGTATAATAACGGCTGGAATGTTAAGGCAGAGCCTGACGGTACGCTTTTTGACGAAAGCGGCAATGAATATTACTGCCTGTACTGGGAAAGCACTCAGGGCGAGCGTCTCAGAATGAACGAAGGCTTCTGTATAAGCGGTACTGAAACTGCGGATTTTCTTC
>JAFUNV010000003.1 GCA_017472865.1 Ruminiclostridium sp. | reverse complement strand
ATGGAAAACGGCATAATATAGGAGGACGTATGAACAAGAAAAGAAAATTCACAATAGAAAACACCGAAATCTCAGAGGTTACAACGGTAACTCTCGGCGGATATCCTCAGAAAATAATGCTGGACGGAAAATCAAAGGAAAACCCCGTTGTAATCTGCCTCCACGGCGGACCGGGTACGCCAATCCCCTTTTCTGTGGGCTGCCGCGGTATGTTCCCCGATATTACGGACAGGGTCACTCTCGTCTGCTGGGACCAGCTGGGCTGCGGTATAAATAACCGCGTAATTGACGATTCCTTCGGGATTGACAGCTTTGTGCAGATGACCGTGGACCTCGTAAAGGAAATCCGCGGCAGATTTCCCGATAACAGGATTTATCTTTTCGGAATGTCATGGGGCAGCATTCTTTCCGCAAGAGCAGCCGCCGCAGTTCCCGAGCTTATAAACGGCGTGGTTACATACGGTCAGGTGCTCTGCGATATGACCTTCAACGACGAGGTTTACGCTGTGCTGGAGGCTTCGGCAATGCCTGAAAGCAAAAAGAAAAAGCTTCAGAAAATAAAAAAAGACCGAAGCATAGACAATGCACGGTCTGTAATGTCATGGATCAGAAAATATACCGAGGGCTATACCTGCAAGGCAGGAAAAAGCGCTCCCATAGGCGGAGCAGTTATGGGGCTTATGACAAGCCCCGACTACACCATGAAGGATTTCAGGGCGGTAGTCCTTAACGGGTATATCAAGAATACATCACTGATAAGGGCGCTTACCGATACCGACCTGAGAGATATACTGTGCAATGTTAAGGTGCCCTATACCATGCTTCAGGGAGAGACGGATATTGTAACCTCAACCTCTGCGCTCAGCAAATTCATCCCCAAAAGCGGAAATCCGAACCTTAGACTTGTAGTTATCCCCAAAAGCGGACACATGCCGTCGGAAGAAGCTATGGTAGGAGTATTTGAGTGTTTTAATTCTCTGTAAATGTTATGTTAAAAATCAACGGGCGGCTACCAGCCGCCCACTTTTTTATAAAAAATATCTTTACCCCTTACAGCTCACTTGCCGCAGGAATTACACCGATACTTACCGTAAGATTACCGTTGCGGCAGCGGATTTTATCCAGCATTTCCTTTTCCTTAACCATATCCTTAAGGGTAATCGTGTACTCCAACGCAAACATTGTGCCCATCTTTACCGACTTCACATTCTGAAGTGTACATTTCACTGAATACTCTTTGAAGATATCCTCAAAAAGTCCATTGTAATCTGCGTCCTCGGGAACAAAAATTCTCAGCAGGCGGGAGTTTTTTGACTGCTCCGAGGGGATAAGCTTTTCAGCTACAAGCACTACGACTGAGATTATCACGGTAAACGAAAATCCGTAGCCCACATAACCCATGCCCATAGCAATACCCGACGCCATAGCGAGGAAAAGTATGCATATATCGCGGGAGCTGCCCGGGATTGAACGGAAACGCACAAGGCTGAAAGCGCCCGCAACAGCTACGCCTGCGCCGACACTGCCGTTGACAAGCATAATCACCATCTGAACCACGGCAGGCATGATAATTGCTGTAATCATCATGAATTTTGACGGGCGGTGAGTGCCGAGACGATACACCACCGCAATTACTATACCGCAGAGAAGCGAAACACCCAGCGCAACAGCACTCCCCGCAAGAGTTGTCATTGATATCTGTCTGAAAATAAAATCTGTCATTTTTTATTTATTCCCTTTCTATTTCTTCAGCACTTTTTCGCAGTAGTCAACCATCTTCTGGACGTATTTTTCACGTGCGCCCAGAAAATCACGTATGCATTTCGAGGTCGCATATCCGCCCGAAAGAGCCTCTGCCGCGTCGCCCGTACCCTCGTAACGTTCAAAGAACTGAGGGAACAAAGGACCATAGATATCCTCAAATTCAGTAATGCGTGCAAGCGCCGCAGACTTTTCAAAATTGGTCTCGGAAAGGCCTGTAAGCCTGGTACAGAAGCGGTCATAAAAGCCGTCGTTTGTCATAAGATACGCAAAGCAAAGCACAGCGGGGTTGGTCGTATCAGTGTCAAGAAGTCCGTTGGGCTTGTAGTTGGCGTTCTTTATGGTGTTGTTGCGGGCGTCGCCCTCACCGCAGACTCCGCCGAATTCAATATCATAAAACATGAGCCGCCATCTTTCATCGCCGTATTCACTGCCGTCGGAGGAGGTGGTTTTCCACATTGACCAGTTCTTTCCGGGCCAGTCCCACTTATTGTCAATCCAGGACTGAACTGCAAAATAATCAAGCACCGAATCGGGGTCGACCAGCTTTGTAAACTCGTTGTAGTCTTCCTCAGTCTTCAGATTTTCGTGTGTATCAAAGAAATTATAAAGCTCACGGAAGTAATAGGTTTCGTCCGTTTCGCCCGCAGGCAGGTCGCCCTCGTCCAGCTTATAGCCAAGCGCCAGAGCCTCGGCGTCGCCCTTGTAGATAATTACGTCGTCCTTGTTAACGCCGTAATAATCCTCCATGTAGTCGTTTGTATAGTCCTCCTGAAGGATATAAAGTCCCCAGTATTCGCCGTTCAGATATACAACACAGGGACGGGATTTCTGGGTAGCGCAGTCAAGGTCGGTTATAAGCGACTGCCAGTATGTATCGTTGAACTTTGAAGTGAATGCGCAGTTACCGCCGTTTCTGAGTACGAGCGTGTCGTATTTGTCCATAACCTCGCCGCTGATGTTTGTATAATCCTCGCCGAAAACTGCATAATCAAAGTTATTTTCACCGTAATCGGTACGTGCGTAGAGCCTCAGACCTTTCTGTAAATCGGAACGGGAATAGTTGCCCTGCACTCTGATACCGCAGTTCTGGGTCAGCACAGCCTCAGCGCCCTCGGGGGTGAACTCGAAGAGAGTTACCGCTGCTTCCCTTTCCCATTCTCTGCCCTTCTGCTTGTAGTTTGCGTCAAGGCTTCGTGCAGTTTCGGGGTCTCGCACACGACGTTCCTCTGCAAGGTGCTTTTCCAAAGCCTTGTCGAAAATATCTCCCTTGACGTAAATTCCCTTTTCGCTGTCGAAAAAGTCGTCGTAATTTACGGAAATGCTCATAACCGCAAGGGACGTACCAGCCGCCTCGCAGCTCTTTTTCAGCCCCTTTATATGCTCTTCGGGGATGCCGATAAAGTAGGTTGCATAAGTCTCGCCCGTGAATGTTCCGTCAGCCTGCTTTACCGCCGCACGGATAACGGTGCACTTATCAACAGCATCGTCTGACGGTGCGGAAATCTCATTTTCAAAACCGTTTCTGTCCTTGTTGACAACACTGAAATTACCCGAAATAAGCACAGGCTCAACCGCGGAAACAATGTTCTTGTCGCCCTTTCTGCTTTTCACCTCAACAGGAGCTTCGTAAAGCACGGCTGTATCACTCAAAGCAGGGTCACTGCCGTCGGTGGTGTAGTAGATTTCTCCGCCCTGCGCCGCCATTTCAAGGCTGAAGGCTTCGGCGTAAACTCCGCTTTCGTGGGAAAGAGTTACCGCTTCACCCTCTGCTTCAAGAGCGCTTTCGGGAGTAGTCTCCGCTCCGGAAGAACCGCTTTCGGAATCGGCGGGAGCGGTTGTTGTCACCGAATCAGGTGCGGTCTGCTCAACGTAAATACTTTCACAGCCCGAAAGCAGTAAGCTGCTTATGATAACAAGGGCTGTAATTCTTGCTTTTGATTTTTTCATGGGTCCTCCCTGTCAGATAGCTGATTTTGTTCTGCCCGAACAACGTTCGGTATATATACGCCCATACTTGGAAAAAGAAGCAGGGTAAATTTTAAGGCGTGACAGAATTTCAGCATACTCTCTGGGCATAGCGCCCATGCATTTTATCTCCATAACCGAGTAATCCTCAATACCCGTGTCCAGAAGCTCGGTATTATCATCACTTTTCAGGGTGAGATTGTCCCACCTGCCCCTGATATTCTTATCGAACGTCACACGCATTTCGGGATACTCCCTGATGAAATATGCCTCTCTGTCGTAGGCTAAAAACAGCTTTGGGGACGGTTTGTAGCGCTTCATCAGGAAATCGATTTCACTGAAAATCTGATTATCGGCATAGCCCTCAAGACTTTCGGGGCGTATGCCGTTTTCTATGTATTCCCTCACCTCGCGGAGAGGAATTGTAATTCTGCGTTTATAGACTACTTTGCGGAATTTCTTCTTGATTTCAAAGAAAACACGGGTATCTTCATCCGCCGTTCCGTAGCTTCGTATGCGGAGTTTTTCCTTGTACACGGGCTTTTCCAGCGAACGCTCGATGAAATAGAAATCGTCCGTATCAAGGTAGATATTGCATATCGTGTAAACGCCGTATTTATCAGGGCAAAGCCTGTCACCCACCGCTTCGAGAAAGCGCTCCTTCTCCTCGGGGGTGAGCAGGTATTTGACCTCATAGCGGTTAAAGCTTCTTATACAGTTCACCTGTAAACCGTCCTTCTTAAACTTCTGCTCGTGCGGCAATTCTGTAAATTTCCGCAATATCCTCAGGACTTAAACGCACAAAGCCCCATGTCCTGTCAGCAACGTTCTGATTTTCAACTAGCTTCGGAATATCCTCTTCCTTTGCGCCCAGTTCGGCTAAGTTTATGGGAAGTCCGATATCGTGGAGGAAACGTCTGAAGCGGAAAATACCTTCCTTTGCAGTGAGTTCGGGATTTTCAAAATTCATCTGACAGCCCCATACACGTACTGCCATCTGTGCAAAACGCATAACGTTGTGGTTCATTACAAATTCCATCCAGGCAGGCATGATTACCGCAAGACCTGCACCGTGGGCACAGTCGTAAAGTCCCGAAAGCTCATGCTCTATACCGTGGCTGTTCCAGTCCTGGCTTCTGCCTACGCCTACGATATCGTTGTGCGCTACCGTACCTGCCCACATGATATTGGCACGTGCCTCGTAATTATCGGGGTCGGCAATTACACGGGGAGTTTCCTTGACCATGGTAAGAAGCACTGCTTCGCAAAGACGGTCGGTGATTTCAACCTCGGGGGTGTTGGTAAAATAACGCTCAAAAACGTGAGCCATAATGTCTGCTGCGCCGCACGCAGTCTGATATGCGGGGAGTGTGCAGGTAAGCGCGGGGTTCAGCACGGAGAATCTGGGACGGAGCAGGTCGGAGCCTGTATCACGCTTCAACATTGTCTTTTCCTGTGTAACTACCGAGCCGCCTGAACCTTCGCTGCCTGCCGCAGCAATAGTGAGCACTGTGCCGATAGGAAGCGCCGCCTGTACAGTTGCCTTTTTAGCGTAGAAATCCCAGAAATCGCCGTCGTAGCAAGCGCCCGCCGCAATACCCTTGGAGGAGTCTATGCATGAGCCGCCGCCAACGGAAAGAATAAAGTCGATATTGTCCCTGCGGCAGATTTCTATGCCCTCGTAGATAAGAGTGTCACGTGGGTTAGGCTTAACACCGCCAAGCTCGGTATAGAAAAGCCCCTCAGCTTCAAGGGATTTCTTAACACGGTCAAGAAGTCCCGATTTTACCGCAGAACCGCCGCCGTAATGAATGAGAACGCGGCTTCCGCCATGCTTTTTCACCAGTGCACCTGTTTCGTTTTCTCTGTCCCGTCCGAATACAAACTCGGTGGGGCTGTAAAAATTAAAGTTATCCATAATCTTTCCCTTTCGTTGTAAAATCTGTGTCCCGCAGGAACAAAACATTCCGGATTCAGTATAGCATATTATCCATTGCCATGAATGTAATAATTACGCACAAAAATTGTAAAAAACGATTTGTCATTACGTTGATTTTAACATAAACTATCCCGCTTTTCAATAGCATACACCGATATTTCAGCCGTTAATCACAGAATTTACGCGCGCGTATAATAATTATTATATTTTTATATTTTTTGTTATTTTTCAATTCGTTCGGCTTGCGTTCGGGCTGTGTACGGTCTGCGTTCGGAATACGTTTGCGGCTTCGCCGTTATTCCGCATTACAAAGGCTTTCAAACTGTCCGAAGCTTTGTACGGGCTCTGTACAGAAAAGCTCCCGTCGGAAGTGTCCCGGCAGGAGCAGAATTTTTCTTTATACGCGCGCGTATAATTTTGTTATTTTTACATTTGTCCCGAGAGTGTCCCATTACGCTGCTACATGACTGTTTCGCATTTACATTCTTTTTTCATACCTCCACAATGCCAGTATAGCACATACCCTTGTGACAAACAATGACATTTCAGTGACAAGCTGTGACAAAATAAAACAGAGTGGATAGCCTCCACCCTGTTCATATTTTATGTAGTCTTAATCTTAAAAGCAACACCGATACTTTCAATAAGCTTATTCAGCCTGCCCTCGTATTTACAGGAAAGCTCGGGAAGCAAAGTATAATCATTCGGGCGCATAAGGCTGGGGGCTTTCGGCAGCGGCAGAGCCTTACTGCGTGCAAGTATCTCGCTTACAAATTCCGAACAGAAGCATTTATTCTTTCTTCTCAGCGGTATATTAAGACGACAGAGGATAAGACCTATGATATTGAAATAATACTTTGAAGCCTCTTCCATCATGCTGTCAACTTCTTTTTTCGCAGCATCATAAACCTCGTCGGTGACTTCCAGCTCATAAAGCGCACAGGGTATGTGGCTGTAACGCTTGAAAAATCCCTTATGAAGAGGCTCAACACGAAGCCCCGCAGGAAGCGGCAGATACACGTACTTACGTGAAAAGCTGTACATAGGCTGAAGCGATTTATCAAAGGAAATAGACGCATGAGTATATTTATCCGCAGTGGTAAGGTTTATAATTTTCGATATGCATGTGCTTGAACGGGTTAGAAGTATGTATATATGTTTCATATTCTGCTCCTTTAAGGCTTTATACGAATAGTATAACACACATTTCCGCCAATTGCAAGAATTGTTATATAATTGTCACAATTTACTTCCCAGACGACAGCGGAAATCCTCATACCCGAAAGCAGCAAGCAGTTCAAACTCTCCTGCTACCGTTAATTTATAGATATATGGCAGAGGCATACCGTTGAAGGTATTGTTCTTGCAGGTGGAGTAGATTGCCATATCCTCAAAAAGCAGCCTGTCACCCTCTTCAAGCGGCATATTAAAGCTGTAATCGCCCACGATATCGCCTGCAAGACAAGTCGGACCGCCAAGTCGGTATGTTACCGCAAGCTCGCCCGCTCCACCCGAATTGTAAAGAGGCGGACGGTAGGGCATTTCTATAACGTCAGGAGTGTGACAAGCAGCAGACATATCAAGAATCGCTATGTTTGTTTCGCCGTTTTTCAGCGTGTCAAGTACCTCAGTCAGAAGATATCCCGCATTAAGGGCAACCGCTTCCCCCGGTTCAAGATAAATCTGAAGGTTATATCTGTCACGCATACGCAGGATACAGCGTTCAAGTCTTTCTATGTCGTAGTCCTCACGGGTTATGTGATGACCGCCGCCCATATTGAGCCATTTCATACCGTGAAGATATTTCCCGAAGCGTTCCTCTACCGCGTCAAGCGTGGTTTCCAGCGCATCGGAATCCTGCTCGCACAGGGTATGGAAATGAAGCCCGTCCAGCATTTCCGCAAGCTCTTCCGTCATCTGCTCCTCCCACTGCGAAAGGGTCGTACCCAGACGGCTTCCTTCAGCGCACGGGTCATAGATTTCGTGACCCTCCTGAGTTGAACATTCGGGGTTTATACGAAGCCCTATTTCCTTTCCTGCGGCTTTTGCACGGGCGCCGAATTTTTTCAGCTGAGAGGGACTGTTGAAAACGATATGTCCCGCATATCTGAGCAGCTCTTCAAATTCGTCCTCTCGGTAAGCGGCACAGAAAACATGTGTCTCCTTACCGCTCATCATCTCCGCTCCGAGCCTTGCTTCATAAAGCCCGCTGGCTTCCGTACCTGCAAGAAAGGGAGCAATAACAGGATAAAGGTCGTAGTTTGAAAATGCTTTCTGGGCAAGCAGTATCTTACAGCCCGTTCTGTCCTGCACGCCCTTTAAAATTCTGCCGTTGGCAATCAGTTTTTCTTCATCGAGAATGTAACAAGGAGTGTGCAGGTCAGCGCGGAGTATTCTTTCTTTATAGCTCATTTTTCAGTCCACAAGCACAGGCTGGAAGCTTTCCTTGTGAGGAAGTCCGTACTTACCCAGCGCTTCAATATATGGGTCGGGGTCAAATTCTTCAACAGTGTACACGCCTGCTTTATTCCATTTTCCTGTAAGGAGCATTAACGCACCGCACATAGCAGGAACGCCTGTTGTGTAGGAAATCGCCTGTGATTCCACTTCCTTGTAGCACTCCTGATGGTCGCAGACATTATAGATATAATACGTCTTGGGCTTGCCGTCCTTTGTGCCTGTGAAGATACAGCCGATATTTGTCTTACCCTTTGTTCTTGGGCCTAAGGAAGCAGGGTCAGGCAGTAACGCCTTTAAGAACTGGATAGGTACAATCTCGTGACCCTCATAATTAATGGGAGTTGTGGAGAGCATACCTACGTTTTCAAGGCAGTTCATGTGTGTAAGATAGCTCTGACCAAAGGTCATGAAAAAGCGGATTCGCTTTACACCCGGAATATTCTTTGCAAGGGATTCGATTTCCTCATGGTGAAGCAGGTACATATCCTTGTCGCCCACTTCATCAAAATTGTACTCACGCTTTATGCTCATTGCGGGAATCTCAACCCACTTTCCGTTTTCCCAGTAGCTTCCGGGGGCGGAAACCTCACGGAGATTGATTTCGGGGTTGAAGTTGGTGGCGAAGGGATAACCGTGGTCGCCGCCGTTGCAGTCGAGGATATCAATAGTGTCGATTGTATCGAACTGGTGCTTCAGAGCGTAAGCGCAGTACGCCTGTGTTACGCCGGGGTCGAAGCCTGAGCCGAGAAGAGCGGTAAGACCTGCCTTTTCAAATTTTTCCTTATATGCCCACTGCCATGAGTAATCAAAATAAGCGGAGAAGCCTTCTTCCTTGCAGCGTTTTTCGTATATTTCGCGCCATTCGGGGTCGTCGATATTTTCAGGCTCGTAGTTTGCAGTGTCCATGTAATTCACGCCACAGGCAAGGCAGGCGTCCATGATTGTAAGGTCCTGATAAGGGAGCGCGATATTCATGACAAGCTCAGGCTTATAGCTGTTGATAAGCGCAATAACCTCGTCAACATTATCCGCGTCAACCTGTGCGGTAGTAATAACCGTAGAGGTCTTATCCTTAAGCTTTTCAGCAAGTGCGTCGCACTTGCTCTTTGTGCGGCTGGCTATACAGATTTCAGTGAAAACCTCGCTTACCTGACAGCATTTCTGAATTGCTACGGAAGCTACGCCGCCGCAGCCGATAATTAAAACTCTGCTCATTTTATTTTCCTCCGTTTTTATTCTTAAGTATTGCTAAAATAAGTTCTCTCAGTACTTTACAAGCCAGCGCCGTGCTTGCTCCGCTTGTATCCAGCATGGGTGCAAGCTCGTTTATATCAGCGCCGACAACATTTCCTTCGCAGACGGTTTCGATTGCAAACATAAGCTCGTAGAAGCTTATACCTCCCGCCTCAGGGGTACCCGTGCCGCAGAAATATGCGGGGTCGAGACAGTCAAGGTCTATTGTGAAATAAATCGGCTTGTTTCCGATTTCTTCCATTGCTTTTACAAGACCTTCCAGACGGAATTTATTCATATCCGTATGCTTTTCGGCAAAGCGGAACTCCTCACGCTCGCCGCTTCTGATACAGAACTGATGTATTCTGCCGTCACCGATAATATCGTGACAACGGCGGATTACGCAGGCGTGTGAAAGTCTTGCGCCAAGATAATCTTCACGCAAATCAGCATGAGCATCAAGGTGAATTATATGCACATCGGGGTATTTTTTCTGAACCGCACGGAATGAGCCTAATGTTACAAGATGCTCACCGCCTATAAGAAGCGGAATTTTGCCGTCAGCAAGGATTTCCGCCGCACATTCCTCGATATCGGAAAGCGCACTTTCCGCCGAACCGAAGCAAAGCTCTAAATCACCGCAGTCGAAAACCTTATAATCCGTTAAATCCTCGTCCTGATAGGGACTGTAAGTCTCAATACCGAAGCTTTCGTGACGTATGGCCGAGGGACCGAAACGTGCCCCGGGACGGAAGCTTGTGGTGCTGTCAAAGGGTGCGCCGAAAATAACAAGCTCCGCTTCATCATATTCAGCGTCACAGCCGATAAAGGTTTCAAGATTCTTGTTCATTATTCCACCTCCTCAAGCATTTCTTCAAGAAAGGCAGGCAGATAGAATGCACCCTTGTGAAGTCTTGTGGTATAGTATCTTGTGCGCAGGTGAAGCTCGTTCCAGCTTTCGGTATCAAGGTCGTCTATGGGGTGGAACTTCTTGCTGGCGAAACCGAAAAGCCAGTACCCCGCGGCATAGGTCGGGATATGTGCCTGATATACACGGCTTATGGGGAAGGTGTTGGCAATACGCTTGTGGCTTCTCTGCATTGCGTCCGCGTCCTGCTTATAAAAAGGACTTCCCTGCTGATTTACCATGATTCCGTCCTCTTTAAGGGACTTATAGCAGTTACCGTAGAACTCCTTGGTGAAAAGTCCTTCCGAAGGTCCGTAGGGGTCGTTGGAATCCACGATAATGAGGTCGTATTCGCTTTCACGGTAACGAATGAATTTCAGAGCATTTTCATAGTGGATATGCACTCTTTCATCGTCCAGCTGACAAGCGTTGCCGGGGAGATACTGGCGGCAGGCTTCAACTACCATGGGGTCCATTTCAACAAGGTCGATATGGCTAATTCTGCCGTAACGGGTAAGCTCCTTTACAACTCCTCCGTCGCCTGCGCCGATTACAAGAACCTTCTTTATATTCTTGTGAACCGCCATAGGGACATGGACAATCATTTCGTTATATATGAATGCGTCACGCTCGGTAAGCATTATGTTGCCGTCGAGGGACAGCACCCTGCCGAACTCACGGCTTTCAAAAATATCTATGCGCTGGTAATCGCTGTTTTTGGAGAAAAGCTGACGCTCTATGCGAAGGCTGAGCTTCACATCGGGAGTATGCTTTTCGCTGAACCATAAATCCATGGCAGTACCTCCTTATTTAAGTACATTGAGATATTCAATTTCAGAATCTTCGGGACCTGTCATACTGCATCCCTTTTCCTTGGCGTATTTTATGTAATTCAGAATATCCTTTGTAATCTTCTCGCCCGGTGCTAAAATCGGTATTCCCGGGGGATAGCACATTACAAACTCGCTGCACACCCTGCCCTCGGTTTCCATGATAGGCAGGCTGATTTTATCGGCGTAGAAGGACTCCTGCGGGCTTGCAATAACCTGCGGCGGTATATACTCCTGAGTAAGCATACCTGTCTTATCCCGCTGATAGCGGCGGCGGATTTCCGCAAGGGCGCTTACAAGTCTTTCGACCTCCTGTATGCGGTCGCCGATTGACAGGTAGGCTAAAATATTGCCGATATCGCCGAACTCAATCTGAATATCGTAATCATCACGGAGAAGGTCATACACCTCAATTCCCGCAAGGCCGATATCAAGGGTGTGGATACTGAGCTTTATGGGGTCGAAATCAAAAATAGAATCGCCGTTTATCATTTCGCGGCTGAATGCATAATAGCCGCCTATTGAATTTATCTCGCTGCGGGCATAGTCCGCAATTTTACGCACCTGGGAGAAGATTTCCTCACCGCGCAGAGCTAAGTTTCTGCGGGAAATATCAAGGCTGCTCATAAGCAGATAGCTGCCGGAGGTGGTCTGGGTCAGGTTGATAATCTGACGTACATAGCCTGCATTGACATTGGGTCCTGCCAAAAGAAAGCTGGATTGGGTAAGGCTTCCGCCGCTTTTATGCATCGAAACCGAAGCCATATCCGCACCTGCCGCCATAGCTGAAACAGGTAAATCCTTGCCGAAATAGAAATGTGTTCCGTGGGCTTCGTCAGCAAGGCAAAGCATACCATGGGAATGAGCAAGGCGGACGATTTCTTTCAAATCCGAACAGATACCGTAGTATGTAGGGTTATTGACAAGGATAGCTACCGCGTCAGGGTGTTCGTTTATAGCCTTTTCCACCTGCTCGCGCTTCATACCCAGAGAGATACCCAAACGGTGGTCAACCTCGGGGTTTACATACACGGGTATTGCTCCGCAGAGGATAAGAGCGTTGATAACGCTTCTGTGAACGTTTCGGGGCAGGATAATCTTATCACCTCTCTTGCAGGCGGTAAGCACCATGCTCTGGACAGAGCTAGTCGTTCCGCCTACCATAAGGAACGCCTCCGCTGCACCGAAGGCCTCGGCGGCAAGCTGCTCCGCTTCTCGGATTACCGAAACGGGGTGACAGAGATTATCCAGCGGCTTCATGCTGTTTACGTCAATGGAAACACACTGCTGACCGAGAAATTCCGTAAGCTCGGGGTTTCCTCTGCCCCTTTTGTGTCCCGGTACATCAAAGGGAACTACCCTCATCTGACGGAACTGTTCAAGCGCTTCATAGATAGGCGCTCTGTTCTGGTCTTTGATTCTGCTCATAAAAACGCTCCTTAAAACAAAAAAACGCAGGCTGTGCAGAGCACAACTTGCGTTATCACTTTAACTGAATAAAATACAGGCACACAGTACCGCAGTACAGGGCTGTACATAGATATTCGGTAAGGATTCGGGATTGTCAGAGTCTATATAGCAATCACTTTTACTACTCTTATTGACCGTTTCACAAGTCTGCGCTAGGCATATTTCGGTTATGAAGTAACCAACTTATAAAATTTGAGCTTTTAACTCAATCAATAAGGCAACCTTTGTTGCCGATCGGCAGTGGACCCGGCTGTCCGTATGGCCTTGACCCCTCGGGGTGGTCCTGTAATTGCGGAAAGACTCCGAAAATATCTCTCCTGAAACATTACTATGGGTGTTATTATAAATTATTTTCTTCCATTTGTCAAGTCTTTTTAAGGCTTTAATACGAAAAATTTTATTTCAGCACTGTTATTTCATACTCACCCTCGGATATGAACAGCTTTTCAGCACCCTCCGTCAGAGCAACCGAGCCGTCAGCGCACACAATTATCATCTCGAAATCTCTCGCTTCCGACCAGTACCTGACCGCCCTGTCATAGCCCATGACAAACAGCGCCGTAGAAAGAGCGTCACAGTATGCTCCGCTCTTCCCTATTATCGTAACGGACATAAGCCCGTTGTCTGCGGGGTATCCGCTTTCAGGGTCAATTATATGACCGTAGTTATTTCCGTCCTCACCTATGAAATAACGTTCGTAATTACCCGAAGTAACCACAGCGAGGTCAGAAATCTGAAGGGTGCCAAGAATACCATCGGAAAACGGGTCGCGCAGTCCTATACGCCAGCATTCCCCGTCAGGCCGTGTACCCACCGCCTGAATATTTCCCCCGATATCCAGAAGCGCGGAGCTTACACCGTCTGCTTTAAGCTGTTCTGTGAGAATATCCCCCGTATATCCCTTGGCGACTGCTCCGAAATCAAGCATCATACCCTCAGGCAGGGTTACCATACAGCCCGAAAGCTGCACCTGCTCATAATCAGTGAGAGGAAGCAGTGCGGAAAGCTCTTCAGGAGAAGGTATGCGGTTCTCACCTGTGGTAAAGCCCCACGCCTTTAATACGGGATATATGGCAGGATTAAGCGTACCCTCCGTTTTTTCCGCCATGTCAAGAGCAAATGAAATCAGCGCCGCCGTTCTTTCATCAATAGTGACAGGCTGACCTGCCGAGTGATTTATTCTATAAATGTCACTTCCGCTGTCAGTTACAGACCATAAGCCTTCAAGCTCTGTCACTGTTTCTCTTGTTTTTTCCAGTGCCGCTTCAGGGGTTTCACCGCAGACGGTGAAGTTCATAAAGGTGTTCATAGCGAAAAAGCTTTCCCTGGCTTCACTTGAACAGCCCGAAAGGATTAGCGCTGACACCAGAAACAAAGCTGATATCAGAAGGGCTCTGATTTTTTTCATCACCTTGACCATTCCTCGTTCAGCCACTTTATTCTGCCTCTGACAAAACCGATTATGTCCTTTGCGCTGTTAACCCGCCAGAATTCACCTTCTAAATCCGCTTCAAGGGATTTTGCGGTTTCAAGTACAATTTTGAGTGTATCGGTGAGCTTCTGCCCATTGTCCAGCTCCGCCCACTTGTCCTTCAGCATCTCTCTGAACCAGTCTGCCTTCATAATTACCGTAAGCCATGCATTTGAACGGTCAACCATATCATGAACAGGCTTCTGAAACGCACCTGCGTAGTATCTTCCCGCCGTTTCCTCGCTGTATGCCCAGTTGAAATCCCATGGTGCGAGGAAGGTCAGCTTTTTATACTTGCTGTTTTCGCTGAAATCCACCGCCATGAAGAAGCTGCCCGCGCCTACGTCATAGTTATGCACAAGCTCCTGAAGAATCATGGTATCTACAACAGACTGCAGGTCTATAACCGCGTCTACTGCCTCCTTGGGCGTACTGTATACACCCTGGGCAGAAACCACATTGTAATCCTCGTCAAACATCATGGGCATTTTATTCTCTACCGCACTGTGAAGAATTTTAAATACTCCCGTAAGGTATTTTTCCGCAAACTCAACCTGTGCTTCATTGGTCGTATCACTTTTTATGGTATAATCGTCAACAGGCAGCTCCTGAGTCTTGTTCTCATAGTCAGTAAATCTGATATGGGACAAATCCATGGTAAAATAGGGATTATCTTCTTCTTCCGCATAATTATCCAGCTCTATAAAGTAGCCTATATCAGTATGTCCCTCATCAACGGAAGGCTCGTACACCTCTACCCTGCCCTTAGTTGCCTGATTTTGCTCACAGAGCAGGTACAGACCCTTATATTTTCCGTTGACATATACATTTACATAGGTAGAGTCAGAGCAGTAATATTTTCCGTCAAAGATAGTACGCGCCAGCATAAAGCCTGTATAGTCGGGGATTAAGTTCCACTGGGAGCGCAGTAATACCCAGCTCTTGAATGCCATTCCCTCGTGAAGCCCCAGCATACCCTGCTTCTCATTGAATTTTATTCTGTACGGCTTTTCCTCACCGTCCGCCGTGGAGTTGCCGCGCACTCTTACGCCACCCTCGGCAGTAAGACGATACTCCTCTCCGCAGTTGAAAACGTCGATTACCGATTCGTTATATTCCTCTTTGGAAAGTATCTCCTTCTCATCAAGGGTGGTTATATGGATAACGGGCATTGTCTTAAGCTCTGCCGTCTTTTTCATGAACTGCTCAACCTCTTCCGCCTTTTGCACGTATTGTTCCATTACGGCGGAATAATTGCCGCTTTCATCGGGAATATTAACACTGATTTCAGCCTTTTCCGTTTCAGTGATCGTTTCCTCTGTTACGGTAGTTTCAATGGCAGTTGTTGTTTCAGCCTTTGCGGTCGTAGTCTTTGCAGCAGTTGTTTCCTCTGCGGTTGTAACTGCTTCGGTTGTGGTAATTTCTTCAGAAGCAGTCTTTTCAGTTGTTGTGATTTCTGAAACAGTGGTTGCTTCTGCCGTGGCGGTTTCAGAAGCAGCGGTAGTTTCATCATCGCTCGTAGTCTCTGTAACCACGTTTTTTTCAGCAGTCGTTGTTTCTTCCTTAACAGTCGTTTCGGCTGCGGCAGTTGTTTCGGCTGCGGCAGTTGTTTCAGCCGGCGTTGTTGCAGCAGTAGTAGTTGTTGTTATATCAGCCTCTGTATCCTTTTCCGACGAGCAACCCGAAAGTATCATTGCGGCGGCAAGCATAAGGGCTATGGCTCTTTTTTTAGTATTCATAAGCGCACCTCCTGAGGTATTGTAAATATTATACAGCATTTCTTCGGGGCAAGTCAATACATACCGCACCTGTTTTCACAATTTATTCATTCTGCTGTCGCAATAAGGACATTGACAAAAAACGGTATATTTGCTATAATTATGACATAGGATTCTTCGGGTATGGCTTTTGTCGTACCCGTTTTGAATTACGACAGGCGGTGATAATTTGAGCAACAAAAAAGAATTGAAGATAAAACGGGTAAGCAAGAAGTGGCTCGGTTCACTTCTGCAGCGCAGAGTCATGATTATTGTAATCCTGCTGGTTCAGATATTCTGCATTGTTTATTCTCTTCTCAGCGGAAGTATTACCTCAAAGATAATCCTGAACGCTTTGCAGATTCTGAGTTTAATCGCTGTGCTTCATGTTGTTTCGGTCAGCAAGAACGGCTCTTATAAGCTTATATGGGTATTTCTTATTCTGATTGCTCCTCTTTTCGGCGGAGCGCTTTATCTACTGGTCAATACCCAGTCCTCAACAAAACGCTTCCGCAACGCTATTTCCCACAGCGAACACCGAAGCAGAGAATACTATAAACGCTACGGTGACGCACACGAGGAGGCTGTAAAGGAATATCCGCAGGCGTCAGCGGCCATAAGCTATCTCGGAAAATACGCAGGCTTTCCTATTTATAAAGGAAGCACCGCGGAGTATCTGGAATCAGGCGAAAGAAAGCTGGAAAAGCTTCTTCCCGAGCTTGAAAAAGCAAAAAAATACATTTTTCTTGAATATTTCATAGTACAGGAAGGGACTATGTGGGATTCCATACTGGAGGTGCTGAAAAGAAAAGCTGCCGAAGGTGTAAAGGTCAGACTTATTTACGACGACCTCGGCTGTTTTTTCAAGCTCCCCAACAATTATCCCAAAGAAATGCAAAAATACGGAATAGAATGCCAGTGCTTCAATCCATTCCGTCCTATTCTTTCGGTCGTTCAGAATAACCGCGACCACCGCAAGATTATTTCAATCGACGGAAAGGTATGCTTCACAGGCGGTATCAACTTAGCCGACGAATATATCAATGCCATCAAAAAATTCGGACACTGGAAGGACAGTGCCATTATGGTAAGCGGGCGTGCGGCCTGGAGCTTTACCCTGATTTTCTTACAGATGTGGGAGCTCTGCACAGGAAAGGAAGAGGATTATTCTCAGTTCGAGCCCTGGCAGGACGAAAGCTGTACAGTACCCGACGACGGTTTTATCCAGCCATACGCCGACAGCCCTCTTGATAATGAGAATGTAGGCGAGCAGGTATATTTGCAGATTATAAACAACGCAAAAAAATATGTGTATATTGCGACACCCTATCTGATTATTGATGACAGCATGATTACCGCCCTTACCCTCGCGGCAAAAAGCGGGGTTGATGTACGTATAATAACACCTCATGTATGGGACAAATTCTTAGTGCACGTTACAACCCGTTCCTACTACCCCGAGCTTATACGTGCGGGAGTTAAAATATACGAATACTCTAAAGGATTCATTCACTCAAAGAATTTCATATCCGATGACTTTACCGCAACGGTCGGAACAGTAAACCTTGATTTCCGCAGTCTTTATCTGCATTTTGAATGCGGCGTTCAGCTCTACGGCAGCAAAGCCATTGCCGATGTCAGGGCGGATTACCTGGAAACACTCAAGGACTGCCGTCAGATTACTGAAGAAGAATGTAAAAAGAATCTGTTTATGCGTCTTATTCAGCATATTCTCAGATTATTCGCACCCCTCATGTAGCGGCAAGGTTCCGCTCCCCGTTCCCGCCTTTTATAAATCCTGTTTTCACCGAAACATTTGCAACGGCGGGTTATAAACGAGTTATATCTTATCCTCATTCAGCGGCAGGGTGCCACTCCCCGTTCCCGCCTTTTACAAACTTGTTTTTTCCGAAGCAGGCACAACGGCGGGTTATAAACTGATTATATCTTTTTTCATGTAGCGGCGAGGCGCCGATGTCCGTTTTCGCCTTCTCAAAAACAATAATCCCCGTCACCACAACTGATGACGGGGACATTTTATATTTCCAGACTATATTTTTTAGCTTCAAGGCGCTTTTCAAATTCTCCCACAGGAAGGGGTTTATCGAAAAGATATCCCTGAACCATAGTACACTCGATATCCTTCAGGAATTTAGCCTGCTCAGATGTTTCAACGCCCTCGGCAATAGCCATCATATCAAGTTCCTTAATCATTCTTACCATATTGCGGACAACTATTTCATCTGTCTTGCTGTTGTTCTTTACAATATTATCGAGGAAAGATTTATCAAGCTTGACGACATCAAACATGAAATCGGTAAGAAGGTTAAGAGAAGAATAGCCTGTTCCGAAATCATCTATTGAAGTCAGCACTCCGTTCTCCTTCATCTTTGTAACGAGAGCTTTGAATGCGGCATAGTCGCTGTAATCGGACATTTCGGTAAGCTCAATTTCGATATATCTGCTGTCTATGTTATATTTTTTGATAACCGCCAGAATTTCTTCGGCTATACGAGGGTTATGAAGATGGGTTTTTGAGAAATTGACCGAAACGGTTACAGGCTCAAGACCATTGTCCAGCCATCTTCTGAGATCTGCGCACACGCTTTCCAGCATATAGAAATCCAGCGCACAAACGTTTCCGTTCCGCTCGAAAAGCGGTATAAAGTCGCCGGGCGGAACGATTTTACCGTCCTTGTTCCAGCGGACAAGCGCCTCACAGCCGCAAAGCACACTTGTCTTAAGGTCTACCTTGGGCTGATAATAAACGATGAACTCACGGTTCGCCAAAGCCTTCGGGAAATCAGATTCAATAGTGCGGTCGCGCTCTATTCTTCTCATTATTTCAAAATCAAAAACTGCAACATCGCCCGTATTTCTTCTTTTAACCGAACCGATAGCCGCCGAAATACAGTTCATGACATGCTCCATGACATCGCCGCGCTCAACATTATAAACACCGACACGAGCGCTTAAACTGAACGGCGTAGGCATACCGCCCAGCATTACTTCTACTTCGACGTTGGAAAGAAATCTGAGGACGTCGGAAGAACGCTCCTTTTTTACCAGCAGCGTAAAGTTATCGCCGCCGAGACGCGCAGCAAATTCATCCTTCTCCATAAAACCAACAAGTGCGGCAGCATACGCCTTGATGACCTCGTCGCCGTGCTTGTTGCCTATACGCCCGTTTACAAATCCGAAATTCTTCAGGTTGAGATACATGGCGCAGTATTCGTGTATTTTATCAGCTTTTATAAGCCGATTACCCGCAGCCAGAAATCCGTTGGCGTTAAGCAGTCCTGTACCCATATCACGGGTCAGTGCTTTTCCTATAATATCAGTAACCCTTGAACGACCACAGATTACATAGATATTGTCACATACAAAACGTATCTCTTCGAGTTCTTCTTCATTCCACGTGTAATCCTTTACAGGGCAGGCAAAAAAACTGACACTTCCGCCGTCGCCGGTGTTGAAGCTGAAGGTCTTGCCCTCTTCTCCTGCGCCTTCGGGAGCTATGTACATTTCATACTCCACATCAGTCCCTTTGATATCCATGGGTGAAGGCGGAACCGAAAACCTGCAGATAAGTTTACCGAGATGGATATCACCTGCAATAACCGGCACCTTTTCCTTTACAAGCGCCGCAACCTCCGCAACAGAAATACCTGTACGGTTTATTCCGTCGAAAAACAGCCTGTAATTTTCACTGCATATCTTTGCTTCCATATCTTTTCTCCGACATTTTTATATTATTTATTGATATTAGTGTATCATTTATATTTAAAAATGTCAAGTATATTTTAACTAATCTTACTGTAAGAAAAGGCGATTTTTGTATAATTTTCACATAAACAAAAGTTACAGTTAGCGCTATTCCAATTATACTTTCATCAAAGATGTTTCTGACTTGGCTTTTTTGTAAAGGTACTCGGCTGCGAACTGGATTTTGGTCGGATTAAAACCCTCGCCCAACGGAAAGAGAAAATAAGTATTGTCAAGGGTGGAAAGAGTGATGCACTCTCCCCATTTGCGGTAATCATATTCCGTATGAACCGAAAGCATTGATAAAGGCGGAAAAGCAAGGGTCTTTTCCTCTTTCTCTCCGTAATCCCTGAAAGTAAGAGAGAATCCGTCATTGTTATGCACAAGCCTGCCCTCGCCGCAATCTATGAAGTTTACCGCATTGGGCAGCGCCTCTATATGCACAGGAACATCCAGCAGATACTCTCCCCTGTCTATCTCCTCATGCACTGCTCTTCTCTGAGCCTCGTACCAGTCGGGGATATGGGAAAACTGAAATTCCTCACCGCCCCTTTCGAGTCTGCCGTATTCGGTCATCGTATAACGGGCGCCGCATTTTTCACAGAACAACTCTGTACCGCTGCTGTTCATGGTGAAATCAGTACCGCAATCAT
>JAFUNV010000033.1 GCA_017472865.1 Ruminiclostridium sp. | reverse complement strand
CATGAATCTTAAAAAGTATGCAATACACAGGTGGAATAACCTGTTTTATCTGCATTTCTGCTTTGTTTTTTCAATATTTTCCGTTTAATAAAAAAATTACCCCATATTCCTGTTGGAATATGAGGTTTGTCGACAGGCTGACTCCTGTTGCATTGCAACAGGAGTTTTGTTTATATTATTATATATCAGAACTCGCCGATTATCCATCCGTTCATTTCATACTCATTCGTGCACATTCCGTGACCTGCGGTGTAGCCTCTGTCCAGAATCATATCTGCCATAAGAATGATGCTGTTGTTGGTTCTCTCCTTATCGGAAAAATTTTTATAAGGATTTACAGCATAGTAATAATCAAAAATGTAATCCCATTGGCTGTAATCTACATTCCCGTTGCTGTCAGTTACCTTTTCTCTTACATCGTATCTATCAATTGCCAGTTCGCCTGAATAAATAAAAAGATTAATCTCTCTTACGGTTTCTTTTTCAGCAAACACTGACAGCTTTTCTGTGACCGTAGATAACATTTCGGTCTGATTCTGACTTTCGGGCGCATAAATTACCAGCTGAGTATCGGGTGTATTGCATAAACTGTCGAAAAATCCGCCTATGTTTTCTTCTGTAATAAGGTCGTTAAATTCTCTTTGCAGAAACTCTGAAATTTTCGTATCATAAGTATTGCCGTTGTAAACAGAGCGCACTTCAACAAACTCGATTTCATACCCTGTAACATCTGTAAGATAATCACCCAGCATATAGCTTATGTCAGCCAGCTGCCCGTTATCGGACAGTACTCCGTCACGCTCAATCACATATATTTCGCCGTCGTTAAAAGGAAAAACAGCGTAGTATGGAATATCCCTCGTGAAACCGTTGCCGAAAATATCACTGTGGCGTTCCTTGTTTTCCTCGCCGTATTCGATAGGTGATGGAGTGATATTCATACCATATTTTTCGCTTGCAAATTCTGCCATTCGCGTTATTCTTTGCTTCTCAGGCGTATTTAATGAGCATGATGATAGTATTACAGCAGATATCAGCAGAGCGATTGTAATAATTAATGTTTTTTTTTTAGTCATAATTTACCTCCTTTTTTCTACATTGTAACATAGATTTTTATGAAAGTAAAGAAAAATCAGCGTACCCTTATGGATACGCTGAAATTTTTATAAATTACTTGTTGATTCTTGCTTCGAGAGCGTCGAGCTGTTCTTCGAGAGCCTTGGGGAGTCTACCGCCCTTATCAGCGATTTCTTCCTTGTAGTATCTTCTCATTTCAGCAACTTCCTTGGTCCAGAGTTCCTTATCAACAGCAAGGAGCTTATCCATGATTTCGGGAGTTACTTCGTCCTCAATACCGTCAACATTGATATCGCCCTTCTTGGGGAGGTAACCGATAGCTGTTTCATCAGCTTCGATTGTGCCTTCACATCTCTTGATAATCCAGTCGAGAACTCTCATGTTGTCGCCGAATCCGGGCCAGATAAAGTTGCCGTCTTCGTCCTGCTTGAACCAGTTAACGTTGAAGATCTTAGGAGCCTTATCGCCGAGCTTCTTGCCCATTTCAATCCAGTGTGCCCAGTAGTCGCCTACATTGTAGCCGATGAAGGGCTTCATAGCCATGGGGTCGTGACGGAGAACGCCTACTGCACCTGTAGCGGCAGCTGTTGTTTCGGAAGAAACAGCAGAACCGATATATGTGCCGTGGTTCCAGTCAAAGGACTGGTATACGAGAGGTGTTGTGGAAGCACGACGGCCGCCGAAAATGATAGCGGAAATCGGAACACCCTGAGGATTGTTGAATTCGGGAGAGATGCAGGGGCAGTTTTCAGCGGGAGCTGTGAAACGGCTGTTGGGGTGAGCTAAGTTGTTGCCTTCAGCAGTGTATTCAACACCGTTAACCTTAGCGCCCTTCCATTCTGTTGCATTAACAGGAGGATTCTTGTCGAGCTTTTCCCACCAAACTGTCATATCATCATTGTTGATAGCAACGTTTGTGAAGATTGTGCCCTTCTTTGTGCATTCAAGAGCGTTGGGATTGGACTTTTCGTTAGTACCGGGAGCTACGCCGAAGAAGCCGTTTTCAGGGTTGATAGCATAGAGTCTGCCGTCTTCGCCCTGCTTCATCCAGGCAATATCATCACCAACTGTGAATACCTCGTAGCCGTCCTTCTT
>JAFUNV010000032.1 GCA_017472865.1 Ruminiclostridium sp. | reverse complement strand
TTTGAACCATCCTTGTAGTTTTCATATATCCAATCATAGCAAGCGGTAATATCCATTAAATTGCCGTCGCCTTCTTCGGGCGCGGTATTATTGGATAAAGCAAAAAGCCTTGAGAAAAATTCTACGTCCTCGGTTGATATTTCAAAAAAGCTGTCAGAACCACAGCTAACAACCACAGAAAGGTTAACTCTGTGCATATAACCCTGCACGACCTCGGTTGCGGTCTCATACACAAGGTTTTTAAGCGATTCAAATTGTTCTTTTTCAAGTGAACATCTGGCATCAAGAAGAAAAACAACATTAAGCCTTTCATCATCGGGGTTTTCTGTTTCCTCCGAAGGTGATGAGCTCAAATAGGATATATCCACCGTCTCCGCGCTGAGATACTCAACAGTTTCGGTAGTTTCCGTTAATTCCGCTGTTTCAGGCTTAACACCAAGATTCTGCATCCAGATTTCAAGGTCCATTACACAGTATGTGCCGAGACAGTCTGTCTTGGTGTATACTATGCCCTGTTCCTCATCGTGGAATGTCTCAATAGGCAGAAGCATATTTGTATCTTCAAAGTACTTGAAGACATTGAAGCGCTTTATTCCCTGTAATTCTTCACAGCTCTCTGCGTAATCCCCTACTGTGTTTTCCTTTACGCTGTCAGAAACCTCAAACTTTACAGTCACTTCACCTGTGGAAAGCCCTTCGGGATAGCTGAATTCGGGAATACCGCCTACTATGGCGCTGTTGCTCATTGCACTTGAATATCCGCTTTCGGATACATCAAGGCTACTTTCTGCAAGGCCTGCCGCTTCAAGCTCAATTGAAACCTTCATCGGGTTTTCTTCCGTGTTGATTTCCGACATTACCTCGCTGTCTGCGGTGATTTCCTGTAAAGTTGTTCTCTCACTATCCTTGATACCGTCAGTTGTATCGCTTGCAGGGTTAAGATTAAGGATAAGCTCGTCACCGTCACTTATCCCGTCACCGTCGGTATCGCTGTTAGTGGGGTCAGTACCCAGCTCCGCTTCTTCACCGTCATTGATACTGTCGTAATCGGTATCGGGGAGTAAGGGATTGGTACCGTTTTGGATTTCAGTCTTGTTTGAAATACCGTCTTCATCGCAGTCTGCTTCTGCGTCTGAAAGCTCTTCATTAACTGAATTGTACACTAAAGGGTCGGTATTTGTGAAGTAAAGCTCTTCGTAATCGGTAAGTCCGTCATCATCGGTATCAGACTTTGTTGTATCCGTACCGATAGATTCCTCATAAACGTCGGGGATTCCGTCTTTATCTGTGTCGAGATATTCCCAGTTACACTCACCATTTTCATATTCTACCGCTATTACTGCACTTTCGGTATATCTACTGTCGGGAGCAAGCTGGGTTACCTTAAAATATGCCTTTTCAAAGTCTGCTACACCGTATTCGTAGGATAATACATCTTCAAGCTCTGCGATTACCCCAAAGCTTTCGTTATCCGAGGATTTTAACACCTTAAACTTACCCTCTTCAACTGTGCTGTACCAGTTAATTGTGAGTACATCATCGGTAAAATCAGCATATCCCATTAACTGAAGGATTATATCCTCCATGTTTTTTTCTGTGTTAATGATATTCTCATACAGAACGAAATCGGATAACTCAGGCACTTCCCCCTCGTTCTTTTCTCCGACAAATGAGAAACTTACTTCGCTGTCAGGGACTATGGTGCTTGTTGCTCCGCTGTTTCTTACAAAAGCGCTGCTTTCGTTCTGATTCAGGAGAACGCAGTTCCATATCTGACTTATTTCACCTGTGAAATCAAAGCCCAGCTTCCAACAGTCTATTTCCCTTTCTGTGCTATTGGAAATGAACACCTGTGCCTGATATGTGCTGCCCCAATCTTCTAATATTTCGTATGAAATCTCTACATTTTCATCGATTTCTGTCCACTCATTACAGAGAATCATTTCTTCGGGGAACTCGAAGCTTTCTCCCGAAATGATATATCCGAAGGTTACCTTATTACCTGCATAGATTATATTGTTATAGCTCTGTGCGGATACTATGCGTGTATTCTCGTTCTCCGAATACATTTTACCGTTCCACAGCCCATCGATTTCTCCGGCAGTTTCATATTTGAGTGCCCAGCCGCAGATTTCTTCTTCACCTGTATTCTCTATGGTTACACTTACATTCTGATTTCCCGTCCACTCGCTTACTACTTTATATGTGACGGTATATCCGTTATGTACATATTCCTTTATACTTTCGCTTTCAGCAGCAGCGGGGAGGCTTATCCCCGCCGCTGTGTTCAGCATTATTGCCAGACTCAATATCAGGCTTGTTAGTTTTTTCATTTTCCTGCTCCTTTTTATTATGTGAGTTCTAAATCAAGAGTCAAATAAATTATTAATGATTCGCCCGGTTGAAGGGTATCTAAACCGTCATCCTCGGAATAATTCAGTGCATCAAAGTAAACCTCCTTGACTGTAGCCTCCGTGCCTTCCCATTCAAGCATAATAGTTCTGCCGTTAGGATAAACCATCATCATATAGCTTATATTTCCGAACCCAAGATAGCCGCTAAGAGAGCCTAAAACGCCATGAACGGGCTTATCGGAAACATTTGTGAGATTATAGGTGAGGTCCCAATGTTCCCAATCCTTTATCATGTTTCTGACCTCATTAAGGAACAGCGCATCGCCTCCCTCCACTACTAAAGGCTCGGATGTTTTGAAGGAAGCGGTAATATTTTCGTTGAAAGGCATAAGCATACCACTGAAATCGGCTGTTAAATGGTACTGACCCTTTTTATCACCTCTTACAATCCATGAAGCGCTCTTAGAGCTGCCGCCCGCTATTGTACCCATCTCCCTTGTAAGCTCAGTGCCAAGATATGTATCGGCAATAGATAGGCCTTCAGGTAAATTAAGAGTCGCATAGGAATTCTCTATCGTAAACTCCTCGGATGCATTATTTAGAATGGTAAGCTCCACATCAAAAAACTCCTTAGTCCACGAAAAACCTGCAGTGATTTTCAATATAGCAACGGCAGGTTCGCTTTCAACACCGTTTAGACGCCAACAATTAACAGGAACAGCATAAATTATGCCTGTTCTACCGTTACAGTCGGTGAAAATATGGGTCGTTTTACTTTTAACGTACTCTCCCTCTTTATTTACATAAAATGTCAATGTTCCCTTTTCGCTGCTACCTCGGAATGTAATGGTAGTAGTATATTTAAACACATGCTGGTTTTCAGGAGCATAAATGTCAATTCCCAAAGCCTTCATTTCAGAATATTCAAGTTCCTTAACAGTGAGTTCTCCGGTGACAAGCTCCTTTTCCTCCATCGTAACAGATATTGCTTCCATTTCCGTTTTTATGTCAATTTCCTTATGAACAGGCAGATATCCGTCCTTACAGAAATAAACATCATAAATACCCTTCTCAGCGAACACAGCTGTATAACCTTGTGAATCCGTAATATAAGTTTCATCGGCTAAACCACCCTCGCAATATACCATTACATCTGAGAGCCGCGCTCCTCCTTCAGAGGATACATAAAATTCCGCCATGCAATAAGCTGATCCTCTGACTGTTACAATCGCTGTATCCACATGGCTGTTGCCTGTACTGTCGGTTACCTCCAGAGTTGCAGTATAAATTCCTTCCTCCGAATACGAATGCTTAGGCGACGAACCTGTACCCTTCGTTCCATCGCCGAAGTCCCATAAATAGGAAGCGATTCTCTTGCGATTATCGAAAGACTTTGTTCCGTTGAAGCTGACCGTTCTTCCTGCAACCGTGTAAAGATCTATTCCTGCATTAGCGATAGGCGGGGTATCGTCCATATCCAGAGGAGTAACGTCTGCTTCATTACTGTAAACGATATTGCCCCTGCTGTCCACTGCACCGATCTTATAGCTGTAGCTTTCACCAGCAGTAACTTTTCCATCGGAATAAGCAGTACCGATTATCTTTTCGATAACACTGTAATTGCCGCTGCCTTCACTTTTTCTGTAAATTATATACCCCTCTAAATCGTCCGTCTCACTCATCGTCCAGCTTAATGTGCTTCTCCAGCCTTCACCAACAGCGGTAAGTTCGGGTGCGGACAATTTGCAGCTCTTATAATCGTAAATCAAAGTACAAGGCGCACTTTCATTACCGTAATCATCTACAGCAATGAATTTGAGCATATATCTACCGTCTTCTAAGCTGTCAGTATCAAGCGTAAAGTCTGTTATGTCATGATATCCTGTGATTTCACCAGAGAACACCTCTGTAAACTCTCCGCTTCCTACCAGTGCAAGCTCAACAGAAATGCTTTTAAGCATAAAATTGTCCTTGCAGGAAATACTTATTTTCTGATTTTCGCTTATGTGTCTGCCATTGGGCGGATAAACGCTTAACACCTCAGGTAAAGCGTCATCTGTATCTATATGTATTTCAACAATTTCAGACGGTTCACTTTCACAACCATAGGAATTAACTGCGGTAACGTAGTAGCCGAAATCAACTCCTACCTTCATGCCGTCCTCAAAGTAATTATTGTATTTATAATCATCTTTGAAAAGTGCAAAACCATCTCCTGTGGAACGATAAACCTTAAAATATTGTGTATCACGGTCAGGATATCCCCAATGAACCTCAATATAACCATCGTTCAGCTCTAATGAAATCGGATCGGGACGTTCTGGCTTTGTGTTACTCATGGATATTGACACTATGCTGTCATTTAACATATCAGATGCATTTGCGCTTGTATCATAAGCAATTGCTCTTAAATACAAGGTTCCGTCAGAATATAATTCGGTGTCAACCGTATAACTTAATGTTATAGTTCTATTCCGAACAGACGCTTTAACCGTACCAACATCTGCCCATGTAACCAGATCCTGGGAAGCCTGTAATGTTATACTTGAAACAGAAATATTGTCCTTGGCAGTAACCGCAACCCTAAATTTTCCTGAATATTTGCCTTCAGATGGAGTTATTGACGTAATAACGGGATTTTCGGTATCTTCGGCACAGAAAGCTGTAATTTCACTGGGCTCTGAAACATTTCCACTCTCATCGTACGCAATTACATAGTACTCGTACTGTTCTGAAACAGATAATCCTGCATCGGTAATTGCTGTGTCCGCAGTTTTCTTTAAAAGTGTATTGTTTCTGTATACCTCAAAGTATTCTACATCAAAGGATGAAACACTCCAGGTTAATTTTACGGAAGTGTCGGAAATTTCTTCAAGGGATATCATCGGCGTTGCGGGAGGCTGAGTATCCACTGTAACGCTATTTCTGATATTGGATAAATTCCCTGCATCGTCGCAGGCACGGACATAATATGTGTATACTCCGGGCTTCACATCTTCATCAAGATAGCTTAAGCCTGTAGCTTTACCGACACATTCATTATTTCTGTAAATCCTGTATTCGGAGAGATTTACAGAAGATGAAGCAGACCAACTGATTCTTATACCTTCTTCAACTACTTCAGCTGCAATATTAGACGGTGCAGGAGGTGCGTTTGTTGTTGACACCGTCGATACTGTGAGAATGTCGCTGTTTTTAGATAAATTCTGTTCAACATCATACGCCTTAATATAGTATTTATATATTGTATTTGATTTAAGATTGTTGTGTGTATATTTGGTGGTGTTTACATCAGCGATTTTAACTCCGTTGCAATATACATAATAACCGCATAC
>JAFUNV010000031.1 GCA_017472865.1 Ruminiclostridium sp. | reverse complement strand
TATCTGGAGTAAGACATTAAAATTATTGGATTCCTATAACCATATTTATGACCCAATATTTCATTCTCCAAATCTTTCTCCTTTTCTTTATAAATTGAGAAATGAAATTACAAACGAACTAATAAATAAATGTACAACATCAGACTTAACTTATGAACAATTGTTAGATACACAGATTTCTATTTCATTTTTTGTAAATGGATTCTTTGGAATACTTGAATTAAACGGAAGAACCACACTTCCGATTGAAAATATTAAATCCTTTAGTAAAAAATTAAATAAAGGATTTGCAAATAACAACTTATTTAAGGAGGACGAAGGCATGTGGGCTGAAGAAAGCGTATTTTATCAAATTTATCCATTAGGATTTTGTGGAGCACCTTTTGAAAATGATGGTGTTTTACAGTCAAGAATATTAAAGGTTAATGATTGGATTCCTCACATCAGCAAAATGGGATTCAATGCAATATATTTTTCACCAATTTTTGAATCAGATACTCATGGATACAACACAAGAGATTATAAAAAAATTGATTGTCGTCTTGGAACAAATGATGACTTTAAAAATGTATGTGATAACCTTCACAAAGAAGGTATAAAGATTGTATTAGACGGCGTATTTAATCATGTAGGACGTGGATTTTTCGCATTTCAGGATGTGTTAAAGAACAGAGAAGGTTCAAGATATAAAGACTGGTTTGCAAGAATTGCCTTTGACGGAAATAGCTGTTATAACGATGGGTTATGGTACGAGGGTTGGGAAGGTAACTATGACCTTGTTAAATTAAATCTTAGAAATGAAGAAGTAATTAATCATATATTCGACAGTATTAAGTTTTGGGTTGATGAATTTGACATTGATGGTCTTAGACTTGATGTTGCATACTGTCTTGAAGAAAATTTCTTAAAGGAACTCCGCCGCCACTGCAAGAGCATCAGAGAGGATTTCTGGCTAATGGGCGAAACCCTGCACGGCGACTACAACAAGTGGGCAAATCCCGATATGCTGGACAGCGTTACAAACTACGAATGTTACAAAGGTCTTTACTCAAGCTTTAACGACATGAATATGTTTGAGATTGCCTACTCTATGAACAGACAGTTCGGAAGCGAAAACTGGTGCATTTACAGAGGCAAGCACCTTTACTGCTTCCTTGATAACCACGATGTCAGCAGAATTGCTACAATTCTCAAAAATAAGGAACACCTTAAGCCTGCATACGCTCTTCTCTTTACAATGCCCGGAGTTCCCGGAGTTTACTACGGCAGCGAATACGGCTGGGAAGCAGATAAGAAAGACGGCGATGACGGACTGAGAGTTCCCTATACAGAGCAGGATAATACCGAGCTTACCGATTTTATTTCAAAGCTTGCAAAATTCCGCACAGAAAGCAAGGCGCTTTGCTACGGCTCATACCGTCAGCTTCAGTTACAAAATCACAACTACGCTTTTGCAAGAGAATGTGACGGCGATATCGTTGTGGCAATGATTAACGCAGGTGCAGACTGCACCTTTAACGTAAATACAGGCGGTATGTTTGAGGATATTCTCACAGGAGAAAAGTTTGACTTGTCTCAGAACGTTCCCGTAAGTGCAAATAACGCAAGAGTATTTAAGAAAATTTAACATAAAAAGCAGGGTATAAACCCTGCTTTTTTAATATCTGAGATTATGTCCGCATTTTTCAAAGTATTCCACAAGCCCCATAAGATTCTGCTCCTGTTCATTAAGGTCAGTGCCGTAAACCTTTTTGGCTGCAGAAAACTGATAGTTCATCTTCTTTCCGTTTACTATAAAAACAAGATTAAAGGTATACTGTCCGAAAAGATTTTTATTTACCTTTGCGGAAACAAGGTCATCAAAACCGAGAGCGCCCATTCGCACGGGTGTTCCTGTAAGCTGATAATATTCAGAAATCAGCAGACGTCTGTAATCAGATAATGCAACAAAGCCCATTTTCTGCTTGTATCTGCTGCCGAAAAATGAAGTATCCTTCATAACTGCATATACAGGATATTTATAGGTTTCTCCAGCCACACATGCCTGTCTCAGCGAAGCGTGCATTGTGGCTGTATTCCATTTGCTCATTTTATTTCCTTTCTCGGCTTCAGCTCCATCATAGCCGCATAGTGTAAAATTTCAAAGCTTTCTGGAGCAATGCGCTCAAGCAATGCTTTATGCTCTTTTTCCCACTCCAGTATTTTTTCAGGTGAAAGCGAAGCACCGATACCTCTGCAGGCTTTCATTCTGCCGTTCCAGCTTTCTCTTGTGAAAGGGACTTTAAGGTCATACTCCTCGTGATAAACAAGCTCGAAATTATCAAAAACCGACTTTTTATCAGGCAGCCATACAGGATGACGTGTTTCCCCTGCACCGTTCCATTTCGGACTGTATTTAAGCACCAGTTGTTCGCTTTCTCCCGCTATTTTATCTTCAAAAGGTAGCCATGCCATATATAAAAGAAGCAGCTTGCCGTCGGGTTTAAGCATTCTTTTCAGCTCTGGCATTACGGTTTTATGGTCAAAATACCAGAAGCACTGACAGGCGGTAATTACATCATATGTATTGTCGGGAGCGTTTACATTTTCAGCGGAAACTACTTCAAACTTTATATTCATTCCTGATTTTTCAGCAAGAATTTTCGCCTGTTCAATCTGATTTTCGGAAATATCAGTCCCCAGCCACTCGCCGCCGTAGAGATACATGTTTCTTGGGAGAACGCCTGTTCCCGTACCAAGGTCAAGTATTTTCTGTCCTTTTACACAAAGACCTCTGTCGGCTATTTTCTGATAGAAGATTTCGGGATAAATATCACGGTAACGGGCATAATCAGCGGAGGTTCTGCCCCAGTCAAAACTGTTGCCGCTGTCTATATAGGATTTTGAGATTATCATATCATCACCTCACCGATTATTTTTTATGCTGTATTGCAATCTGTCAAGTTCAGTAGCCAAAGCCTCAATATTTTTCTTTTGTTCATCAAATCCGCCGCCAATTACCAATTGCGACGCAGAGAAACTTACAATATGCGTTTTTCCGTTTATTCTGAATTTAAGCATAATATTGTAAAATCCGAAAGGGTACCTTTTCACTTTGACTTTTACAACATCATCAAGATTATACCCGTAAATCAGGCTTGGTTCACCGGACAATACATCACCTTCTGCACGGAGAAGCTTATTATCAGTGGAAATTGCCGCATAGCCAAATGCGGCTGTATCCCAGCCTGTACGAAAATTACAATACACAGGATAACGATATTCGGAGCCATCAGCAGCAATCCGCATAAACGCATGCATATTCACTTTATTTATTACAGACATATATCCTTATAAACCTTCTTCGCAATATCCACCGTTTACTTAGCGTCCTTTGCATAGAAATCAGATCCGATTTTTTCAGCATAGTCGGCAGTAAGCACTGCTCCACCTACTACAATTTTACAATCGAGATTGTTTTCCTTGATAAGCTTTATTGTATCTTCCATTGCGCCGAGGGTTGTTGTCATAAGGGCACTTAAGCCTACAAGACTTACACTATGTTCACGTGCAGCTTCAACTACTGCTTCGGGAGCAACATCCTTACCTAAATCTATAACGGTGTAGCCGTAATTTTCAAGGAGCGTCTTTACAATATTTTTTCCTATATCGTGGATATCGCCCTTTACGGTTGCAAGCACTACCTTACCCTTTGAAATCTGCTCTGTTCCATTCTGCATTTTTGCCTTTATAACGCCGAAGCAACCCTGTGCGGCATTTGCGGAAAGGATAAGCTGAGGTAAGAATATTCTTCCCTTTTCAAAGTCGGCACCTGCACGGTCAAGTGCGGGAATCAGGTAATTATTTATAATATTCATGGAATCTTCGGTTTCCAGAAGCTTCTCTGTAAGACTTGCCGCCTCGTCTCTGAGGCCTTTTTCAATTGCATAGGCAAGAGTGATTTCAGACTTTACTGATACAGGCTTTGCTGCAGTCTCACCGCTGTAACGCGAAATAAACGAGGAAAAATTCAAGTCATAGCCGTAAAGCGCACGGAATGCAAAAACAGCACCCGACATAGATGAAGCGTTGGGATTTATAATCGCTAAATCAAGACCGCTGCGGAGAGCCAGCGAAAGAAATGTACTGTTAAGAAGTTCTCTGTTCGGGAGACCAAAGGAAATATTCGATACGCCGAGTATTGTCTTTACACCTAATTTTTGCTTAACCAGTTCAAGAGATTCAAGAGTTGTTTTTGCGGAATTCTGGTCGGTGCTTACTGTAAGAGTAAGGCAGTCGATATATATATCCTCACGGCTGATACCATAATATTCGGCACGCTTTACAATCTTTTCGGCAATAGCAAGTCTGCCACAGGGACTTTCGGGAATGCCCTTACTGTCAAGCGTAAGTCCCACAACTGCCGCACCATAC
>JAFUNV010000030.1 GCA_017472865.1 Ruminiclostridium sp. | reverse complement strand
GTTCAGCGATTATGTTGAATATCAGCCTGTTCTTCAGTATACCACCGAAAACAGCATAAACCCCTGTGAATATTACATTCCCTATGGCGAATCTGACGGCGGTTATTTCGATCTTAATGTCAACTGCATACAGACTATAAAGGACAGATGCGGAATTGAAGCAGATGACGAAAAGTAAATTTATTTATCGTTGACAATTGAAAAAAGATATGTTATAATAAAATAAATTTTATGGGTGTATACCCTTATTAAATGAAAGGAACTGATTACTATGAAGCACATTCAGACAGTTAACAAGGCTAACTTAAAGGAAACAGCAGCTAAGGGCGGTTGCGGCAAGTGCCAGACATCCTGCCAGTCTGCTTGCAAGACCTCATGCACAATTGCTAACCAGCAGTGCGAGGCTACAAAGTAAGCTTTATTTTGCAGAAGAAGGCGGCTTACAGCCGCCTTTTTGTTGTCATATTACTTTTAACGGAGAAAAATCATGAATAATACAATACATAGATATAAGCAGGGCGATATGTATATCGTTCTTGATGTAAACAGCGGCGGTGTACACGTAGTGGACAAGATGGTGTATGACCTTATCGGTCTTCTTAATCCTCCTCTTTCCGAAGAAATGCCTGCTGAAATAACAAAGGTTCTTTCTGATTACCCCGAAGCTGAGCTTCGTGAGTGCTATGAAGAAATCTATGCTCTTTACTGCGACAAGATTCTTTTCAGCACGGACGAATACCGTAAATATGCGGAAATGTCCATAAAAGCGCCTATCAAGGCTATGTGTCTGCACGTTTCTCACGACTGTAATCTGCGCTGCAAGTACTGCTTCGCTGAAACAGGCGATTTTGGTACAGGCAGAAAAATAATGACTCCCGAAACAGGCCGCAAGGCTATTGATTTCCTTATTGAAAAGAGCGCAGGCAGACAGAACCTTGAGCTTGATTTCTTCGGCGGCGAGCCTCTTATGGCATGGGATACGGTAAAGGCTACCGTTGATTACGCAAGAAGCATTGAAAAACAGCACGGAAAAAATTTCCGCTTTACAATAACCACAAACGGTATGCTCCTTGATGATGAGAAAATTGAATATATCAACAACGAAATGTCAAACTGTGTTCTTTCTCTTGACGGACGCAAGGAGGTAAACGATAATATCCGTATCACACCCAACAATAAGGGCTGCTATGATATTATCATGCCTAAATACAAGAAGCTTGTGGAAAACAGAACCAAGCAGGGCAGAACCGACTACTACGTGCGTGGTACATTTACAAAGTTCAATCTGGATTTTGTTGAGGATGTACTCCATATTGCTGACGCAGGCTTTGACCAGCTTTCTGTTGAGCCTGTAACAGCACCTGAGGAAATGGATTACGCAATTACCGCAAAGGATTTGCCTGAAATTTACAAGAACTATGACCGTCTTTATGATATTATGGCAGAAAATGTTGAAAAAACAGGTAAGAAGCCTTTCAATTTCTTCCATTACATGATTGATTTACAGCAAGGACCTTGCGCAGTCAAGAGACTCCGTGGCTGTGGCTGCGGTAACGAGTATGTTGCGGTAACTCCCGACGGTGATATTTACCCCTGTCACCAGTTCGTAGGCATTGACGAATGGAAGATGGGTAATATCTCTGACGGTACGGTTGACGAAATGATTGCCGACTATTTTGCAAAAACTCATATTTACAGCAAGGAAGGCTGTTCTGACTGCTGGGCACGCTTTTACTGCTCAGGCGGCTGCAACGCTACATCATTTATCTATGACGGTGATGTGAGAAAGCCTAACAAGCTTCAGTGTGAGCTTATGAAAAAGCGTGTCGAGTGCGGTATCGCCCTCGGCGTAAAGATGAAGAATGGTAAGATTGAATAAAAAATCACGCCTCCTTGAGGAGGCGTGATTTTTTATCCATTTATTCTGTCATCGATATATGCAGGTATTTCGTCGGGAGTCATGCCCAAAGAAAAGGCGAATTCCGAAAACACAGAATGT
>JAFUNV010000029.1 GCA_017472865.1 Ruminiclostridium sp. | reverse complement strand
CTCCATATTTCACGGAGAATGTATATTATATTCTGCCACACACCATATTTGCGGTTTTTTATTTCCGCACGGTATTTTGCCCAGTCTTCTTTCTGCTGTTTTCTGCTCCATTTCGTTACCTTAATCATTCTTCTCACCTTTCATAAGGGTATAAAAATCAAGTCCGTACTTTTTGGCGATAAATGACGCGTCGCTTTTTCCGTCAGAGTGATTTCTCACCACTTTGTAAAGCCTGTTTCCTGTTCTTTGGTCTGTAAGTACAGTCAAGTGGTCTATTTTTGATTTACAGAAATCAAGTTCGTTTATAGTATCAGCGCAGTCTCCTATTTCGTGAACGTGGGTTATGAAAATACCACGACAGCCCTTTGCACTCATAGCTTTCAAAACCTCTTCCGCTATGGGAACAGCCTCAGTACCGTTTGTTCCTGAAAGCGCCTCATCGCAGATAACAAGGGTGTATTCTCCTGCAAATTTCATCAGCGTACTTATTCTTTCACATTCTTCCATAAATCTGCTTTGGGAAACATCGTTATTTTTCTTCTGAAAATGGAGTAGGATTTCATCACAAGGGCTAAGCTCCGCATACTGGGCAGGAACATATAAGCCAAGCTGGAAAAGTGCCTGACAGATTGCTACGGAACGTGCGAAAAGCGTTTTACCGCCGCCGTTTGCACCGCCGAAAATATATATCATTCCATTTTCGTCAAAAGAAAAATCATTACCCTTCATATGATTATTATACAACACAAATTCAGGATAGTAAATCTCTTTCAGCACACATTTCTTTTCTTCCTTACTGTATACTTTCGGACGGCAGACGGGATAGTTCATATCCTTTAAGGTGTAGAAAAACTCCGCCGCCGCAACAAGAAAACGCAGGTTTTCATAATAACGCATAAGGAAGTTTATTTTCGATTCTGAATATGCCTTTACGGCAGGTTTCCAGGATTTCAGCGACGATTTCAACAGCTTGTGAACGGCGGTATTTACCGTAGCTTCAAAAAGCTGTTTTTCTTCCTTTGTGAGAATTTTAGGCGGTACAGACAAGGGCGCGGCACATTCATAGGGGTTGTCGCTCATATCAAGTCTGAACAGCTTATCCATAACATTACCCGAAACGAAAACCTCATTATTAAGGCTAACAATTCCCGATTCTATGGGGCGCATAGCGGCGTCTATATTTACACCTATGGTTATGCTTTTAAGCTCGGTTATAAGCTGCATATTTTCGGGGAGCTTTGCCTTTATGCCCTCATATTCATCACTGCTGTGAATTTCATTTACAGCCTTCTTGATTTCGCTGAACATTGCGGAATTAAGTTTGTACTTATTCAGGTTAGTATAGAGATACTCTACAAGCTCAATATATGTATTCAAATCACGGACAGAGTACAGGTTTTCAATATCGTCTCTCGCCATAGCACTGAATTGTCGCAGCTCCTGTAACATTGAAATCTGCGGCATAATCTCCTGCATGGCATAGAAAAATGTGCGGTCGGACAGCAAGTCAGAAAGTGCGTCAAGACGGTAGTTTATAGTATCAATATCAGTTGTAAAATAGCGTTCGAGGTTGAGATAACCACGTCCGTCAAAGGTGCTTTCTTTTATCTTGATAAGCATTTCGATATTAAGCTCTTTTATAAAATCCGTGTTCATACTCTCACCTCTCATAAAATATATGTGCCGATAAATTCTGCCCAAAATGCCCGTTCGGGGATTGCTGCAAGGAAATTACCGATTGTTATTACAGCAAAGGCTATGTAATAGAGTTTCATTGAGTAGCCCATGAGCCGCCAAAGTGTGCCCTTAAAAACAAGAGAATGGTAAACCTCGTACGCTTAAAGCGGCACGCCTTTGTAGGAAAAGACT
>JAFUNV010000028.1 GCA_017472865.1 Ruminiclostridium sp. | reverse complement strand
TTTCAAGAATGTTCAGTATTCCGTTATGGGCACAGCCCGAAACAAGTATGTTTTTTTCTTTTTCTGAAATTACAAGGCACTGCTCATGGGAAAAGTTGTCCTGAATTTCTGTATCATTTATTTTTTCTGTAAGTGCAAGATTGCTTTTTGAAAAAAACTTTCTTCCTGTAATTCCCGAAAAAAGCGTAAGTCCGCTGTCGATTTCCATATATTCATCGGTGAAAATTACCTGCGGTAAAGAGCATATACGCTTATCAATACCTATATAGCGCTCGCCATGGTAGTAGTCACCGCCTGCATTACTTCTCATATAGATTTTTGCTTCGGGGTTTATTTCTGAAAAGCGGAGAAGTCCGCCTGAATGGTCGTAATGTCCATGGCTCAGGATAACAGTATCAACAGCTCTGAGGTCAATTCCGAGCCTTTCGGCGTTTACAGCAAACAGGTCGGAAGCACCCGTGTCCATGAGTATCTTATGTTCTTTTGTTTCGATATACAGGCATAGTCCGTGCTCTGCGGCACAGCCGCTTGCACCCTCTGTATTTTCTGCAAGACATATAATTTTCATATCATTTCTCCTTTACATTCCCGAAGTAATCTGCAATTACAAGGTCAACCATTCTGCCGTAGCTTTTTTCGCCGTCGGTCTGGTTATTGGCTTTTAAATATGTATCATTAATGGTTGATGAAACCTCCGCTACGGGTGTTTCAAACTGTGACCAGTATTCGTTTTTCAGGGTTATCTGTTTTGAAACTCCCGGAGAAATCAGTGAATAGATTTCTCCGTATTCCTCACTTGTGCATACACTGTGGTATGCGTTCAGAAGCTGGCACATTGTATGGAAATATCCGCTGTACATGAGGTAGGAATTACCGCTTTCGCGACAGGCAAGATAGGCAATAAAATTTGCTTCATCCTCACGCATGAAGCCTGTCAGGTGCGACAGCTCATGACAGATAGTGTGACCGATGCTTTCAGTAGTGTTACAGGTGTTATAATTGGCTTCCATTGAAAAAGGTGTGAAAACTCCCACAATGCGTGTATAGCACCAGGGTTCTGACAGCAGAACAGGCTTTGCATGGGGATAATAGGAATTCAGAACGGGATACTGTTCAGCAATATTTTTCATGGCAGCAGTTGTGAGGTCAAGATAGTCAACGGGGAGAATGCAGCTGCCGTTTTCAGCGGTTTCAATTTCAAGAAATGAAAAATTAGCACTGATTATAATATGCTCCAGCACCTCGCGGACTTCTTCCTTTGAATATTTCTCAACGGAAAGTCCGCTGTATGCTGAAAATGGCGAACGGTAGTAGTTGATGCCACAGTTGTAGACGAACATGACAGCTACCAGAGAGAGGGTCATAACCGTTGTCGCAAGGGCGGAATGCACGACCTTTCTTCGCGTACCTCCGGACTTTACTAATTGTATAATGAAGTATACGATTCCGAAAAGGACAGTTATAACAGCAGCAATCACCATTATTTCTCCTAAGGAAAAGGGAAATATACCTGAAATGCGGGAAAAAAGCCCTTGCAGAAAGGGATAGACGGTGAAAGCATACCAGTCGGCAAAGGTGGTACTGAGCCTTGCGGGGATTATAGCGGCGGCAGCCAGAAAAAAGGAAATAATACTTATTATCCAACGGATTTTCAGGGATTTTTTCATTTTTCCGTCCTTTCTTTAAAACGGTATTGACAAAAAGTGAAACAATGTGTTATAATAACAAGAGTTAAAAAACTAAATCAGGTGAACGCGGGAAGAAATTTCTGAGGAAAGTCCGAGCATCACAGAGCAGGATAGCTGTTAACGGCAGCCGAGGGCGACCTTAGGGCTAGTGCAACAGAAATAAACCGCCTGTTTACAGGTAAGGATGGAAAGGCGAGGTAAGAGCTCACCAGAGCAGTAGAGATACTGCTGCTATGTAAACCCTATCCGATGCAACGCCGATTGGTTCGGAGAGTAATGCGCTTGCTCGGCGCACTTCGTTTAAGGCGGCTACATTGCGAAAGCAAGACAAGCTTACCGGCGACGGTAAGATTAGATAGATGTTCACCCAACGACAGAACTCGGCTTATCGATTTAGTTTTTTCTTTGTTGAATCAGCGCTTTTGCGTTTTTTTCATATTATTTTTGTAAACACGTGCGTTTTCGCACTGTTTAAAATATCCAAGTTGTTATATTCATTTTCCTCTCACCACCGTCTTTGACGGTGGTTCTTTTTTGTTTTAATACTCATCACCGCAATCGGATTTTCTTGCCTTCTTGAAAAAAGTTCCGTCTTTTTTTGTAACAATGCGCTCGTTTATGCCGTCCTTTGTGCATAATTTAAGCGTGATTTTCCCGCTTTCGATTTTCGGGTGACGAAGGACGCGGCAGCAGCAAGGCACGCATTTGCCTTTTACGGCGGCTATGTAGGTAAATTTCTCGTCCTCGTAAGGGACATCGCCGCCTTTAAGCTGTTTATGGAGCTTTGTGCGGGAAATACGGGAAGTAAAGTGACACCAGTCATCGTCGGGAAGGGGACATTCTGTATTGTGAGGACACGGCGCAATTATATTTGCGCCCATTTCTATAAGCTGCTTACGCACAGCCTTTATGTTGGCAAATCCGACGGGAGTTCCGGGCTCAATTATAATAAGTAGCTTTTCAGTGCTCTCCCAGAGACGTTTGGTAAGCTCTGCCCGTTTTATAACGGTCAGCTCATTCATTACATAGGAAGCGGTTACCAGATCTGCTTTATGAGAAAAAGACTCTGTTATGTCGCTTTTTATCCAGTCACAATCTATTGGAAAATCGCCCTCAGACATGAGTTTTTTGCCAAAGGAAAGCATGGAATTTTCGCGTTCAAGGCAGGTTATTTTTTCAAGCTCAGGGAAAACCTCAGCCGCCGCCCAGCAGCAAGTACCTGTTCCTGCGCCCATATCAAGCATTGTACTGATTTCATCGCTGAAAAGCTTAGCTGTGTATTGCATTGCGCTGCCTGCTGCGCCTATTGTTGCGGGCATCCGCACAACAGCGTATGCTGCCGCTTCGATATCGTTGGTTATGAGCGCTTTGCCTGCTCCGCTTTCGCTACGGTAACGCATTGAGATTGCTTCAGAAGCGGCAATGAGTTTTTTCAGCGGAATATCAGCTGTGAGGTTTTCAATTACGGTTTTGAATTCTATTGGAAGCTCCATTTTAGTGACTCCTTTAAAGCGGAAAAATATGCCTATAAAGGCGGAACACGACATACCAGAGTGTGTCGTGTTCCTGCTGTAAAATCAGTATCTGAATTAAAGAGCGTCGGCAATATCAAGAATAAGCTTTTCGGTCTTTTCCCAGCCGAGGCAGGGGTCTGTGATAGACTTACCGTAGACGCCTTCTTCAGCCTTCTGTGCGCCGTCTTCAATATAGCTTTCAATCATAAGACCCTTGATGAGTCCGTTGAGGTCATTGTCGTGACGCTTGCTGTAAAGAACTTCCTTGGCGATACGGATCTGTTCGAGATATTTCTTGCCTGAGTTGGAGTGGTTGCAGTCAACGATAACGCTGGGGTTTACAAAGCCGTTTGCATTGTAAATCTCGCTGAGGTGCTTGAGGTCCTCATAGTGATAGTTCGGAATAGCTTCACCATGCTTATTAACATAGCCACGGAGAATAGCGTGAGCGTAGGGGTTGCCTGTACTGTTGACTTCCCAGCCTCTGAATAAGAATGTATGTGCGCTCTGTGCAGCTGTGATGGAGTTGAGCATTACGGATATATCGCCGCTGGTAGGGTTCTTCATGCCGCAGGGTATATCCATACCGCTGGCTGTGAGTCTGTGCTGCTGGTCTTCAACGGAACGTGCGCCGACAGCAACGTAGGAGATGAGGTCGGAGAGGTAACGGTAGTTTTCTGTATAGAGCATTTCATCAGCACAAACAAAGCCTGTTTCCTCAATAGCTCTTGCGTGAAGCTTTCTTGTAAGAATAAGACCTTCAAGCATATCTTCCTTCTTGGTAGGGTCAGGCTGATGGAGCATACCCTTGTAGCCTGCACCTGTTGTACGGGGTTTACCTGTATAGATTCTGGGGATAATGAATACCTTATCCTTAACCTGTTCCTGAACCTTTACAAGACGGCCGATATAGTCGATAACTGATTCTTCCTTGTCTGCGGAGCAGGGTCCGATTACAAGCATAAATCTCTTGTCCTTGCCCTCGAAAATATCTGCAATTTCCTTATCCTTTAATTCTTTTGTCTTCGCTATCTTTTCTGTAAGCGGATACAGCTCCTTTATTTCCTTCGGAATAGGGAGCTTTCTGTTAAAAATCATTCCCATGTCTTTTGTCCTTCCTGGTTTCATATTTTAAGGGTTACCCCTATTTTAACAAATTAAAGTGTTTGGAATTTAAAGTGATGAAAATAAACTTCCGATAAAAGCGAATTTACAAGGTAAATCCGCTTTTTCTTATAGGATAAATCAGAAGTCAAAATCCTCTTCTTCTTCTTTTTCGCTGAGCTTTGCAATATAGAAATCATTGATTTTCTTCAATGATTCAGCAAAAGCCTGCTTTTCCTCTTCAGAAAAACATTCGTTAAGCGCAGCTGCCATGCCGTCGTGGTACTCGGTATGAAGTGCAAAAACCTTTTTGCCCTTAGGTGTAAGTCTGATGCGCACAGAACGACCGTCATTTATGCAGCCAACCTTTTCAACGAACTTCTTATCCTTGAGCTTATTTACGGCAACAGTAGTAGAAGGTCTTGTGATATCCAGCTCAGCGGCAATAGTGCTGATAGTAGGACCGTCCTCGCCCTTTGTTGCTTTCTGGATACATTCCAGAAGGTGAAGCTCATTAATAGTGAGGTTCAGATTCCTGTCAATGCATAGTGTTCTTTCTTCAAGCTTGGTAATATTGTGTTCAATCTTACCGATAAGCCTGTCGAATTCGTAGTTAAATTCGCTCATGTCAATATCTCCTGTTCCTGCGGTTATGGTAAATAAATATCCAAATCAGTGAGGTTTGCACCTTATTTTTATTTTTCTACGGCTATTTTACGCCTTTTAAAGTATTATAACACACTTTTTCTGTTAAGTCAATAAAATATGAATATTTTTTCAAATTTTTCACTAATCTGAGTATTTTGTGATTAATTTTTGTTTTTGTTGATATTTCAGGAATATTATGGTATACTTTAATAAAATATTTTTTTGCAGCCGCTCAGCGGCAGTACGGGGGAAACATGAAGATAGTAATTCTTGACAGTGATACGGTTTCAACAGGTGATTTAAGCTTTTCCGGTTTTGCTCGCTTCGGAGAAGTCAAAAGATATGGTATGACCGAGCCTGAAAGAGTAGGGGAACGTATACGCGACGCGGAAATAGTTCTCTGCAATAAATCTCTTATTACCAGAGAGGTTATGGAAAACGCACATTCTCTTAAATATATCGGTCTTTTTGCCACAGGCTGTAATAATATCGACCTTGAATATGCAAGAGAAAAGGGAATTGTGGTTTCAAATGTTCCCGGATATTCCACAGACGGTGTTGCACAGCTCACTTTCGCTTTCATACTGGAGCTGTTCGGCAATCTTTCAATGTACCGCAGTTCGGTTGACAAGGGCGACTGGAAGAAGAGCCATACATTTTCTTACTTTGATTATCCGCTTTTCAATATTTCAGGAAAAACCATCGGTGTCATAGGCTATGGCGCAATAGGAAGAAAGGTAGCGCAGATTGCCAACGCCTTCGGAATGAAGGTTCTGGTGTATACCAGAACGCTCAAAGAAGACAGTACGGTGAGTTTTGTGGACTTTGATACGCTTCTTTCCGAAAGTGATATTGTTTCAGTGCATTGCCCTCTCAACGAAAAATCTGCTGGAATGATGAACCGTCAGGCTTTTGATAAGATGAAGGATGGTTCGGTATTCATAAATACGGCGCGGGGACCTATTGTTGACGAATACGCACTCCGAGATGCGCTTACCAGCGGAAAGCTGAGAGGTGCGGGGCTTGATGTGCTTGCAAAGGAGCCTATGGCGGAGGAATGTCCTCTGTTCGGCTTAAAGAACTGTATTATTACGCCCCATATTGCATGGGCGGCTTTTGAAACAAGAGAGAAGCTTATGAAGATAGTTGAAAGAAATGTTGAAGCTTTTATTGAAGGTAATCCCGAAAACAGGGTCAATTAACGACAAAATTACACAAAAATCCCGTTTGAAGTTGTTTTAACAGGGTTTTACTTCCTGTTCTGTTTGACAATTCCATTAATTTGGTATATAATAATACACATTAAAAATGTATAATGTACAGAGAGATGAAATCGGAGGAATATATTTGAAAATAAGGAAATTGACTTTTACAGCTGTCACAGCGGCAATGTGCATGCTTTTTTCCTCGTGTGCGGGGGAAGCTCCTAAGATTACGGAGCAGTCGGAGGCTGTTACAACCACTACGACCGTCACCGAAGAAACAAAGACTGAAATAACAACTCTTGCAGCTCTTGCCAGCGAGGAAGAGACAATCATAAAGGAAGAGCCTAAGCCGCTTACCGTGGCACTGAACGCATACGGCAATACCTGCAATCCTTTTTATCAGTCGGGCGAATCTGAGGAGTTCCTGAATGACCTTATCGGAGTACGGCTTTTTGCCCGTGACCGTAACGGTCGTATTATTTACAACGGCATAAACGGCGAAAGCAGGATTTTCGGCGGAAAGTATTACAGCTATACCGGAATTTCCGATGTAACCGAGACATATAACGAGGAAAATGATGAAACAGTTTATGATATCAGGCTGAGAACTGACGTAAGGTTCAGCGATGGTACTGTTCTTGACGCTGACGACCTTATTTTTACTCTTTATGCGCTTCTTGACCCGTCAATGTCAAATGTTTCTGATATTCAGGGTATCAACATAAAGGGTGAAGTGAATTACCGGTTGAACAGCAGTATTGCCGATACTCTTACCGAGGAAGATATTTCGGCAGCCCTTGCAGAGGAAGAGGTTCAGCAAAGAATACGTGACACAATAGTTATGCCTGTGCTTAAAAGCGAGTATGAGTGGGTAAAATCACTTTACGGCGACAACAGCTACTCTGTTTATACCGAGGCATATCCCAACGCAAAGGACCTTATGGCGTTCTTCTACTCGGTGGACAGCGAGTACAATTCCACCGCTGTTGCAGATGAAAATAAGGTGCTTTCCGACCTTGCTGATATGTACGGCGGAAATTATGAGCTTCTAGGCAGTATGTCCGAGGGTGATGTTGCATATTACCGCACAGACGCAGTAATATGTGCTATTGAATATCTTTCTGAGCAGGCAGAAGAAAATGAACCTGTCAGCAGTATTTCGGGTATTCAGAAAACAGGTAAATTCGGTGTGAGAATTACCGTTTCGGGCAGTAACCCTTCTGTAATTTATGAGCTGGGAGATATTACTGTTGCTCCGCTTCATTATTATGGGGATGAAAGCAGCTTTGACATAACCAAATCTTCTTTTGGCTTTGAAAAGGGTAAGGCTTCCGGGCTTATAAGCGGCAAGGAAAATGCTCCGCTCGGCGCAGGTCCTTATCTTTACGAAAGAAGCGAAAGCGGCGTTGTTTATCTTGCGGCAAATGAGCATTACTATAAAGGAAAGCCTGTTACGGCCAATATAGAAGTAAAGCAGGCTGTGGCTGAAAATGCGGTTGCGGCTGTTTCAGACGGTACAGCGGATATTTCATATCCTGATGGTTCTATGAAAACTTCAGAGGAAATTGACAGTGCCAACGAGGCACTTGAAAAGCTGTATGCCGCAACAATAAGCAAGGACGGCTACGGTTATATAGGAATTAACGCCAGAACTGTCAATGTAGGCGGCAATACGGATTCGGCAGAAAGTATTGCTTTAAGAAAGGCGCTGGCTACGGCTATTTACCTCTATCGTGACGCGTCCGTTGAGAATTATTACGGCGATGTGGGTATAAAGACTGACTATCCCGCGGCACTCAGTTCGTGGCTGGGCGAGGAATATCAGAAGCCTTATTCGCTCAATACTGATGGTGAAGCGATTTATACCGAGGATATGACCGAAAAGGAACGTTTTTCGGCTGCGAAGGCGGCTTCTCTCGGCTTTTTTGAGGCGGCAGGCTACACCGTTGAAGGCGGAATTGTTACTGCGGCACCCGAGGGTGGTTCCATGAGCTTTCAGGCGGTTATTGCGGCAGACGGAACGGGAAATCATCCCTGTTACTATGCTCTTGACGCAGGCTCAAAGCTGCTCAGCGAGATTGGAATTACCCTTTCAATCACCGATACGGCTGATGCTTCTCAGATGTGGACAATTATCGATAGCGGTTCGCAGCAGATATGGGCGGCAGTGTGGGAGACAGGCGTTCAGCCCAGACTCAGCACGATGTATTCAGGTGACAACCTTTATGGTATTGCTGATGAGGAGCTTGATGAGTGCATAGAAATTTCAGCAGCTTCAAAAGATAATGAAGAGCTTAAAACTGCATACGGAAGCTGTCTCACTATACTTTTTGAGGAGTATGCGGTAGAAATTCCCGTGTACCAGCGTTCGGACTGTGTGCTTTTCAGCACACTCAGAGTCAATAAGGATACTCTTCCTGAAAATATGACAGGCTACTATTCGTGGATTGATGAAGCGGAGCTTATAGAAAAGAAATAGCAGGAAAGGAAATATAAAATGAAAAAAGAAGTATCTGAAGCGGTAGAGAACTATCTTGAGACAATACTGGTGCTTTCCAAAAAGAAGCCTGACCTTCACGCTATTGATATATGCGATGAGCTGGGTTATTCAAGACCTACTGTGTCAGTGGTTGTGAAGCAGATGAAGGGGAACGGACTTATCACCGTTGATGAGTTCAATCATATTGCCCTTACCGAAAAGGGTCGTGCTATCGCTGAAGGGATATATGAAAGACATAATATCATTTCAAAGTTTTTCATGGATATCGGTGTAAGCCGTGAGACTGCTCTTGCCGATGCATGCAAAATCGAGCATGATATAAGCGATGAAACTTTTGAGTGTATCAAAAAACACATTGAAAATATGTAAGGTGGATTATGGCAAAGGAAGTTAAAACCAACGCTATGCGTTTTCTTGAACAGAAGAAGATTCCGTACACCATGAATAGTTATGAGTGCGATGAATTTGTAGACGGGATTACTGTTGCCGAAAAGCTGGGTCAGGATCCCGCGCTTACCTTCAAGACTCTTGTTGCCAAGGGTAAAAGCGGCAATTACTACTGCTTTCTGCTTCCTGTGGCGATGGAGCTAGACCTGAAGAAGGCGGCGAAGAGTGTGGGTGAAAAGTCGGTTGAACTGCTTCATGTAAAGGATATCAATGCAGTTACAGGTTATGTACGCGGCGGCTGCACACCTATAGGAATGAAAAAACAGTTTATGACGGTTATTCACTCCTCGGCGGAGGCATTACAGGAATTCTACATAAGCGGCGGCAGGATAGGCACACAGATAAAATTATCCCCGTCTGCGCTTGTGGACGCAATACGGGGAAAGTTTGACGATATTCTTCAGCAGACCGTGTAACGACTGCCCGGAACTGCTTTTATGAGCGCGGCAATTTCAAGGTCGAGAAGTATCTCGCTCAGCTCAGTAATTCCGATATCCTCATTTCTGAAAAGCTCATCAAAGGTAATTGGTGATTCTGAAGCCGAGATTTTCTTGTATACCGAATAATGAACAGGTGTTTCAAAAAGCTCCTCTGAAGGCGTAATGCTTTCAGCAGGGGCTTTTTCTTCAGCTTTATTTTCGGCAGCAGTCGGTTTTTCCGCTTTCTTTTGCTCCGTAATAATGGCTTTCACGTTTATTTCAGGCGCGGAAAAACCTTCTTTAAAGGCATTGTCGATATCCTCAACGGTGTAGTAGATACTTGCGCCGTTTCTTATGTACTGAACTGCACCTGCATATTTATAGGAGAATATGTCATGTATAGGCAGAAAGAACAGGGCGGGTGAATACTTGGCGGCGTTGAAAGCGCCGCTGTTTATACGAGCCTGGAAAATAATCATGGCTTTAGATATTCCACCTGCTATGCGGGCACGTCGGATGAAATTTGCATTGCAGGATTTAACATCGGGGAGAAATTCAGTGATGATACAGCCTCCGTTCATAAGAACCTGTTCACGGAGAACGTGGCTGCCCTTCGGATACTCATGGTCAAAGCCGCAGGGCAGGATTTCAATACAGCCTTTACCCATTTTCATAGCGGTTATGCAGGCAAGCTGTTCACAGCCTTCCACCAGTGAAGCAACAAGTGTATATTTCCCGCACAGTTCTTCACAGACATGAGTTTCAGCGGCAATGGTATATTGCGTTGCTTTACGGGAGCCGCCGATGGTTACAAGCTTATTCTTCAGCAGTGATGTATTACCCTTTGCGAAAAGCACGCATGGCGGATTAGGTACCTCTGCAAGCGCATCGGGATAAAGATCGTCCTCGAAGGGAATAACGGTGATTCCTCTGCTTTCGAGCTTTGTTAGTAATTTTTCAGCTTCATCGAGGGTTGTATCTGCCGCTTTTTCCGAAAGCTCTGCACCTGCGGCAGCGATATTGGTTTTAAAGGCGTTGTAGATATCCACTGCGGTTTCAAAACGCTCGCGCAGACTGCCGAGCGCAGGGTTGGCGTATCCGAAAACCAGCAGAAGCCATAGACTGTACTTTTTCATTACTCAAATTTTTCCTTTTTCATGATGATTTTTACCGCTTTTATGCCCGACCTGAAATTCAGAGCCGCAATAAGCATGAAGAAAACTGCAAGCAGTGCATAATACATGACAATATTTTCTGTAAGGAAAATCACAAAGCTCATGCCTATAAGAAGTACAGAATTTATCAGCATTTTCGGGAGTTTCATATCCATTTTTATAATGCGCTTTGTGTCGATTGCGCGGATAATGAAGATTATCAGGAAGCTTACGAATGCGGCAAGCGCTGCGCCGTGAAGTCCCATGGTTTTAATAAGGATAATATTGAGAATAACATTTACCGCTGCACCTATGCCTGCGGTGGTCATGGAACGCACGGATTTTCTGGAGGCAACATAGACGCTGCCCATGAATGTAGAAAAGCAGGTGAAGGAAACCGACAGGATAAGGAAGGGTGTATAACGGTAGGCTTCGTAGAATTCCGGCTCACAGAAGAGCTCGATAGCTATGCGTATAACGAGCATGAGTCCCGCCGCAAGCACGTAAACGAAGGACTGGAATATATTGAAAACGTTGGTATAGAAATTTCCTACCGTATCCGAATTGTTTTCAGTGATTGCTGACATATTCCACGCCTGGGAGAAAATTCCCGAAAAAATTGAAATCATGCTGGGGAATTTAAAAGCGGCTTTGTAAATTCCGCTGGCTTCAAAGCCTATGAAACCGGACACGAAGAAGCTGCCCGAGGAGTTTATTATCCACCACATTACCGAGGTGGGTATCATAGGCAGGCAGAAGCTCATCATGGATTTAAGAACGCTTTTTTCAATTCCCTTGAAGATGAAGAATCTGTGGAGTTTTGCTCTGAAGCTGAGAAAGGCGATTGAACATATATCTGCAAAAATAACCGATAAGAGATAGCCCACATTGCCCATTTTAAGCCAGAAAAGGAGAATAAGGTTGAATACGATATTCAGTGAGGTTGTAAGAATTCCGTCAACAGCGTACAGTTTGACATGGCCTGCTGAACGGACGAACAATGCACAGGTGCTTTTGATACTTCCGGTGGTTACATATAAAAAGGTAATCCATGCATACTCGCTGAGAAGGGCGAAGACGTTATTATCGGGAAAAATTCCCGAAAGTATATTTATTATCGGTACAAAAAGCACACATGCCACAAGTCCCACGCCTGTTACACGAAGACCTATGGAGAACACCTGTTTATTGTCGTATGCGGCATCAAGACCGAAACGTATGATAGATTCGCCTATGGATAAAGTTGCAACGGTCATCAGGAGTGTTGCCGTATCTATTATGTTGTTTATTTCGCCGTAGCCTGTACTTCCCAGAGCAGCCTGATAGAACCCCATCATGAGAATGACGAGGAACTTTGAGCCGAACTGTCCAAGGCCGAGAATAATAGTATTGGCGGCTAAGGTTTTATATCTGTTCAATTTGCTGTTGCCTTACTTTCTTAAAAAAATCAGTTAAAAGGGAACCGCATTCCTTTTCAAGAACACGGCTCCTTATCATCGGTTTATAGCCGAACTTATATTCAAACAGCTCTACGACCGAGGAGCAGGCGCCTCCGTTTTCATCAAAAGCACCGTATACGACTCGTTTCAGCCGTGCATTCATTATTGCTCCCGCACACATGGGGCATGGCTCCAGAGTGACATATAAAGTGCATTCTGAGAGCCGCCAGCTTTTTTTATGCTTCGCCGCCTGCTCAATTGCAATAAGCTCGGCATGACCTGTGGGGCGCTGCTCGGTTTCGCGGGTATTGTAGCCCTCGCCGATAACATTACCGTTTTCGTCAATCACAACTGCGCCGACGGGAACCTCGCCCAGAGCTGCAGCTTTTTTTGCCTGCGTGATTGCGAGGAGCATCATTTCTTCATCAAATAACATTGAAATAGTATGCCTTTGCACCATGCTTGTTAAGCTTTACGGTGAGTTTGTCTTCGGCGGTTACTGTTTCGCCGCTCCAGAGCTCGGAGCCTGAAATCTTGCCGTCGATTTCTACATCTTCCAGAGGGATTATAATTTTGCTGTCCTCTTCACCCGCATTGAATACAGCAAGATAGAATCCGCCCTTGCTGCTTGCGGCAACCCAGAGTACGTGTTCAATTCCGCCGATTTCCCTGCGCCATACCTGATGAGCATGGCGGGCATTTTTGTGCATTCCGAGAATTGCTTCATTGGTGAGCAGTTTCATGGTAAAATCATCCATGGCGGTAAGCTCGCCGCCTATCATAAGCGGTGAACGGAAAATGCTCCAGAGGGTGAGCATTGTAAATTGTTCATCTTCTGTGAATTTTGTACGGTTGTTCTTATCATAGTTCTGAAGAATAGCGCCTACGGGCAGCATGTCCGCGTCAGGCCAGTTGCCTGCTCCTGTATGTGTACACCACTTTTCGGCTCTTTCAAACATTGCGTAGAGAAGCTCCCACTTGTCCCAGAAGTCATCGGTGATACGCCACATGTGGGAAATCTGCTTATATAACTCGGCTTTTTCGAGAAGTGCAGGTCCGGGAGAAAGGCTGAGGACTATATCTCTGCCGCAGTCACGGCAGGATTCGCTGAGCATTATAAGCTCCTGCTCGGCGTGAGGAAATTCGCGGCAGATATCGTCGCACTTGATGAAATCCACACCCCATGATGCGTAAAGCTCAAAAATACTGTCGTAATATGCCTTTGAGCCTTCCTTGTGTGCTTCGACACCGTACATATCAGGATTCCACTGGCAGATACGGGAAGCACTGGCAATCTGTCTTGCGGTTTTATCGCTGCCTTTTATGGGAGTGTTTTTATGAACCGCCTGACGGGGAATACCTCTCATGATGTGAATGCCGAATTTAAGTCCGAGAGAATGAACGTAATCGGCAAGAGGCGCAAAGCCTTTACCGCCTGCGGAAGAGGGAAAACGATTTTCAGCAGGGATAAGTCTGCCGTATTCGTCCATGCATAAATCCGCAAAGGGTTCGTACTCGTGACTGCCTGCGGTGGGCTGTGACCACTGGATATCAACAACAATATACTCCCAGCCGTACTGCTTTAAATGCTTCGCCATAAAATCAGCGTTGCCTCTTACTGTTTCTTCGTTTACAGAAGGACCGTAGCAGTCCCAGCTGTTCCAGCCCATAGGTGACGTTTTAGCAATCATTCCTGCACCTCCTCGTCAGTTCCGAATTTTTCTTTATAATTCTTGATGCACTGTTCAATTACCTGTGCGGCAGCCTTATGACCCTGAACCTCGTTTACTGCTGTCTCCTTACCTTCAAGCTGCTTATAAACACTGAAGAAGTGCTGCATTTCCTCGAAAATATGACGGGGAAGCGCTTCAATACTGCGGTAGGAATTGTAGTTGGGGTCTTCAAAAGGAATTGCTATGATTTTTTCGTCATTCTTGCCGTTGTCTACCATGCTGATTACGCCGATAGGGTAGCAGGGCACAAGCACCATAGGGTCGATAGGCTCATTGCAGAGAACGAGAACGTCAAGCGGGTCGCCGTCATCTGCGAGGGTTTTGGGGATAAAGCCGTAGTTTGCGGGATAATGGGTAGAGGTATAAAGGATACGGTCGAGGATAAGTATGCCGCTTTCCTTGTCCAGTTCGTATTTCTTTTTGCTGCCCTTTGTAATTTCAATTATAGATAGAAAATTGTAGGGTTCAATTCTTTTACTGTCAATATCATGCCAGACGTTCATTTGTTTGTCCTTCCTTTTATTAAGAATTTATTTTGTGCGGTAACCGCTTTTTATTGTTTGACTGTAAAAATTTCTGCCATTTCGGGATAATCCTTTGATAAGCGCACGGGGCGGAAGCTGTCCGCCTTTACAAAGCAGTGCTTTGAATGACCTGTTATATGAAGGTTGCCTGTTTCCTTGTCGCGGACCTCGTATTCAATAATCAGCTTTACACCTGTGAACTCGGTGATTTTTACGTAAATCAGCACCGTCTGGTCAAAACGGACGGGCTTTTTATATTCGCAGTCTACTCCGAGAACAGGAATCATCACGCCCAGCTCTTCCATTTTTGAATATGGCAGACCTGCGCTGTTCATGTAGGCAATTCTGGCTTCTTCAAACCAGCGGATATAGTTGGAGTGGTGTACGATTTTCATCTGGTCGGTTTCGTAATAGAGCGCGGTGCGCTCAAAAATATAGGTGGGGTTTTCCATTGTTTTTCCTTTCATTACATTCCGAGAAAGCTTTCAATTCCGTCAAAAGAGGCGGGAGCGTAGTCTTCAGCTTCGCTGTTATTTCTGAATTTGTATTTCTCAGCACGCTGCTCGGGGGTAAGTACGTAGTAGTCGCGGTACATTTCCACTGCGCCCGCATAGTCGATATCTTCATCGGCAGGTCTTATCCAATAGCTGTCACCCGGAAGAATACCGTGGGTACGCATAAGAATGCGGTACGGGTCATACTGCTGAAGCTCCAGTCTCTTAAGCTCAGCAGGGGAGGTATAGGGATTATCCGGAAAAATACGTGAGCGTATAAGAAAATAGATATCATCGATTTTAAGCTTACGGTGCACTGGGGTAAGAATCGGAATGTCGGTATTGATATTATAAGTGAAATCAACAGTTCCGTCCTCGGAAATGATATATACACAGAGAAGAATATTGCTGTAATACAGTTCCAGTCGTGACGGCACAGGCATTTCAAAAGGTTCGGACGATACGGGGATATATGAATTTGCTTTTATTATTTTCACTTTTATCTCTCCTTGTTTTGTGTATAAGATACACTATACTATAATAAATTATATCACAATATTTTTCATATTTCAATATATTTATTGACTTTATTCCGAAAATGTTGTAATATAAATGTCAGGTTATGAAAAAGCGGAGGGAAATATTAATGAAAGAACTTCTTAACACGGGTGTAAACCTGCCTCTTGTATATGATGAGAGCACCGATGCGCTTATCGGTCAGGTGAAGGGTTATTCCGTGGCGATAAAGGAAAATCTCGAAACGGGAAGCTACGGCTGCCTTTTCTGGATTAAAGAAGGGGATTTCACTGCAATTACAACAGCAGAGGAATTTCTTACGGACCATCAGAAATCCGACCTTGCTTACATAAAGAAATTCCGTGTAACGGAACAGGGTGCCGCGGTTGCGCTTAACAGGACAGATGATGATTTTACAAATGTAAATAATCTGAAAAGATTTATTTTTGATTTTACTGCGAATTTATCTCTCAATTTTTATAAGAACTGCTGCTGTGAGTGCGGAAGAACCGATGACCTTGCAATTTACAGCGCTGACGGCGTTATTGCTCAGGCTTGCAGCGAATGCGGCGTAAAGTATCAGCTTCTTATGATACCCGGTTCAGGTAATGCAGCTCAGCCGATTTCTGCGGCTAATCATGGAAAAGAAGAAAAAGCTGTGGAATCTGCGGATAAAACTGAAACGACATTATCTGAGGCAGCTGCTGAGCAGGAATCTTTACCTGTGCTTTCAGAGACAAACGATAAAACAGAAGACGTTTCAGAGTTTATACTGAATGAGGCTGATATTGAGGCTGTAAAGGCGGAAGAAGTTTCTGAGTTTACTGAGATTAAGAGTGATAATGCTGATGTTTCGGAATTTATACTTACGGAAGCTGATATTGAAGCAGCAAAGGCGGAAAATATAACACCTGTGCTCGCTGAAGTGAAGAGTGAAGCAGCAGATGTTTCGGAATTCATGCTTACGGAGGCTGACATTGAAGCAGCAAAGGCGGAAAATACAGCACCTGTGCTCACTGAAATAAAAAATGAATCAACTGACGTTTCTGAGTTTATGCTCACCGAAGAAGATATAGCTGCTGCTGAGGCAGAAGAAAAAAATATAACTTCCGCTCCTGAGGAAATTGCAGAGAATTTTGATTCTTTGCTTTATGATAAGGAAGAAATAAAGGAACCCGAGCGCCCCAGATCGAAGCTTTTCGAGGAAGCGGAAAGAGAGTTTGCTGAAGAACAGGCGAGGCTTGCGGAAGAAGCGGCAAATAATCCGCCTGAAAATGTGCTGAACGAACTGCTTATTAATGACAACGGCGAAATTGCCATAAAAGAAATTGAGCCCGAAGCAGATGACGGAAGCGCTGATATTACCGAAATACGCGATGACAGCAACGATGGCGAAGATATTGAAATTGAGGAAATTGAATCAACTGTCACTCAGCCTACAATAACAACGGGGCATCCACAGCTTACAGCGGAAGAAACTCCACTTGAGAAAGATGGTTCTGTTCCGCTTATTAATCCGAATTCTCACAGGGAGGAACGCCATGTTTCTCCTGTTGACGGGCCTGACGCGGTTCAGCCTCTGGAACTTGCACAGACGATAACCAACGAAATGCTCAGCGTTGAAGAGCCTAAAAGAGAGCTTCCTCCAGGTTATTCGGACGGCGCAAATATGTCAAGAGATGAAGTTCCGCAGCAGAAACCGCCAGCTTATGAGAATTACACGGTGGGTTACAGCTCCTATGCTATTTCTGATTTTACAAACAGAAGCAACGCTTTTATGGGAATAATCGGTGCGCTTGTAATAGGTCTTATCGGAGCTGCTGTGTGGGTGCTGATAGCAGATAAGCTTGGCGTTATATCCTATTGGGGCAGCCTTGCGATAGTTGCAAGTGTTTTTGGTGGCTACAGACTTGCGGGCAGAAGTATGGATAAAAAGGGGATTGTAATTTCCTTTATAATAGTATTACTTATGGCGGCCGCGTGTGTATTTGTGATTTCTGCTTTGGAAGTGACAAAGGAACTCGAAGAAGTGCTGAGCACTGATGTAAGCTTCTTTGAAGGCGCCGAGTGGTTTCTGGAGACAATTAAAAATGGTTCCAATTCGTCAATATTTGTAAAGAATATTGCCATTACAACAGTAATAACGATGATTGCTAATCTGGTATGCTCAGTCAGGTTATGGAAAAATGCATGATGATTTATAATGGAAGATACAGCTGTACATGTGAAGTGTACGGCTGTATTTCTTATGTAGGATTCAGATAAACTTTATCATGGTAGCGCAATCGCTGTGAAAAAATGCCAATTGCTGTTGAATAAACATGTATAAAAGGAGTCAAAAAGTAGAAAGAGGTTGAAAGCTGAAAAAACCGCTTGACAAAAGGGAGAAGAGGTGATATAATAAACAAGCTGACCCGAGAGGGGGAGCAGCAGAGCGGCTGAAAAGCGGAGAAGGTACCGAGAAAAAAGCCTTAAAAAAGTTTTAAAAAGGTATTGACAAAGCA
>JAFUNV010000027.1 GCA_017472865.1 Ruminiclostridium sp. | reverse complement strand
GAATAATCTTAAAACCCCTGTATATCATATTGACCTTGGCTGTGATTCCTTCAGACCTGTATGTGAGAGCGCATCTTCTGATGCAGTTCAGATTGTAAAAGACAGAAAATATCTTCTGATTGTGGGCACTGTTGAAATAAGAAAGAATCATTTATGCCTTTTAGACGCCTTTGAAAAACTGGCACACAGGGATATTTCTCTTGTTATATGCGGAAAAAAAGGGTGGAAGGCAGACGCGGTTATCGGAAGAATAGAAACGCACAGAGAGCTTGGAAAAAAGATTTTTTATCTTGACAATGCTTCTGACGCTGATATAAGAGAATTATACAGGAATGCATTCTTTGTAGTATGCCCCTCTTATGCAGAGGGCTTCGGACTTCCTACCGCTGAAGCGCTCAGCTTCGGCACGCCTGTTGTTGCATCAGATATGCCTGCGAACCGTGCGGTTGGCGGCGATTTTGCAAGGTATTTTCCTCAGAATTCCGACAGGGAATTAGCTGATATTATTGAAAGCTACATTGATAATCCCGAAGAGTATTCACTGCTGAAGAAGAAAATTGAAGAATACAATCCGCCCAAATGGGAGACCTGTTGCTGTCAGATATCAGCTGCACTGAAAGACATATACGACAGCTCTTTCGGAAAGGAATACAGCTATCCTTATAATCTGAAGCAGCTTTTTGTTATTACAAATCGCGCCGACTCATTGCTGTCGTCATTGCCTTTTATAGAAAGCAGAATGGCTTTTATACGAGAAGCGGTAATCTGCTGTCCCGACGAAACCAAGGATACTCTGCTTAACAATTATAAGGGCAGGCTGGAACTCAGAATATGTACCGACGGTGAGCTTCTTGAGGGCGATTTATTACCTGCGGACCATCAGAAGCGGAATTTGTTTCTGCGCTGTAAGGCCTTTAAAAAGGATAAGCTTTTAGATGATGTTTTTATAATGATTGATGACGATTACCGCCCGCTTGCGGATATCGGCATTGATTATTTTGCAGATGAACAGGGCTATAAGGCGTATTATTACGGTGACGGTTCATACTGGAAGTATGAAATTCAGAATGTATATTCTTATGATTACGGTCAGTTTGCAACTAATGCATTTTTAAGAAACAACGGTTATCCTACTCTTCAGTATTCAGGACACCAGCCGCAGATAATCAACAGGAAATGGTATCTGGATATGCTTGCGCGTTATCCCGGGATAGAATGCTCAGGCTTTGACGAATGGAGCATTTATTTCAATATTTGTTCGGTCGTTCATAGTAAGCGGATAAAACCGCTTCCTTACGAAACCTTATGCTGGCCCAATAACGGAGAATTTTTTGAATACGGAGTCATTCCCGAAAGCTTCTCCTTCGAGAATTATTATAAGGAAAACTATGATGGCATTTTTAATGGCATGAGTGTGTCATATACAGAGAATATTGCTGAAGAAAATTCTGAAAAAGTAAGCATTATGCAGAGCTTCAAGGCTGCGTATTCGAGTAATAAAAAGAGAAAACAGGAGTTTAATGAAAGGTATTTTCTCCGTCATGGCTGTTATCCGTCCTTTTCCGCACTTTGCACTGCTGATTCACTGGCTGTAATTGTGCCTGAAGAGGCGGAGGTTTACACAGGTAGTGTTGTACAGTTTAAAATTTCCGCAGTGTTTTCCGAATGCGGAGATGAAAAACTTGCGGTTGATGTTTACTATATGTGTGGTAATAATATCGTGGCAAAGGGAGGCTTTACCGTAGAAAATGCAGTATGCTACGGAGGCTGTGCTTTTTATATTCCTGAAATAAGCGGCAGTGGAAGGATAACAGTCAATTGCCGTTGCGGAGAAAAAAGTGCCTCAGCGTCGGTTACAGCGAAATTTTTAAGCTGATGGAACGTGCATAAGCTTGTCATCAGCATTGTTTTATAATTAAATATTTGAAAGAGTCCGCTTCGGCGGACTTTTTTGCATTAAATTATCACAAAGGTATTGATATTTTCCGTAAAATGCTTTATAATGAAAATGTAGTGAAATAAAACGTTAAAAGGAGGAAATTCAAATGAACTACAAAAAGATTACTTCCGCTTTTCTTGCGGTAGTTATGACAGTACAGCTTTCGGCACCTGTTTATGCAGAAACCGCCGTTCCTGTATACGATAGCGGCTTTGAACCGATTTTTGCTATCGAATTATCCGAAGAAGAGTTTACAGAAGCTGTTGAGACAATTGAAGAGGATTACAGCAACGTTGAGATAGTTTCAAATGATAAGTATGCTGCTTACGACCACACAACCGATTATTTCTATAATCAGCTTGACACAGAGGAGAAGGCTTTATACGACGGTATTGTTGACGCTTGTGAAGCTTTTGCTTCTTCATCTGTAAACCTTACACCTAATGGCAATGGCTATGGATATATTGACTATGTGTATTTTGACGGCACAAGCATTACAGAAAGCGAAATGTATCAGATTTTCTTTGCTGTTTATTATTCTAATCCTCAGTTCTACTTCCTTGCAAATGGATATTCTTTTAGCGGCATGGGCACTTCTAATGCTGCTATTATCCCTGTTGCGAACGGCGAAGGCGATAATTTCTGTCTGTATTCCACAAGAAGCAAATATTCTGCTAAAATCAATGCTGTTACAGAACAGTGGATGACACAGATAAATGCACTGGACAATGACCTTGAAAAGGAAACCTGGATTGCAGAAAAGCTCTGTGACTATATAACCTATACATACAGCGATTTCGACCAGTCCCTTGCGGGTGCGCTGGTAGACCAGGAATGTGTTTGTAACGGTTATGCAATGGCTATGACCTATTTCTGTAACGCTGCGGGAATCGAATGTATCTCTGTTGTAAGTGAAGAACACGCATGGAACAGAGTAAAGCTTTACGGAAACTGGTATGAGGTTGACACTACATGGATGGACCAGGAAACACATATATGGTATGACTGGTTCAATAAGAGTGAGGCAACCTTCACAAGTGAAGAAGCTCAGGGTATGCATGACATAGACCCTACTAACTATGAAGGAGAATTCACTCTTCCTGCCTGCACACTTGACGAGGTGAAAGTGTTTGACAGAGCAAAGGCTGTCAGATTCGTTGAACGTCTTTATACACAGCTTCTTGGACGTGCTTCCGATAATACAGGCAGACTTAAATGGGTTGAAAAGCTTCAGAATGGGGCTACTGCCGCAGACGTTGCAGTTAATTTCGTACTCAGTCCCGAGCTCAAACAGCAGAAGTTAAGCAATAAGACATTTGTAAAAAGAATGTATAATACAATGCTTAACAGAACTCCCTCCGACAGCGAGGTTGAAAACTGGGCAAGCTATCTTGAAGCAGGATGTACATACGCATTTGTTTTCAGAGGCTTCCTTGCTGCGCCTGAATTCAGTAAGCTTTGTACAAGCTACGGAATTGAGACAGGTACTTACACAGCAACAGAAAACCGCGATGTAAACGGCAAGCTTACAAAGTTTATCAGCCGCCTTTACACAAAGGCGCTTAACAGAGCGTATGACGTAAGTGGTCTTAACCACCATACAGGTAACTACATTTCAGGTAAGTACACACTTGACAAGATTGCCTCCGGCTTTATTTTCTCAGCAGAATTTGAAAAGAGAAACCTTAGCGACGCTGATTTCGTTGAGTGTATGTATAACACTTTCTTTAACAGAGCTTCCGACGCAAACGGTAAGGCAAGCTGGCTCAAGAAGATGGTAAACGGTATGTCAAGAGAAGATGTATTCAATGGATTTGTAAGTTCTCCTGAATACAAGGCACTTGTAAAGAGCTTCGGTTTATAATTAAACACCAAACAAGCCCGCATTTGCGGGCTTGTTTATTTTGATTTTTATGAGGCGGTCAATTATTAAAGCTGTTGAATTTCCTCTCCAGCTCTGCCGCAAGCTCCCTGCTGTCGCTTTCTCTTACCATAAGCGAGATTTCGTCAGCGGAGGTAGTAATCAGAATAGCGGTAACACCTGTATTCTTCAGTGCGGCGAAAACCTTCACGGCAAAGCCTGCCGAGCCTGCCATTTCATCTGATTTAATCAGTATTTTTACATTTCCGCAGCTTACCAGCGGCGGTCGGTAAAATCTGACGCTGCTGAGAACATTCAGCATTCTGGGCATATCCTCGTCCATAAAGGTGAACCCGACTGAAGTGCGGTCGGTGGAAACGGACGCTTTTGAAATCATATCTACGTTGATATTTTCTCTTGCGGCCGCCTCAAAAATGCTGTAAATGAAATCGCTTTCACTTTCAAAAGGAATATTCCCGAAGGTTATAACCGAAATCTGCTCGGTAAGGTCTATACTAATCATAAAATCAACTCCCGAAATAAAATAAACAGCCACACAGGGTTTAACTTCCTGTGTGGCTTTTATAGTTCCATTGTTTTATGAGTTCTGAAGCAAATCCGACATATCATAAAGCCCGTTTTCCTTCTTTGAAAGGAACACAGCAGCATTTATAGAGCCGTTTGCAAAGACTTCCTTGGAGCCTGCGGAGTGAGAAAGGGTGATAACCTCGTCATGCCCCGCAAAAATAATGTCATGCTCGCCTACGATAGTGCCGCCGCGGATTGCGTGCATACCGATTTCGTTGGCTTCGCGCGCCGTGCGTACATTGTGGCGGTCATAAACATACTTCATCTTATTGTCAAGCTCGCCGTTGAGGGCTTCCGCAATCATGATTGCGGTTCCCGAGGGAGCGTCCTTCTTCTGGTTGTGATGCTTTTCAACAATTTCGATATCATACTGCCCGCCGAGGACATTTACCGCGCGCTTTCCGAGCTCCACAAGCAGGTTTATGCCGAGAGACATATTGAAGGTGAAGAAAATCGGAATCTGCTCAGCGGTTTTCTTGATTTTAGCGATTTCGTCTGCGGTATAGCCTGTTGTTGCGGCAACCAGCGGAACATTATTGATAGTGCAGTAGGAAAGAAGGTCGTTAAGGGCTGAGGGGTGGGAGAAGTCGATGATTACATCGGGCTTTTCGGGGAGCTCAGCAGGATACTTAACAACAGGGAAGGAGCCGTTCTGAGCGTCGTTAAGGTCAATGCCTGCAATCACTGTGCAGTCTTCACGTGCTGCCACGAGATTTGCGATAACCCTGCCCATTTTTCCGTTTGCACCTGTTATAGCTATTTTTACCATTTTAAACTTCCTTTGCTATGGCTTAAACCAAGCCGACCTTTGCAAGCTCGTTTCTGAGCTTTTCAATCTTAGCTTCTTCCATCTTCACGAGAGGCAGACGGCATTCGCCTACGTTCTTGCCCATAAGGTTCATGGCTTCCTTCACGGGGATAGGGTTAACGTCAATGAACATTGCGTTTTCCATATCAAGGTACTTGTTCTGAAGAGTCAGTGCCTTTTCGCGTTCGCCGTTCATATAAAGCATAACCATATCATGCTTTTCCTTAGGAATAACGTTTGCGGAAACAGATATGACGCCCTTTCCGCCGAAAGCGAGAACGCCGAGAACCTGGTCGTCGTTGCCCGAATAGATAGCAAGGTCAGTCTTAGCGGCGATTTCAGCAATAAGAGAGAAGTTTCCGCTGGCTTCCTTTGTAGCTACGATATTGGGGTGCTTTGCAAGCTCAACGTATGTATCAACCGAGATAGTCATACCTGTTCTGGAAGGAACATTGTAAAGAATAATCGGGATATTTACAGCGTCTGCAATAGCGGTGAAGTGTGCCACAAGACCACGCTGAGAAGTCTTGTTGTAGTAGGGTGTAACCTGAAGTAAAGCGTCTGCGCCTGCTGCTTCAGCCTGCTTTGAAAGCTCGATTGCGTAGCCTGTATCATTACTGCCTGTGCCTGCGATGACAGGAATTCTTTTAGCAGTCTTTTCAACGGTAAAACGGATAGCTTCAATATGCTCTTCATCAGTCATTGTTGAAGCCTCGCCTGTTGTACCGCATACAACAATAGCGTCTGTACCGCCTGCAATCTGTTCTTCGATAATGTCGCCGAAAACATCATAGTTGATACTTCCGTCTGCATTCATAGGAGTAACGATTGCAACGGCAGAGCCTGTGAAAATTACATTCTTCATTTTAATCCGCTCCTTTCACGAGTCAGAATAAAGATTTATCGAGAGTGAAGGTTATCCACTCGTTTTCATTTTTCATACCCTGCGCCTTATAGAAATGGGCGGAAGCCTTGTTCCAGTGGGCGCATTTAAGTTCAAGCTGTTCGCAGTCATTTTCATCGGCAATTTCTTTGGCCTTTGACAGCAGAATTTTGCCGAGTCCTTTTCCGCGGTACTCCTCACGGACATACAGATCCTCAATATAAAGGATTTTTCTGCCCGTAAAGGTAGTAAGCTTGAAAAAGAAATTCATAATTCCTGCGGGCTTTCCCTCGCAGTAAAGAGTGAAGCTATGAAGCATTCCGCTTTCAATCAGCTCTCTCAGCCGCTCAGGTGTGGTTGTGAAAATGTCCAGCGCATTATGATACACCATAAGCTCACGGGTGAGGGTATAGGCAGTCTCATAATCAGCGGGAGTATTTTTACGGATTTGGGTATTCATTAATCAAAATAACCCTTTGCAGCGTAAAGCTCAGCCATAAGAACTGCGCCGCCTGCTGCGCCTCTTAATGTGTTGTGGGAGAGGCATACAAACTTATAGTCGTACTGTGTATCTTCTCTTAAACGACCGATAGAAACAGCCATACCGTTTTCTAAGTTTCTGTGAACCTTAGCCTGGGGGAAGTTATCCTCTTCAAAGTAGTTTAAGAACTGCTTGGGAGCAGAGGGGAGGTCTAATTCCTGAGGAACACCCTTGAACTGCTTCCAGATATCAAGGATTTCTTCCTTAGTGGGCTTGTTTTCAAACTTTACGAATACAGCTGCGAAGTGACCGTTGGAAACGGGAACACGGAGACACTGAGTTGTAATAGAGGGTTCTTCGGCCTTTACAATCTTGCCGTCCTTGATTTCGCCCCATACCTTTAAGGGTTCCTGCTCGGACTTTTCTTCCTCACCGCCGATAAAGGGGATAAGGTTATCTACCATTTCGGGCCATGTTTCAAAGGTCTTGCCTGCGCCGCTGATAGCCTGATATGTACAAGCGAGAACGTTCTTGATACCGAACTTTCTTAAAGGAGAGAGTGCGGGAACATAGCTCTGGATAGAGCAGTTGGACTTAACGGAGATAAAGCCTCTCTTTGTGCCGAGGCGCTTTTTCTGGTCCTCAACAACAGCCATGTGCTCGTCGTTGATTTCAGGGATAATCATAGGAACGTCATCTGTGAAGCGGTGAGCGGAGTTGTTGGACATTACAGGGCATTCGTGCTTTGCATATGCTTCTTCGAGAGCCTTGATTTCGTCCTTCTTCATGTCAACTGCGCAGAAAACGAAGTCAACCTCAGCGGCAATCTTTTCGATATCTGCAGTAGCGTCCATAACCACGATATTTTCCATGGAAGCGGGCATGGGCTTTTCTTCGATAAGCCACTTCTTTACTGCGTCTTTATATGTCTTGCCTGCGGAACGGGGAGAAGCTGCAAGGGTTGTAACCTTGAACCAGGGGTGATTTTCGAGAAGAACTGCAAAACGCTGTCCTACCATACCTGTTGCGCCGATGATACCTACTTTGTACTGTTTCATTTTGAAATCCAGCCTTTCTTTTGTACTTATAATTAAAAAAACCGACACTATGCCGGTCATCAAACAAAAATAAATTTATCTGACGATAGCACTCCATCTTATGATGACAGTCATACGCTTATTCAGCGGACAACCAGAGTTACGCACCACAGCCTGCGTAATCTTCGGCAGTTTCCCCTTTCCGTGCGGCAACAGGCTGAACTGTTAGCGCCGCAGGTACTCTTGAAACCTGCACCTCTACCTTAAAGGTATTTTAACATATACAAATGGCTTTGTCAACAGTTTTTTAACAGTTTATGCATAATATCATGAAATGTTTACAGCGCTGAAACTGCGATTTCGGAGTTCAAAAACGGGCTTTGTAAGGAATAATTCCGAAATCCTATAAAAACTTTTTGAAAAAGAAATGTTTTCTGTTGACATTACACAAAAAAGTTGTTATAATTAAATTACAGAAAATTCCGTACATTTTTTTGAAAGGATTGATTAAAATGGGAAAATTTGCTATTAAAAAGACCAATACAGGCTATACAATAAGCCTTATGGCTGGCAACGGTCAGGTTATCGGCATCGGCGGCGAGGTTTTCAGCTCTCTCGCAAGCGCTAAGAACAGCATCGAGAGCATCAAGAAGAACGCTCCTGCTGCAAATATTGAGGACCAGACAGTTGAAGGCTATGAAGCTGTAACACATCCCAAGTTTGAAATCTACAAGGATAAGGCGGGCGAATTCCGCTTCCGTCTTAAGGCAAGAAACGGCGAGTCTATCCTTGCAAGCGAAGGCTACACCGCTATGGCAGGCTGCAAGAACGGCATTGAAAGCGTAATCAAAAACGCTCCCGACGCTGATGTGGTTGAGCCTGAGGAATAATTTTTACATAAAAAATGGCAGGTTGAAAAACCTGCTGTTTTTGATAATGAGGAAGTGCTATGAGTTTTCGCAGAGGGTTCAAGTTTTTGGCTATTGTTTTTTCCGTTCTTACGATTATAAGTCTTGTGTTTTACATGATTTACAATAATATACCATGGTTTTCAATAACGCTCACCATGTTTACAATTTCTTATCATTTGATAATGCGTCTTGCAGTGGGTACGGTTATTGATATATTAACTGAAAAGGGGCTTAATCATAACTCCTTATGGTTCAGGGAGAAAAGTTTTGAAAAAGCACTGTATAAGAGACTGGGAGTTAAGAAATGGAAGCATATAATTCCCACGTGGGAGCCCGAAAGATTCTCTGTTGAAGAGAATAATATGAAAAAAATTATCGAAAATATGTGCGCGGCGGAGCTGATACATGAGATTATAGTTCTTTTAAGTTGGGCGACCTTATTTTTCAGCCTGTTCACACCTGATTGGAAAATATATATCTGGATTTTTGTGGGTACTGCCTTCCTTGCTGCGGGCTGTGATATGTTTTTTGTCATTCTTCAGCGGTATAACCGACCGAGAGTAATAAGGCTATATGAAAGAAATAAAAGTGTATAAAAAACGGGCGAACACAGTTCGCCCGTAACTTTTTATCTGATATTACCCTGCAAAGCCGAACACGGAGGAAAGAAAAATAATAACCATGCAAACGGGTGCGATATACTTTATCATTACGCGGTACATTTTCTGGGATTTGAACTCGGAGTTGAGCTGAACCTCGTCTTCAACATACTTTGTCTTGACCACGTATCCGATTAAAATGCAGGTAGCGAGAGCTACTATCGGCATCATGATATTATTGCTGAGGAAGTCAAAGAAGGTGAGAATATCAGACTTTCCGAAGGGCTGGATATTCTTCCATTCGCTGAAGCCGAGAACAGAAACCGTACCTAAAAGGAAAGCAAATGCTATTACTGCAATACAAGCGGGGATACGCTTCATATTGAACTTTTCCATTATTACGGAAACGATGGTTTCCATAAGGGAGATAGAGGAGGTAAGAGCCGCAAGGAAAACCAGAATAAAGAAAACAAGACCGATAATTGTACCGCCCTTCATGGAGGCAAATACCTGAGGCAGAGTTTCGAACATAAGACCGGGGCCTGCGTTGATCTGTGTGGGGTCGCCGCCGGCAAATGCATAAACTGCAGGAACGATCATCATACCCGAAAGGAAAGCGATAGCTGTATCGAAAATTTCAATCTGGCGCACGGAGCCTTCAAGGTTGTCCTCTTTACGCATATAGGAACCGTATGTAATCATGATACCCATAGCGAGAGACATTGAGTAGAAAAGCTGACCCATAGCGGCAACTACTGTTTCGATACCGAAATTTTCAAAGTTGGGTTTGATATAGTAGATAAAACCGTCAAGTGCGCCGGGGATAGTAAGGGAATAAATAGCTACAAAGAGCGATATAAGCACCAGTACGGGCATCATAATCTTACTTACCTTTTCGATACCCTTTTCAACGCCCAACATTACAATTACAGCCGTTAAAATAAGAAATATTGCAAAGAAAAGCATTGGCTGTGCAGTCTTTCCTATGAACTGACCGAAATATGCGCCCTTATCTGCGGCGGCGTCGGCACTGCTGCCTGTTACATAAACGGTGATATATTTCATTACCCAGCCGCCGATTACGCAGTAGTAAGGGAAGATTATAGCAGGAACCGCTGCGGCAAGCCAGCCGAGAGGTGCGAATTTTTTATTGATTGAGGAATAAGCGCCGATTACGCTTTTGCCTGTCTTTCTGCCGATAGCGATTTCGGTTATCATAAGGGCAAAGCCGAAGGTTATGGCAAGGATAAGGTAAACGAGAAGGAAAATACCTCCGCCGTATTTTGCGGCAAGATAGGGGAATCTCCAGATACCGCCGAGCCTGCGGCGGCGAGAACGAAGCCTATTTTGCTTCCGAAGCTGCTTTTGTTTGAACTCATTTAATTAATTCCTTTCTGTCATTATTATCTGGGGAGAATGCCAATTATAAAGAACACGACAATAAGCACGGGGAGAACATAGGTCATGTAGCCCTTCATCCATTTCTGCACCTTAAGACCCTTGCCCTGATTTGCTTCATTCACGAAGTTGTCCCAGCCCCAGCCGTAGCGGGTCACACAGAACAGTACAAAAATAAGCGAGCCTAAGGGGAGGATAAGGTTATTGACTGCGAAATCTTCTAAATCCATTATATTTGAGCCTTCGCCGAGAGGCTTTATAAAGCTCAGGATATTGTAGCCGAAGATACAGGGGAGAGAAAGCACGAACAATGCCGCACCGTTGATAATGCACGCTTTTCTTCTGCTCCACTTGAAAAGGTCGGTAGTGCAGGAGATGATATTCTCAAATACGGCAAGCACTGTGGATATTGCCGCAAAGGACATGAACACAAAGAAGAAGCTGCCCCATACACGGCCTAAAGGCATATTGTTGAAAATATTAGGCAGTGTGATAAAGATAAGGTCGGGGCCGCTGTTTACATCTACACCGTATGCAAAGCAGGCAGGGAAGATTATAAGACCCGAAGCAATTGCCACAAAGGTGTCCAGCAGAGCGATATTCACCGCTTCGCCCATAAGAGAGCGTTCCTTGCCGATATAGCTGCCGAAGATAGCCATAGAGCCCATGCCAATACTGAGTGTGAAGAAAGCCTGATTCATAGCGGCAACTATTACATTTCCAAGCCCCACCTCTTTAACCTTGCTGACGTCAGGGAGCAGGTAGAATTTGAGACCCTCGCTGCCGCCTTCGGTAAAGATACTGTTTATTGCCAGCACCACCATTATTATAATAAGTGCCGACATCATTATTTTTGTTATACGTTCAAGCCCGTTCTGAAGTCCGAAGGAGCAGACCACGGTAGCAATCAGGACGATAACAGCCATGAAGATTATCATGGTTAAAGGGTCGGCGAGCAGCTCGGCGTGCGCCGCCTTTATCTGTGCGGTGTCCATACCTTTGAAATCGCCCATGGCGGTGGATACGAAGTATTTAAGCATCCAGCCTGCGACGGTGGTATAGAACATCATCAGAATGTAGTTGCCCAGCATACCCACAAAGCCGTGAATGTGCCATTTCTGTCCCGGCTTCTGAAGCTGCTGATAAAGGAGTACGGGACTTTTCTGCGCCGCGCGTCCCATGGAAAACTCCATAGTCATAATCGGTACGCCGAGAATAAGGAGGAAAAACAGATAAATCAGAACAAAGATTCCTCCGCCGTACTGACCTGTAACATAAGGGAATTTCCAGACATTTCCTATGCCTATGGCACAGCCTGCGCTCAGCAGAATAAAGCCGAGGCGGCTTTTCAAATGTTCTCTTGCCATATATGTTTCCTTTCGATAAGGGAGATTTTTGTGTTATATTCTAAAAACACACAACATTTTAATTATACTTAAAAAATTGCCGCATGTCAAGAAAATTCGCCTTTTTTATGCAAAATTCCGTATAAATAAATCAACGGGCGAACACAGTTCGCCCCTACATTTCTTCGCATAACAAAGCGGTTGCTTGTAGGAGCGACCTGCGGTCGCCCGCTAATATTGAATTGTTCTGAATTTATCAGCCGAAAGCGCTGTCGTTTACGTCAGCATCGGCAGGGAAGGTTACTTCGGGGAGTGCGTCGCATTTCTTGAATGCCGCAAAGCCTACGCTCTTTATTGTGGAAGGAATATTTATTGAGGAGAGAGCTTCGCACTTGTTGAAAGCGCTCTTTTCGATAGCTTCAAGCCCTTCGGGAAGAACAACCGAGGCGAGAGCTGTACAGCCCGAGAACATGCTTTCGGAAACACTCTTTGCGGCGGCGGAAAGCTCGATTGAACCGAGGGCTGAACAGCCGTTGAAGCACTGCTTGCCGAAAGATGAAATATTATCGCCCATTTCCGCTGTTGTGAGTGCAGTACAGCTTGAAAATGCCTTTTCGCCTACCGAGGTAACTCCGTCAGGGATTGTCACAGAGGTAAGGGAGGTGCATTTTTCAAAGGCAGAATCGGGTACAGCCGCAATATTTGCCGAGAGATTTACGCTTTCAAGGTCGGTGCAGTTGGCGAAAACGTTCGCACCTAAGTTATTTACTGTATCGGGCATAGTTACCGCTGTAAGCGCCTTACAGTTCTGGAATGCGCCCTTGCCGTAGCTTTCCGCAGAAGCGGCGGCAGGAATATCGCCGAGCGATTCACAGCCGTAAAAAGCGTAGTCGCCTATTGAGGTCACAGTAGCAGGAATTGTCACATCAGTAAGGGCGGAGCAGTTATAGAAGGTTTTGGGGTGAACGGTATCCGCGCCCTCAGGGACAGCCACAGCCTTAAGAGATGAACAGCCGCTGAATGCGCCCTCATAAATTGATTTTATGGAAGAGGGGATTGCTATTTCCGAAAGACTTACACAGCCGTTGAAGGAATCCTTTCCCAGTGTTGTTACGCCGTCGGGGAGTGTGATTTCCGAAAGTGCTGTACAGCCCATAAATGTACCGTCGATTATCTGGTTTACCTTTGCGGGCACAGTTATGCTTTCAAGCGAGGTGCAGTAGGAAAAAGCGCGTCCGCCGATAAAATCAACGTTGTCAGTCATGGTTACGGTTTTAAGATTTTCACAGCCTGCAAAGGCGAGATAAGCGATATCTGTCACGCTTTCGGGCATTGTCACCGAGGTGATGTCCTTATTGTGGGAGAAAGCAAGGTTTGCGATAAGGCGCACGTTATCGGGGATTACAACGTCAGCGGCAGAGCCGTTGTAGCGGAAAAGGACGCCGCCTGAGCAGACAAATTCACCGTTTTCAATCCAGGGTGTATTTGCAAAAGCACCGTTGCCCACTGTCTTGATATCGTTGCCTGTATGTACGCTTGAAAGCCTTTTACAGCCTGCAAAGGCTTCATCTCCTATATGCTCGGCACCTGCTGTTTCGACTGTTGCCAGTTTTTCACAGAGATAGAATGCTTTTTCTTCAATATCTGTAACAGTTTGTGGAATATAAACCGATTCAATATTATCGTTATAAGCGAAAGCGGAAGCTCTGATATGTGAAACTGATTTTCCGTCAATCTGAGAAGGGATAACGACACGTCCGCCCTGTCCCTTATAGCCTGTTATTGCGAGCAGGTCGCCTGCCGCTTCGGTTTCAAAATCTTCAGCAGGGGAAGGAGCTTCGTCATGCTCCTGTGTATCGGTAACCGCAGGTGTGGTGGTGGTATCGGTTGTGCCTGTATCTGAGCCGCAGCCGCCTACCGAAAGCATAAGTCCCGCAAGCAGGAGAGAGGCGATAAGTTTCTTTTTCATGGTGAAAATCCTTTCAATTATGGTTTTGCTTACTTAATTATAATACAAAGTAAAGTCAAAGTCAACCTTTTTAATTTATAACCTAAAACCCTTTACAAGCGGTTAAAATTGTGGTAAACTATAGAAAACGAAAAAATCTGAAAGGAATTATATATGAAAAAGGCAATTTCCCTATCTCTTGCAGCTATGCTGCTTCTTTCCTCATGCGCTGCCGAGCCTGCACAGACTACGGAGCAGACCCAGCCTGCGGCAGATGATACAACCACGACCCCTGCGGCAGTAATTGAAGAAACACCTGAAGTTGAAACAGATTTCGATAAATACGTGTCAAACACCTTTATGTCTACGGGCAACAATATGTTTATCGAGGCGGCGGACGGAGTTACCTACCGCGCATATCTTCCTGCGGAGGAATACGGTACTTTTGAATACAAGTTCTATTTTTCCAACACGGTTGATTCAACCTACGATAAGGGTGAGCTTGCTTATGTAGGCCGTGACGGCGGTAGCTACAAAATTGAAGCCGCATATATTGCCGACGGCGGCAGCGGCCCTGACGCACAAATAAAGAACCGCACTCCTGTCACATTCGGCGGAAGCACGGAAAAGAATGTAACTCCCAACGAAACCTACTGGAGCGACCCTGTTGAGTTTACGCTCAGCGAGGGCAGCTACATAGTCTGGGAATGGAAAATCACAGGTACGGAAATCCCCTGTACGAATATGTCGTATCTCACCTCGGCAACTGCCGATTTCGGTTCAGGCACCTTTGAAACCTGCGATACAATTCCGCTTCCTCAGCTTATCGGCTGTAATCGTGAAGTAAAATACAAGTTAGCGGCAATAGGCGACTCCATTACACAGGGCTGTCAGACTGACTTCATGGAATATCAGTTCTGGGCAGCGAAGATTTCCGAGAAGCTTGGCACGGACTGCGGCTTCTGGAATGTCGGTCTCGGCTGGTCACGTTCCAGTGACGCGGCGCACTGCGGCGACTGGGTTGAACGCATCAAGGATTACGACACGGTAATAGTTGCATTCGGCACCAATGATATAATTTCGGGTCCTTACGGAGCAGAGGACGGCAACACCGCCCCTGAGATTGACGGTTATATCAGAACCGTTACCAAGGAGCTTGCAGAGGCAGGCTGTGAGGTTATAATCTTCAGCGCACCTCCCCAGTCCTACGGCACGGAGCAGGAAAGCACAAGAAATGAACTCAATACTCTCCTTGAAATTACCGCGCAGGAGTACGGCGGAATGTATTTTGATTTCGGCGGACTTTTAGGCGGCGATGATGACCCCGCACAGGCAAAGTACGGTGCTCACCCCAACGGTGAGGGCGGAGACGTGGTTTCTGACGCATTCGTGGAGGAGTACAAGGAGTATTTCGCAGCTAAGTGTAAATAAAAATAACGGGCGGCAGCTGCCGCCCGTTTCTGTTTAATTCAATCAGTTTCTGCAAATTACAAGATTTACATTGCCGAAGGAGAACGCAAGAGAAACGCTGATACCGTCATCAATGTTGAGGGTAACGTCCTTTTCGGAAACCTGGGGAGTGAGGTCAAGCTCAACACCTTCAAGGTTTGAAACATTTACAGCGAAAAGACCGTTCTGAAGGTTCAGGAACTCACCTGTGCAGGCCTCGGCAAATTCGTCCTCGTCTACGTTTTCACCTGCATATCTTGAAGCTAAAGTGAAGAAAGCAGCTTTGTCGCAGCCGATAGCTGTGTAAGCGGAAACCTTACCCTTGATATCCTGAGAACAGAGGTATGCGCTCTTTAACTCGGGATTTTTGGTACAGCCCGTGAATACGAAGTCGTCGCCGATAAATCTGATGGTATTTCTTGCGAAGAGAAGGAGATATTCAACATAGAAATCCTTGTCAGCCAGGTCTTCAAGACCGAAAGCACCGATAATATTTTCAGCAAGCATATCGTCGTTGTCGTCGCCGGCAAAGCCTGCACTCGCCTTGTATTCGGCAAGAGCCTTTTCAAAATCTGCATTGGTCATATATCCCAGGTCCATAAGGGTCTGACCGATTACGATATTTGCAGTCTTCTGCTTTGAGAGCAGCTCGCCTACCTGCTCATCGGTAAGAAATCCCATTTCTACCGCGATATCACCGATACGCTTATCAAGGCGTCTCTGAGCTTCGTGAACCTTTTCAACCTGCTCTGCGGTCATATATCCCGCGTCAATAGCAAGAGCACCCAGCTTTACACGGGTATTGTTCTTTTCCTCAAGAGCCTTTTTGAGCTGCTCGGTGGTTATGTAATTCTTATTTAAAAGATAGTGACCGAATAACTGTGTAAACATAATTTTTCCTTTCCTTATTCCTTAGTAAAGGTATTGAGAATTTTGTAGACGTCCTCGTCCTGAACAGGCTTCTGGAGGAAGTCGAAGGCACCCGCCTTTATAGCTGCGGTAAGATTGCTCTGTGTACCGATAGTAGAAGCCATGACAACCTTTGCGGCAGGGTTATTGGCTCTGATTTCCTCGAGAGCTTCAAGACCTGTCTTTTCGGGCATAACGATATCCATAAAGGTTAAATCAGGGTTGTGAGTTTTATGCTGCTCAACTGCCTGATTGCCGTCCTTGGCTTCATAGATTGCTGTAATTCCTGCACCCTTGAGGAGTTCGGTAAGTTTTTTTCTGACAAGGATAGAGTCATCACAAATCAGAACCTTTATTTCTGAAATTTTCATTTTCCATTTCCTTTCCTGAACGGCCGCGCCGAGTTAAATTAATACATTTTCATTATACAATATAAATTGGAAAATTACAATAGCTTTTTTGTAAATTTATACAAAAATCCCAATATTGATTGTATCAGTATGTGCAGATTTACAATCATTTTTAGCGGTAAACCGCAAATAGATTATATATATGATGACAATGTAGTATTTGTGGATAAATTGCACAAAATATTATATTTCGCTTGACATAATTTTTGTCATGGTGTATAATAATAGCATAACTTTCAATGTGGTAAGCGAAAGGAGTTCGTATGGAAAATTTTGAAAATACAGAAGTTGTTGAAAAGGAAGCTAAAAAGGAATATGTAATTGTTACCGACTCAACTACCGACATGGCTAAAGAATATTATGCGGAAAATAATATTCCTTTTATAGGTATGCACTATACCGTCGATGATGATGAATATATACAGTACAGCGATAATTCGCTGGATATAAAGACCTTTTATGATAAGGTAAGAAACGGCAGTATGCCCAAAACCTCACAGGTAGGGTATGATGATTTATATAAGATTTTTGAGGAGATTGCACAGCAGGGCAAGGACATCTTCTATCTCAGCTTTTCGGGTGCGCTCAGCGGTTCATACCAGACCTCGATGCTTGTTGCAAAGGATATCATGGAAAAATATCCCGATTGCCGCGTAAAGGTTGTGGATTCTGTTTCTGCCTGCGGAGGAGAGGGTTTCCTGCTCCATCACCTGGTAATCCGCCGCAATCAAGGTGCCGACCTCGACGAGCTTACGGAATACGCCGAGGTGCTTAAATATAACACAATACACATTTTCACCGTTGACGACCTTAATCACCTTCACAGAGGCGGCAGACTTTCAAAGGTTTCTGCGGTTTTCGGAACAATGCTTGGCATCAAGCCTATTCTTTATTTCAACGATAAGGGTCAGCTTCTTCCTTATTCAAAGGTAAGGGGCAGAAAGCAGTCGCTTGTGGCTATGGCAAAGCAGATGAAGGCTAAATATATTCCCGATGAAAACGAGGAGATTTTCATTCATGACGCTGACGCCAGAGAGGACGCGGAGTATCTCGGAAAGCTTATTATGGATATGATGCCTGAGGTAAAGAAGATACGTTACGGCGATATAGGCGCTGTTATCGGTGCGCACGCAGGTCCCGCAACGGTTGCGCTTTTCTTTATCGGCAAGGACAGAGAGCCTGTTGAAATCAAGTAACGGAGGAAAATAAAATGGACGAGAATATTGAATTCAGATATGACACACAGCTTTTAATCGAGGGTGAAAACCTGGACGAGGATGAAATCTACGATTATTTCGTGGAAAATTTCAAGGGCGACAGTCTCCTTGCAGTCGGTGACGAAAACCTTATAAAAATCCACTACCACACCAACGAGCCGTGGAAGGTGCTTGAATATTGCTCTTCCCTCGGTGAAATCTGCGATATCGTTGTGGAGGATATGATAAGACAGGCGAAGGGTCTGCACGGATAATGAATTATTGTAAATACAGAAATGAAGCGGCAGTCACAATTGTGACCGCCGCTTCAGCTTTATTCAGCTGTAAAATGAATGACCTCAGATTTGAAGTCGCCGTCAAGACCGATATTGATACCGCAGTTCATAAGAGCCGCGCCTGTATGAATTTCGCCTGTCTTGCTGCTTCTGTACTTCTTTTCGGGGTCAAGACCCTTAAGCTTGATACGCCTGCTTCTGTAATTGGGTCTTCCGAGAACCTGAACAAAGGTGAATACCGCTTCTGACTTGTCCTTGGCAACGAACATCCACGCGTCCCACATATTGTCATCAAAAACGTTACCGATACGGTACTGGTCGCCTGTACGGACGAGGGGGTTGAACTTCTTGAACATTTCAATCTGCGAGGGGATTTCGTTTCTGTCGCTTTCGGGGATTCTTGTAACGTCCAGCTCATAGCCGAAAGTACCGACCATTGCCACATTTCCTCTGGTGGAGAAGGGAGTGCTTCTGCCTACTGTATGGTTGGGACAGTCGGAAACGTGTGCACCCATAGCGGAAGCAGGGTAGCAGATAGAAGTACCGTGCTGGATTTTGAGTCTTTCGATAGCGTCTGTATCGTCAGAGGTCCATATCTGGGGAGAATAGAACAGCATACCTGCGTCAAAGCGTGCGCCGCCGCCGGAGCAGTTTTCAAGAAGGATATGGGGATATTCGCTTGTAAGGCGTTCCATAATGTCATAAACGCCCAGTACATATCTGTGCCATAATTCACGCTGTCTGTCAGCAGGGAGTGCGTTTGAGCCTACCTCTGTAAGCTGGCGGTTCATATCCCACTTGATGTATTCGATATTTGCGCTGTCAAGTATCTTCTTCATCATGCCGTAGATATGGTCGCGCACTTCCTTGCGGCTGTAATCAAGTACATACTGCTGACGGCTCTGTGTCATAGGCATTCCCGCAATCTGGATAGCCCAGTCGGGGTGAGCCTTATAAAGCTCGCTGTCGGGAGAAATCATTTCAGGCTCAAACCAGATACCGAATTTCATGCCCAGCTTATTGACCTCGTCAACGAGATACTTTAAGCCGCCATTGATTTTCTTTTCATATACGAACCAGTCGCCGAGGGAGCTGTTGTCGGAATCTCTGTGGCCGAACCAGCCGTCGTCCATAACCAGCATTTCTATGCCGAGAGAGGAAGCCTGCTTTGCAATATCAATCAGCTTATCGGTATCGAAATTGAAGTATGTAGCTTCCCAGTTGTTGATGAGGATAGGGCGGCGCTTGTCCTTGTATTCGCCGCGGATAAGGTTGTTTCTGTACAGGTCGTGGAAGGTGCGGGACATATTGCCAATACCCTCGGAGGAGTAGACCATAACCAGCTCGGGAGCTGTAAATTCAGCGGAGGGCATGAGCTTCCACGAAAAGTCAAAATGATTGATACCCATTACAAGACGGGTCTTTTTATGCTGGGTAACTTCAGCCTGAGCAAAGAAATTGCCGCTGTAAACCAGGTTGAAGCCGTAAGCCTCGCCCATATCCTCGTTTGCGTTGTGAGAAACGAGAGCCACGAAGGGGTTGTTCTGGTGAGAGGATTCGCCCTTTACAGAGTCAACACTCTGCTTGCCGTGGTGGAGACGGCAGCGCTCCATTACACGTTCTCTTGCCCATGAGCCGTTGAGAGTGATAAAATCGAATTCGTCATTGTCGAAATCTACGCAGCCCGATAAAACACGGCGTACATCAAAGGCTTCGCTGCCCTTGTTTATAAGCTTTACGCTTCTGATAACAGCGTCAAGTTCTGCAAAAACAGTGTAGTAAAGAATAACGTTCAGTCCTGTGCGCTTGTCCTCAAGGGTTACTGCAACAGTCTCGGCTTCATTTTCGTCTGCAAAGGTTGCGGGGATACGCACGGTGCAGTCTTCGAGCTTCTGTTCAAGCTGAGGCTTGCCCTTTATGATTTCATAGGAAACATAACGTAAATCAAGAGAGGACATACCCTTGTTATCCATAAGCATGATTGCAGGCTCGCGGTAGTCGCCGATACCGTGGCAGGGATATTCAAAGGGAGTTGTGTCCATGAAGGTGCCCATATCGCGCTCGTTTACCTTGGGGGTAAAGGGGTTTTCGTCAAGTCTTAAAAGATACGATAAATCCTCATCCTCGGTGCGCTTGCCGAAATAAACGTGAGCAAGGTGTCCGCTTTCAAGAGCGGCAAAGGCGTATGTAGTATTCTTTCCCTGAAGTGTGAACATGGTCAGTTCTTCGGTGTAGGGGTCATTGCCGCCTACCTGCCAGCGGTAGGGAGAGTATTCTTTTCTGATATTTTTTACAGTGATAAGGCTCATAGCTGTAAATTTCCTTTCTGAAAATCGTTATTACAATTTTAGCATATTTTGGTTGAAAAGTAAAGAGGGGCGGATAATATCCGCCCGAAAAATATATTATTCCAGTATGATTGTAAAAGGGCCGTCGTTAAGAAGTTCCACTTTCATATCTGCCCCGAAAATGCCGCGTTCCACCACGGGAATTTCCTTTGCGCACAGGTCGGCAAAGTATTCGTAAAGGCGCTCAGCCTCCTTCGGTTCTTTCGCCATAAGGAAGTTGGGGCGGTTGCCCTTGCGGCAGTCGGCGTAAAGGGTGAACTGAGAGATAATGAGCAGCTCTCCGCCTACGTCCTTTAAAGAAAGATTGGTCTTTCCGTTTTCGTCGGAAAATATACGAAGGTTTATAAGCTTTGCGCAAAGCCGCTTACATTCTTCCTCAGTGTCCTCCTGACCTATGCCCAGAAGCACCAGAAAGCCCTTTCCTATTTTTCCGCACACCTTTTCGTCAACGGTAACGCTTGCGTGTTCAACACGCTGTACTACCAGCTTCATTCCGTATGCTCCTTTTTATAGGGATTGTTTCTTATATATTCGTCCATGATTTCCGCTGCGTCCTCTACCATTTTTGCGCAGGGTCGGGTCTTATAGTATTCGGCGGTTCTTTCCGAAGGGATAAAGCTTTTATCTTCGGCAATCTTACCCAGTATGTCACGGCAGACAATGGAGCTGTTTTTCGCCTTGAATGCTGCGGCAAGCTCCTGAATACGCTTGTAATGCTCTGTTTTTTCATTGCCCGCCTTCGGGTCGTCATAGCCGTATAACATACCTGCAGTCATGAACATACCGCTTACTGCGCCGCATACCTCGCGGAGTCTGCCCATTCCGCCGCCGAATGAAGATGCAATAAGAAGCGAGGTCTTTTCGTCAAGTCCTGTAAGGTCGCTGAAGGCGAGAAATACCGCCTGAGAGCAGTTATAACCGTCTAAAAAGTAATTTCTTGCTTTTTCTGAGTGCGTCATCACTTTAAAATCTCCTCGGCGAGCGCTTCAAGAGCAGAGGTGTCTGCACTTTCTATATCGCCCTTGTCGCCGTAAGCAGCAAAAGAGGGGTCGATAGGAAGTCTTGCGATATTCTTTATGCCGTGCTTTGCGGCAATTTCATCAATATGGCTTTCGCCGTAGATATAGTGTTTTTTGTCGCAGTTATCGCATACGAAATAACTCATATTTTCAACAATACCGAGTACGGGTATATTCATCATACCTGCCATTTTTACAGCCTTTTCAACAATCATGGAAACAAGCTCCTGAGGGCTTGTAACAACGATAATTCCGCTTACGGGGATAGACTGGAAAACGGTGAGAGGAACGTCGCCAGTTCCGGGAGGCATATCCACGAACATGAAATCAACATCGTCCCATACAACGTCAGACCAGAACTGCTTTACAACGCCTGCGATAACAGGGCCGCGCCATACAACGGGGTCGGTGTCGTTTTCGAGGAGCAGGTTCACGGACATGATTTCAACGCCGTTCTTTGACTTTAAAGGAATCATATTCTGACCGTCGCTCATAACCTTGCCGCTTACGCCGAAAACCTTAGGGATAGACGGTCCTGTGATATCTGCGTCAAGAACTGCAGTTTTCTTGCCTTTCTTTGCGGAAACGGAGGCTAAAAGGGAAGTGACGAGAGACTTACCTACGCCGCCCTTGCCCGATACAACGGCGATTACTTTCTTTACGTCTGAAAGCTGGTTCTGAGGAGCAAGCAGGCTTTCAGCCTTGCGCTCGGAACAGTTTGAACTGCAGGTGGAGCAGTTATGTGTACATTCACTCATGTTAAAAAATCCTTTCATTTTGAAATTACATCAAATAGTAATTATACTCCTTAATGTAATAAAAGTCAAGTTTCGGGTTGATATTTGTGATTTTTTGTGTTATTATAATAGTAGTTTTATTATTAACGAAAGGACTCAATCTCATGCTCGAAAATCTTAAACCAATGAAAGTATTCCGTTATTTTGAAGAAATCTCCGCTATCCCTCATGGTTCGGGGAATGTAGAAGCAATCGGCGATTACTGCATGAAATTTGCGGAAAATCATAAACTCAGAGCTGTAAAGGAGCCTTGCGGCAACGTAATCATATATGCAGACGGTACAGCAGGCTATGAAAGCAGCGAGCCTGTGATTCTGCAGGGTCACCTCGATATGGTCTGCGAAAAAAGCAATGACTGCGTAAAGGACATGGAGGAGGAGGCCATAACCCTTTGCACTGACGGCGAATGGGTATGGGCGGACGGCACTACCTTAGGCGGCGACGACGGTATAGCTATCGCCTATGTTCTTGCAATTCTCGATTCTGATGATATTCCCCACCCGCCTCTTGAAATCCTTCTCACCGTTGATGAGGAAACAGGCATGACAGGTGCGGAAAATCTGGACGGTTCGCTTTTAAAGGGTAAGAAGCTCATAAATATCGACTCCGAGGAGGAAGGCTTCATAACCGTAAGCTGTGCAGGCGGAGTACGCTGCGCCTGTGAATATGAAATGGAATTTACCGATACCGAAGAAGGTATGTGCGCCGTTGAAATCAAAGTTGATAAGCTTCTGGGCGGTCACTCGGGCGTTGAAATAAACAAGCGCCGTCTGAACGGTCATAAGGTGCTTGCCGAGGTGCTGAACTATGCATATAAGCAGGCTGAATTCTTCATCTGCGACATAAAGGGCGGAAACAAGACAAATGTTATCCCGAAATCCGCCTGCGCCGTTGTTGTGACAAAGGCGGAAAACAAGGATATAATCATCAATGCGGCTTCGGAATATTTCAGAGATATTTTCTGGAACGAAAACGGAAGCTTTGAAGCAGAGGCGGAGCTTTGCGCCTGCGAAAGCTTTGAAGCTGTTCCCGCAAAGCACATGACCGCGGCTTCAACCAAAAAGGTAATCTTTGCGCTCATGAACTCTCCCGACGGTGTTGTTACGGTTATGAAGAACGACCCCGACATGGTAAAATCTTCACTTAACATGGGCGAGCTTTATATTGATAATAATTCGGTGAAAATGGGGTATCTTATACGCAGTAACAGTTTAAGCGGAAAAAAGGCAATTATGGAAAAGCTGCGTTCATTTACAGAGTATCTGGGCGGCAAGGCTGTTTTCGATTCTGACTATCCCTCGTGGGAGTACCGTGAAGCTTCTCCTCTGCGTGATGTTATGGTTGAAGCCTTCAGGGAAATGTACGGCAGAGAGCCTGTGATTACTTCGATTCATGCAGGGCTTGAATGCGGACTGCTTTCCGAGAAAATAACGGACGGTGATATGGTTTCAATCGGTCCCGACCTTGAAAATGTGCACACTCCCGATGAGCGCATGAATGTTGCCTCGGTGGAGCGCACATGGAATTACCTTCTTTCCGTGCTTAAGAAATTAAAGTAACTGCGGTATGCTGTTTCTTCGGAGCGTCTGCCGCATGGAGGGAACGGTATGATAAAAGACGGTTTTATGTATGTGGCGGTAATTCTTTTTACCGCCGCATTACTTATTTGCCTGCCAAAATTTTTCAGGGGGGAGAAGGCACAGAAATTCTTCAGCTTCGCTCCGCCTATTGTGCTCATATATCTGGGACTTATGCTGCTCTGCACCTTCAGATTATGGGACACGGAGAGCACCGCGGAAGCCTACGGCGCGCTGAAGAATCCGCTGCTTTATGCAATGCTTTTTCTCATGCTACTCAGATGCGACCTGAGAAAAATCATAAAGCTGGGACCGAAAATGCTTATCGGCTTTTTCTCCGCCACGGCTTCTATTTCTCTGGGATTTTTCATAGCCTACGCCGTTTTTCACAATTATCTGGGCGAGGGTGCGTGGAAGTCCATGGGTGCGCTCTGCGGCAGCTGGATGGGCGGCGCGGGCAACATGATGGGTATTCAGGCGGCACTGGACGTAAGCGAAAGCGATATGGCATACGCGCTGGTAATGGATTCAATCTGCGGTACGGTTTATATCATGTTTCTTTTGTGGGCTATCGGCTTTTCAAAGAAATTCAACCGCTGGACAAAGGCTGACACCCGCGCAATAGACGAGGTGGGCGCGGCGCTTGAAGCGGAGACAAGGGCGGACACCTCGGTTATCACATGGCAGAATATTGCAATCCTCACAGGCTCGGGGCTGCTGGTTTCGGCGGTTTCACAGAAAATCGGCGTACTGCTGAATAACGTTATGTCGTTTTTCGATAAGGCAACCTGGACGGTGCTTATTGTAACTGCTTTGGGTGTAACACTTGCGCTTACGCCCTTCGGAAAAATCAAGGGTACCGAGGAAATTTCCAATGTGCTTCTTTATTTCGTAATAGCGCTTATTGCCTCCCGTGCGGATTTAAGCCATATCGGTGACGCGCCTGTATGGCTGATAGCAGGATTTACAGTGCTGCTGGTTCATATTCTTGTTATGCTACTGCTGGCAAAGCTTCTGAAGATGGATATTTTCACCTGTGCGGTGGCTTCGCTGGCTAATGTAGGCGGTACGGCAACTGCACCCGTACTTGCTGGCGCATACAGCAGTGCTCTTGTACCTGTGGGAATTGTAATGGCGCTTTTAGGTTATGTCATAGGCACGGGCGGTGGTCTGTTGACTGCGCAGTTTATGAGTATATTCGGGTAGATAATGAACAAAGCCTGAGAAGAAGAACTTCTCAGGCTTCGCTCATTTTATAATCTTCACCCCGATAACGGTGATATCGTCCTCCTTTCCTTTTTCTGCGCTGAGGCGGAGCGCCTCGCCGATTGTAGAAATAATTCCGCCGAGGTCTGGGTTCTTGTCCCTCAGAACTATATTGGAAAGCCACGCTTTGTCGATTTCCGCACCGTCGCTCGCCATAATCACAATATCACCGAAGGATACAGTAAAGCGCTTTTCGCTGTATTCGGCATTAAAGCTTACACCAAAGGGGATACCGTTACCCGAAAGCTCGGAAAAGCTTTTTCCGCAGCGCACAAAGGTGGAAGCACTCCCCGCTTTATAAAGGGAAATTTCACCCGTATAGAGATTTATGCGGCAGACGTCAAGAGTGGCAAAGCTCTCGTCGGCGGATTTTACCATAAGCGAATTATTGAGCATTTCCATTGCTGCGTCAAAATCAATCCCCGCCTTAAGCATTTTTGTAAGCATACTGCAGGAAAAAGCGCTGTCAATTCTCGCTCTGCTGCCGCTGCCCATTCCGTCGGAAAGAATCATGTAAACATTACCCTTGCCGTCGTTGAAGCAGTCGAAGCAGTCGCCACTGCCCGAATTGCCCGATTTGCTCCGAGCGAAGGTTTTAATCTGCGCATCGTACATTGAACGTTCGGAAAGGGTGATATGCACCCCGTCGCCGCTTTCGGCGATAAGCGGCGGGTCGAACTCCTTACGCAAAGCCATAGCCAGCTTTTTTTCTATGTTATCAGCTATGAAAAAGGGAGTATCCCTTCCGTAGGCGTCAATTGTGAGCCTGTTTTCGATATACATGGCGGTTACGGCGGCGTCGGTAATTCCGTTTTCTTCAAGAACCCTTTCGGCAGCTTTTGCCGCCTGCATATCAAACCCGCTGTCGTTGCACAGCTCGTCGGACATTTTTTTCAGCATACGCTCTGTTGCCGAAAGCTGGGAGGAAAGCATAGTGCGCATCTCTCCCACCTTCCGTGCGGCGCTCTGTGCCGAGCAGTAGGCGGCGTAGCGGCGGTTAAGGTCCGCGGCAAGCTCACGGCGTCTGGTACAGATTTCCGCAAAGTGTCCGTCCAGCATACTTTCGTCCGCAAGCCTGCCCTGACGGATACCTGCTACGGCGCGGTTCATTATATCCGCACTGCGGTTATAGCAGCTGCCCCAACAGTACATATTATTTCTGCAGGAGGAGCATATATGGTCCGCGGCGGAAATATATATCTGTGAGGGGTCCTGAAGGTTTTCGTTATCCAGCACGGCAGCAGTTTTTTTGATTGCACAGTTCATTTCCTTTACCGCACAGCTCATGCCCTCCAGCTTTTTTCCGAAAGCGTAAAATGGACGGTGAGAAGCGGCAACGCCTGCGTAACATCGGTTGCGGAAGGTGGGAATAAGCCGCTCGGGGATTATTATTGAAAGGACAGCGCCGATAAAGGATGAAGCTAAGCAGATAGTGCTGTGTGTGGTTATTCCTGTTATTACAACCCCTGTACCCAGTGCGAAAATAAGCGCACAGGCACGGGTGATGCGTCCGTATCTGCCCAGAAGCGAGGAGATAAGGGCGCTCAGTGCCAGCAGGACTGAAATTCCCGAAAATTCTCCGTCAGCTATGGTTATTCCTACGGCGGAAAGTATACCTGCGGCGGCGGAAATACCGTCATGTATGTACGGCGAAAGGACAATACCCATAGCCGAAAGGAAGATACCTGTGTTGAATATTTCTGCCTGAAGCCCTGTAAAAGCAGTTATTATCAGGGTGTAGATAATTCCGCCCGAAAGAGCGAGAGGGATATTATCTTCACTTACAGGCTTGTCCTTTGTGTTTATGAAGGAGCATAAAGCCATCACGCCGATAAAGGACACAGCGCCGAAGGCAAAGCCTGTGAAAATATCCGAAAGCCCCTGAGCCGAGGGCAGGTTTGCGATAAAAATAACTATGGCTGTAACAGCCGCAGACACTGTATTGACGATAGTGCTTCTTTTCCCGTTGATTATAAGCCGCACAGCCAGTATAAGGGTCATTGCGCCTATGTACGGCACCGCAAGCTCAAAGCTGTCCGCTGCGGCAAAGCCTATGACGCTCCCGAAAAACACAGCCACGCAGTCGAAGCCCGACAGTGCCCCTACAAGGGCGGCAGGGAAGGGCGATAACCGTCCGAAAAGTGGAGATAGTGCCAGAAAAAACGAAGCTGCGGCAAGAAAAAATCCCTTTAAAAAACTGAAATCCCTTTCCTTGACGCGGGGAACAGAGCTTATACTCTTTTCCATAAAAATCATTCCTTTCGAGTGTTTCTGTTTTCATTTTAATACTCGTAAGGAAAAATTTTTGTCAAAGAAAGGGATTAATATTTATTTTTCCGAAAGCCTGTCGCTTAAAGCTACAAAATCTTCCATTTTAAGCTCTTCGGGACGGGCGGTAGCCTTTATTTTACATTCTGTGAGGATTTCCGCCAGCACGGCTTTTTCTATTTTCAGAGCTGAAGCCACAGGGTTTATAAGCTGTTTTCTCCGCTGGGCAAAGGCGGCGTGTACGATTTCAAAGAACAGCTTTTCGTCCTTTGGGGTGTATTTCGGCGTACGGCTTATATCGAGGCGTATAACTGCGCTGTCAACATTCGGCGCAGGCATAAAGCTGCCGCGGTTTACTCTGAACAGCATTTTCGGGGTGCTGTAATAGTTCACCGCCACGGTGATAGCTCCGCAGTCCCTCGCGCCTACCTTGGCGCAAAGGCGGTCGGCGGCCTCCTTCTGCACCATTACCGTAACTGCGCTTATGGGGAGCTTTTCCTCTAAAAGCCGCATTATAACGGGCGAGGTTATGTAGTATGGCAGATTTGCACATACTAAAATTTCGTCATACCCCTGAAGCTTTTCGGCGATGAGTGCGTGCAGGTCGGTTTTCATGACATCTGCAAAGACAATTTCCACATTGTCAAAATCCGCAAGGGTTTCGCTTAAAATAGGCTTCAGCCCCTCGTCAATTTCCACGGCAATAACCTTATCACAGCGCAGGGCAAGCTCCTTTGTGAGAACGCCTACGCCCGTACCGATTTCGATAGCCGCGGCACCCTTTTTACAGCCGCCCATCTCTGCGATTTTCGGGCAGACCGTGGGATTTATAAGGAAGTTCTGTCCCAGTGATTTTGTAAAGGAAAAGCCGTGTTTTGCAAAAAGCTCTTTAATTGTACCTATATTGGTTAATTCCATCTTTATTCCTTTCAGTCCTTCTTTTCCCTGTCCTTGGAGGGCTTTCTGAGGATAGAATTTTTCGGAAATTCACGCTCGTAGGGAATGGTGAGCTTTTCCGTGGCATGATTTGCAATTCTCACGCTTTCACCCTTATCGTTGAACATTTCAGCAGGGGTAAAACGGACAGGCTCACAGCCGGGGGAGAGGATTTCAAGCTCGTCATCAAGGGTGAAATAATTGCGCTGGGTCATGTGAATAACGCCGTTTTCATACCCGTCGATAACGCCTGCAAAGTCGTATTCGCGGAAATATCCGCTGTCCTCATAATACTGCTCTGCGTCGTCATGATCAAAGAAGAAGCCTGTGCAGTAGCGGCGGTGGCTGACCTTATATACTTCGTCAAGCACCCAGCGCGGAGCTTCTTCGTTTCTGTAAACGCAGTCAAGAGCGCAGCGATAGGCGTTTGTAACAGTGGCAACATAGTATGAAGATTTCGCACGGCCTTCGATTTTAAGGCTGGTAACGCCTGCGTCAAGCAACTCCTTTATATGCTCAATCATGCACAAATCCTTGGCGTTGAGAATGTAGGTGCCGCGGTTATCCTCGAAAATTTCAAAATCCTGACCTATGCGCTTTTCTTCGGTGATGAAATATCTCCAGCGGCAGGGCTGGGCACATGCACCGCGGTTTGCGTCACGGTCGACAAGGTATTTGGACAGCAGACATCTGCCCGAAAAGGAAACGCACATAGCGCCGTGGACAAAGGCTTCGATTTCCATATCCTCGGGTATATTGTCACGTATACGGCGGATTTCCGCAAGGCTTGTTTCACGGGCGAGGACTATACGTCTGGCTCCCAGACGGTAAAGCTCGTTGGCGGTTTCATAGTTCATAATGCCCACCTGGGTCGACATGTGTATGTCAAGACCGGGTGCGTATTTTTTTACCATGGCCATAACTCCGATATCTGCAACGATTACCGCGTCAATACCTGTTGCGGCGGCATTCTTTATAAATTCGGGGAAGGCTTCGACCTCATCGTTGGTGGGAACGGTGTTGCAGGTAAGGTATACCTTTACGCCTTTGCCGTGAGCATATTCCACGGCAGAGGTGAGGGCGCTCATATCAAAATTCTTGGGGCCTGCGCGCATACCGAACTCTGTACCGCCCAGATAAACTGCGTCACAGCCGTAGTCCACAGCGGCTTCAAGACATTCATAATCCCCTGCTGGGGAGAGCAATTCAGCCAAAAAAGTCACTCCTTAAATTTAATCTGCAAGTCCTGCAAGTACAAGGTTTTCTTCGTGCTGTTCCTTGGTTTCGGCGTAGAATACCTCGCCTGTTTCCTCGTTGGCACAGAAGAAGAAATAATTGGTCTCAGCTGCATTCAGCACTGCGTCAATAGCGTCAAGACCGGGGTTGCAGACAGCGCCTGCGGGGATACCGTTGCATTCGTAGGTGTTGTACGCCTTGGCGAGAGCCTTGTATCTCGCGCTGTTTGTTGTGAGATAGGGTTTTATCTCGTTTTCAACATAAAGAATAGTAACGTCGGATTCAAGCCTGGGGAAGCTCTCGGAATTTCTGATACGGTTTAAGAATACGCTTGCAACATAATACATATCTTCAACGCTTGCCGCTTCCTTCTGAACCATGGAAGCAAGTGTTATAACCTCGTCAAGGGTCATATTCATCTCGCCCATTTTCTTATACATGGTACGGGTCATCTTGTCGTTGAAGTTGCTGTACATCTTCTTAGCGGCAGTCTCGGCGTTTTCCAGCGAGTTTTCATACATCAGCTGAGCTTCTTCGGTAGCCGCACCGTGAAGGCTCTTGTCCTCCATAGCCTGAACCACATAGAATTCATAGGTATCGGGGAAGAGATAACCCTCCATCTGATTGTACTTTGAAGAGCTTTCGGAAAGACGGCGCTCGAAATCATAGTTATTCTGTATGCTCTTGTAGTATTTTTCAAAGTCCTCGGCGAAGCATACGCAGTTTTCTTCCAGCAGTTCACCGATTTCTCTTGCAGTCATACCTTCCACAATACGTATGATTACGGTTTTTTCCGTAAATTCCTCATTCTGCAGGGTGCTGTATATGGTCATGTAGGACATGGTGGAGCTTAAAGTATAGGTTCCGGGAATAAACTCGTCCTCTTTTCCTGTAAGCTCGCCGAAATAAGCGAAGAATTTGGGAGAGCTTATGATATTGTTTTCACCGAGTATTGCCGCAACCGTTTCGGTATCTGCGTCCTCGGGGATAATAACGTCAATTCTGAAATCGTTGGTAACTATGCCTGTAAGGTCAAGGGCGTAGGTTACAATATATCTTGAAAAGAATACAGAAGCGGCAAGGATACCCACGCAGAGAAAGGCACCGATAAGAACGAATGCGAAAGTGCGTGCGTGCTGACGCTGTTTTTCATAGCGTATACGCATTTCCTTCAGTTCCAGACGTTCGCGCTTTTCTTCCTCGGTTTCTAAGTCCTCTTCCTCGGGCTCTTCTTCAAGCTTCTGCGCTGAGGAGGTGTTCTTGACGGGGACATTTACCACATTCATCATCTGCGTAGCGGCATCGTCATAATGTCCGTTGTCGTTTTCATAATTTTCATAAGCGGAAGCGTCGGGCAGCTCTTCTTCAGGCTCGTCGCTGCCGTAAACCACGGCTACGTCGTCCTCAGGTTCGCTCATAGTCATGACAGGCGCAGAGCTGCGCTGCTTTTTCTTTTCGTCAATGGAAAAAAGTATATCATTGAGACTGCCGCCCGATTTGCTGTCCTTTTTGCTTTCGGGAGCGCTCTTCGCTGCCTTTTTCTGAGGCACGGGTTCAGGTGCCGCAGGCTTTTCCGGCTCACTGCCGCTATGTAAAAAAGCGGCAAGGCTTTCCATTTCATCGTGTTTTTTCTCAGCCAAGGTTACACCTCATTTCTTTATGTAAAGGGTTTCTTTTTCTGTAATAATTATCTTAACGGGTCGGTCAAATTCCTCTCTGGGAATTTCGCCCATAAAGCTGTCAAAGCATATTCCGATTGAAATACCGCTGTATTTTTCGGAAAAGCGGTCGTAATACCCGCCGCCGTAACCGAGACGATAGCCTCTGCGGTCAAAGGAGAGGGCGGGAGTGATACACACTGAGTTGTCAAAATCCGTCACTTCGTCATTGCCCGTTGGCTCGGGGATTCCGAAAGCGCCTTTAACGAGGGAGTCAAGCCCCGTGATTCTGATAAATCTCATATTCTTGCCTTCGCAGCGGGGCACGGCAACGGTTTTGCCTTTTTTCAGCATTGTTTCAATAAATCTTATGGTATCAACCTCAATATCGGTTGAAATATAAGTCAGCACGATTTCTGCATTATCGACCTCGGGACAGCTTATAAGATTATTATAAATCATTTCACAGGTTTTTTCCCTGTAATTTCTGTCCATATCCCGACGCCGCTTCAGCAGCTCCTGTCTCAGTTCCTTTTTATTCATCTGCACTGTAAGGAGGCTCTGATTTTCTTTGCGTTTGCTTCGCTTGTAAGAATTTCGGAAAGCTTGAGACCAAAATCAATAGCAACGCCTGCGCCCTTTGCGGTGATAATTTTTCCGTCCTGCACAACGCCCTCGGGTGAGTATTCTGCACCTGCGAGGAACTGTTCAAAGCCGGGGAAGCAGGTGGCTTTCCTGCCGTTTAAGAGCCCCTTTCTGCCAAGAATTGAGGGAGCGGCACAGATAGCGGCAATATACTTGTCGTTTTCAATGCAGAAGCCGATAGCGTCCTGCACTGTACGGCTCTTTTCAAGGTTAAGAGTACCGGGCATACCGCCGGGGAGAACAATCATATCAATATCGTCGGAGGGCACAAAATCCACCTCGGTGATGTCGGGTACGACAGCTATGCCGTGGGAGCTTACGACGATATCCTCGCCGATACCTACAGTCACAACCTTAAGCTCGCTTCTTCTTAAAATATCAATGGGGGCAATTGCCTCGGTTTCTTCAAAGCCGTTTGCTAAAAAAACATAAATCATGATAATCTTTCCTTTCACTTGATGAGTATGCGGAATTTTTCTTCCATAAAGCAGGGATAATAGGACTGCTTCGCTTTTCTTAGTCCTTCCTCGCCCATATCCTCCTCACGGTTGATATATCTGACGCCGCTTACGGAGTTTATGAGAAACTGCTTGTTTATCATAGGGTAAGCACCCTGAAAATCTGTAAAGGCCTTTTCCACATGAACCACAAAGGTATCACTGTTCACTCTTTCGCCGAAGGTAAACGCCTGAACACTGCCGTTTACGCGTATCAGACCACCGGTATATCCGAGGGCAGTGAAATTTTTCAGCCCGACTTTTACCGCGCAGATTTCCTCCGCCTTGTCGGCATTGTTGATGCAGTCATTGCGGCGGCACCACTCGTCGTTCATTTCCATGCACTCGCCGATATTTTTTCCGGAAATTTCCTCATAGCTCCATTCATTGTCGCAGAAGCGGGAAATATGATTGCGCTTGGCATGGTATTTCTTGCCTTTAAGCTCCGTTAAATCCTCATAACTGTAAATATAGTCGTAATAATCGGGGTTTGTGCTTACCTCGGCGCGGTCACCGTACATTTCCTTTAAAGTAAGCATTGAAATTTTGTTCATGGTCGTAAAGCAGAAGGGAATTCCTGTCTCGTGGCAGTAACGGCCGATTTCGGAGATGACCTCCGCAATATCGCCCTTTCCCGCAGGGAAGAAGAAGCCGTTTCCGTTTTTAATCAGGTAGAAGTCCTTGTATCTGCATATTTTTATATCATAAATATCCTGCCAGCAGAAATTGTTGCCGAAGGTGTATTCACAGCCCCTGAAATCCGAGTGGGACAGAAGCTCGTCAACCCATGGCTTGTCCGAAAGCAGGACGGGTCTGAATTCCAGCATTGTTATTTCCTATTCCTTGATAATTGCTTGTAAATCTGAATTGATTTCTTCGATTGAGCGAGGATTTTCACCGTTGCTGCAGGGTACGATTATCCAGCCGTCGCGTTTACCGACATAGAGTGCTGCCTCACGGCAGGCTTTGAGAAAAGCCACATTCTGCTCGTGGATATCCTTTTTGCTTTCGTCGCCGTCATAACGTGCGGAAAGCAGCTTCTGGGAAATCTCCACAGGCATATCTAAGAAAATAGTCTTGTCGGGTCTTGGCATACCCAGCTTTTCATATTCAAAATCGTAAAGCCAGTTAAGATATCCGTCCCATTCGGATTTGTCCAGCTTTGTCATCTGATAGATAGCGTTAGAGGTGACATAGCGGGCGGAAATTACGGGTGAACCGCTTTTATAAAGCTCTTCCCAGTGGGTCTTATAGCTTGTGTAGCGGTCAACGGCGTAGATTGCGCTGGCGGAAAAAGCGCTGACATAAGGGTTTTCCTCATGAAATTTTCCGCTGAGGTAGTCGCTTACGATTTTTCCGCTGTTAGTATTATAATATGGGAAGGTGATAAAATGTGCATCGGTAAATTTTTCTTTGAGAAGCTCAAACTGGGTGGATTTTCCGCAGCCGTCCAGTCCGTCTATAACAATTAACATAATTTTTAATTCTCCATAAGCAGACAAAATTAATCACAATACATTATACCACAATTATTTATTAAGGTCAAGAAAAAAAACAGGGGCGCTCCGCGATATGCGGAACGCCTCTGTTGTTATTCGGTTATGGCTGTGTTTTTAAGGAATTTTCTTTCAATATCTGCGGCGGTGAGGGGTTTTCCGTAGAAATAACCCTGTGCAATGGTACAGCCCAGCTTGCTGAGCATTTCGCTCTGCTTTTCCGTTTCGACGCCCTCTGCGAGAACTACAAGGTCAAGTGCCTTGCCAAGCTCAACAATAGCCTTTACGATACTGTGTGAGGTGGGATTTGCGGTGATATCGTAAATCAGGCTGCGGTCGATTTTGAGGATATTTATAGGCAGAAGCTTCAGTGCGGAAAGTGAAGAGTAGCCTGTACCGAAATCGTCCATTGAGACTGAAACGCCAAGCTCCTGAATTTTCTTCAGAATGCTTATAGTGCGCTCGATATCTTGCATTGCCATGGTTTCAGTAAGCTCCACCTCAAGATATTCGGAGGAAAGCCCCGAGCTGTTCAGAGCGTGCTCGATAGAGGAAACCACGTCGGTCTGATAAAGCTGTGCCTGAGACATATTGACAGAAACACGGAGAGGCTTGTAGCCCTTATCCTGCCAGAGCTTTGCCTGACGGCAGGCCTCCATAAGGCCCCATTCGTCTATCTGTGTGATAAGTCCCACTTCCTCAGCTATGGGTATGAAGGAAATGGGCGAAACTACGCCGTTGGCCGGGTGATTCCAGCGCATAAGAGCTTCCGCACCGAGAAGCTCGGTTCCGTCGAAGCTCATCTTCGGCTGGTAGTAAAGCTCAAATTCACCGTTTTTAATGGCGGTTCTCAGTTCTTCCTCGATAGTGTCGCGGTTGTAGATTTTTTCTTCAACCGTCTTGTCAAAGTAGCGGCAGACACCATTGCTTTCGGAAAACTCCGTATACAGCGTCATATTGGCTTTATTATAGAGCGAGATTATATCATCGGTGCCGTCGTAGAAGCACACGCCTGCGGTGAAGCGGGACTGTTCGGTGAGAATAGAGGGGAGGATATTGCCGTTGCAGGCATTTTCAATAAACAGGCTCAGCTCCTTTACGAAAAGGTCGATATTCTTTTTGTCGGAGAAGGGCAGGAGAACAGCAAAATTGTCCTGAGCTATTTTACCGAAAAGCGCAGGGTTTCTGCTGCAGTTTTCAAGACCCTGAGCGTATGTAAGCAGCAGACGGTCAGCAATTTCCATACCGAAAAGGGTGGAAATTTTCTGATAGCGGTCAATCCTGATGCTGACAACAGCCGCACCGGTGTTTTCTTCCTTTGCTTTTGCAAGGTAAGCTTCGCCGTCTGAGAAAAAGCCGTTGCGGCCAAGGAAGCCCGTAAGCGGGTCTTCGCCTGATACATGTTCGCGGCGGCTTATGTTTGCACGTTCCGCTGTCATGTCCACAAACGCTGCGGTGAGACGGTTAAGATTATTGGAGGTACATTTTGTGGCCTTTATACGGAACAGGAAGCGATGAACGGTATTTTCGCTTATGCGTATATTGACTTCAACGCTGTCCGAAGCGGAAGCCTCTGAAAACAGCTTGTGGACGCAGTTATCGAAAAGCTCACGCTCGTTTATACTTATTTTTGAAGTGAAATCCTCATAGGTGATATTTTCGCCGTCTATACCCAGCATTTCACGCCCGATATCGGAAATCGAAATATCATAGCCGACAGCAGTGTGAGTAATTGTAAGAATACCCAGCTCTGCGCTTTCAGCGGCGATATCAAGGCTTTCGGAAGCTATGGCCTGCTGTTGTTTTGCGGTATCCAGCTCCTTCTGGGTGGTATATTCCTCAGTTACGTCGGTGCCTGTGGTGGCGATAGAAGTAAAAGCGTCGCCTGTGTTTATGATTTTGCTTTTCCAGAGAATGTGCCGTACTGAACCGTCGGAAAGTGTAAATGCGGCGGTGCGACCCTCCTTTGCCATTGCGCCTACAAGAAGGACGCTTCCTGTTGTACCGAGTGAGTCATTATCCAGAAAAATACTTTTCAGGAAATTCTCATCGGCGGTTCTGCCGATTTTCTCCAGAAATTCCGTCATGGGCTTGTTGGCTTCAATCCGTGAAAAATCCGTAGTCCATGTGATGGTGTAAACCTCGCTGGCATTTATAAGAGCGGAAAGGTTCTTGTTTTTACTGCGTTCATGTCTGATTTTCCGCACCAGAAGGAAAACCAGAATTGAAAGTGCCGTAAGAAGAACGGCAAGAAGGTAGACTATTATTTCCATATAAACCTCCCGATTTTTATCTGTATATCTCTGTAATTTTACCACATTAACCTGTTTTTGTCAATTATATAAAGATGTAATTGTAAAATATCTGCGTTGGGCAAGACTGATTTTGTTATATTTGCACAATAAGAGGGTGACATGAAAAAATAGCCAAACAGATACTGTATGTATGAAAATTGCTTGTCATATCCTGTACGGGTGGTGAATATAATCTCTTGAAAAACAAAAACGGAGGTTAAGCCATGAAACTGTTACTTGATAAAGAGCCTGTTTTTCTTACCGAGACGGTATACGACGGGCAGACGGAGCAGGGTGTGGAATTTGATTACGTTCTGCCCGATTATTACCCCGATATCTTCAAGATACTGAAATGCACGCTTACTCCCGGCGTTGTGTCATACAGTGTGTCGGGAACCCAGCTTTTCATAGACGGGGTAGTGTACATAAAGGTGCTGTATCTTTCTGAGCAGAGCGATGACATCAATTGTATCGAGCAGCGTTTTACCTATTCAAAGACCGTAGAGCTGGTAAAGCCTGCGGAAAAGCCCATGGTAAGCATTTTCCAGAAGACCGATTACTGCAACTGCCGTGCGGTCAGCGGAAGAAGAATTGATATCCGTGGGGCTGTAAGCTGCAAGGTGAAGGTTACGGGTTGTACAGAGGGTGAGATTTTAAGCGGTGCTGAGGGTCTCGGCGCTGAGGTAAGGCGCGACAGGGTAAGCTACTGCGGCAGCCGCCTTTATGCCAGCCGTCAGTACGTGGCAAGAGAGGATATCGAAACAGGCTCGGGCGGCGGTATTGCTTCAATTCTTACGGTAAGCTGCAGTGCGGCGGTAACCGATACCAAGATTATTGCCGATAAGGTTGTAATAAAGGGCGAAGCCAGGGTACGGGCACTGTATCTCACACGCACCGACGGCGGAATGTCAACGGAGGTTATGGAGGCAGACGTACCCCTGAGCCAGATAGTAGACGTTGACGGAATCACCGACGCACACAGCTGCTGCGCCCGTTTCGACGTTATGGACTGCGACCTTGAAATAAAGCAGGGCGATGACGGCGAAAACAGGCTGCTGGGCTGTGAGATTACCGTGGACTGCAAGGTCAACGCATACAAAGAGGCTGAAATTATGCCCCTGAGCGATATTTATTCCACTGATTATGACTGCAGTTTCACTTCCGTCCCCGTGAAGCTTGAGCATACTCCAAGCTACCTTACCACCCAGCACAGCTTCAGGTCTGTTCTGGATTACAGCGACGGTAATATCAGCGAGGTTTTCGACTGCAGATGCGACCTTTCGGGTTATAACGTGCGTTCTGCGGAGGAAAGCGGAAGAATTATCATAAGTGGTCAGGCGTGCATCGGGCTTATCGGAAGAAACGGCAACGGAAAACCGCTGTTTATTGAGAAGAATGAGCCTTTCGAGTTTGAAACGGATATTATCTGCGAGGACGGGGCGTATTCGGCGGATATAGGTCTGTCGGTATCCAATGTAAGTTACAGCATTTCAGGCGACCGCACCGCGGATATTCAGGTTCAGCTTTCGGCACAGGGGCTTGTTTATAAAATCAAGACAATAAATACTGTAAGCGAAATCAATATTTCCGAGGATTCACCCAAGAAGAAAACCCCTGATTATGCGCTTAAGCTTTATTATGCGGATAAGGGCGAGAAAATCTGGGATATTGCCAAGAAGTACAACACAAGCGTTTCGGCGGTAACAGCTGAAAATGAACTGGAAGAGGAACAGCTTACAGCCCCCTGTATGCTGCTTATTCCCATAGTCTGACAGGAGGATTGTATGAATAATTCTATTTATCATGATATTGCCATGAGAACGGACGGGAATATCTATATCGGCGTTGTAGGCCCTGTCCGTTCGGGAAAATCAACCTTTATCAGCCGCTTTATGCAGTCGGTGGTGATTCCCAATATTGAAAGCAGCTTCCGCCGTGAGCGTGCGGTTGACGAACTTCCGCAGGGTGCGGCGGGCAAGACGATTATGACTACCGAACCGAAATTTGTTCCAGAGGACGCAATTTCCATTCACCTTGACGACAACACCTTCATGAATGTACGGCTTATTGACTGTGTAGGGTATATCGTCCCAAGTTCAATCGGCTATATTGAAAATGAGCAGCCGCGTATGGTGATGACGCCGTGGTTTGATACGGAAATTCCATTCAACATGGCGGCAGAGGTGGGCACACAGAAGGTAATAAACGAACATTCCACAATCGGTCTTGTGGTAACCACCGACGGAAGTATTTCCGATATTCCCCGTTCCGAATATGAAGAAGCCGAACAGCGTGTGATTGACGAACTTAATCACATAAACAAGCCTTTTGCGGTGGTGCTCAACTGTAAGAATCCTCAGAGTGAGGAAACTATTACCCTTGCAAGGGATATGAGCGAAAAGTACGGCAAGCCTGTTATTGCGCTGAACTGTCTTGAAATCGGCGAACAGGAGATAAAGGAAATCCTCACGGAAATACTGCTCCAGTTCCCTGTAAAGGAAATCAATATAAGAATGCCCAAGTGGCTTACTGTTCTCGACAAGGAGCACTGGCTCAAAAAGGAGATTTTTACCTCCCTGAAAAGCTCCGCGGAAAGCATTTCGGCAATTGCCGAAATCAAGGACGTAACCTGCCGCCTTTCGGACTGCGAATACATTACGGGCTGCACCGTAGAGGAAATAGATTTAGGCAGGGGTGCAGGCTTCATAAAAATAGATATCAGAAATGAGCTGTTCTACCGTATTCTCGGGGAAACAACTGGGCTTGAGCTGCACGACGAGGGCGACCTTATGCCATGTATGATTGAGCTTGCGGAAATCAAGCGCAAATATGAAAAGGTAAAGGCGGCGCTTGACGAGGTTCAGACCACGGGCTACGGAATAGTAATGCCTGATATTGATGAGCTGAGCCTTGAAGAACCCGAAATTGTAAAGCAGGGCGGAAAATACGGCGTAAAACTCCGCGCACAGGCGCCGTCAATCCACATGATGTCGGCGAATATCGAGACAGAGGTTTCGCCCGTGGTAGGTTCTGAGCGCCAGAGCGAGGAACTTATACATTATCTCTTAAAGGAATTTGAGGAAAATCCCACAAAAATCTGGGAGAGCAATATTTTCGGAAAATCCCTTCATGAACTGGTAAACGAGGGACTGCACAACAAGCTTTACCGTATGCCCTCCGACGCACGGCAGAAATTACAGGAGACAATTGAGAGAATCATCAACGAGGGCTGCGGCGGGCTTATCTGCATTATTTTGTAACAGAAAACGGACGAAGGAATTATCCTCCGTCCGTTTGATTTATTTCAGTTTGATTGTGTTGTCGCCTATGACAATGGAAGCTGCTTCTTCGGGGTTTATGGGTTCAGCAAAGGTTAAGGTCAAATGCGTGTTGCCTATGGGATACTCATAGGCTGACGCTGTAATACCGCAGATTATTACCCTTTCTCCGCTGTCAAGCAATACATAATTTTTATCGTAGTCGCCGTATTCTCCGAAGAAGTTGTCAAGCCTTTCTCCCTCGAGGTAAGCGGAAATAGGAGAAATTTCAATACCTGTCACTGTAGCGGGACCGATGGTGCAGGATACGGTCAGTTCCTCTTCATAACGGATTTCTTCACCTGTGTAGGATACCGTAAATTCGGCAGACCATGCATAATAGCTGTCTGTGTCGAAAGCGTATTCACCATTTTCATCTTTTTTATTTTCCAGTACAGCATTTATAGTAACCTTTTCATTCTTTATTTCCGTTACGGTGTTCATTCTCACGCAGAGACGCACCTTTTCTTCCGAAGTTTCCAGCGGAGTTACGTTTGTACCTGAATCGGATATATTCTCAGAGACAACAGTGATGAATAAATCCCATATAGGGTGAATAATTGTACCGTGCTCCGTTTCTTCAATCAGCTTGAAATCATTTTCGGGGTAGATGTCGATGATTGTCATAACGCTGTGCTTGTCCGCCGCCGCTGCCACGATTTCAAAGTCCATAGTGTCAATGGTATCCTGAATAACGGTTGCCTCGGGTACGACATTATCCTTGATATTTTCTCCTCTTTTTCCGAAAATCTGACCGAATACGCCGAAATAATCCCAGTCTGTCGCCGCGCCTACGCTTATTGTCGCCGCCGCCACGGTTAAAACTGCCGCCGCAATAACCGCCAGCGGCTTTTTGAATGCAATTCTTTTTCTTGTGTTCATTTTTCCTGCCCTTTCCTTAACGTTTTTCAGCATTGTTTCATTATCGGTAAGGGGGTCAAGCTGAGAAAAAGCCTTTATGAAAATTTCCTTGTTATCCATAAAAATCCTCCTTTTCCATGAGCCTTTCAAGCTGCTTTCTTCCGCGGTAAAGCTGTGAGGTCACCGCTGTTTCCGTAAGCTTCAGAAGAGCTGAAATCTCCTTTACTGAATAGCCCTCGTAATAGTGCATATAAAGCACGATGCGGTTATTCCCGCTCAGCTTCATGATAAGCGGCAGCAGGCTGTTTTCCTCTGTCTGCGGCGCTTCAAGCTCACGGGCGTTTTCCAGCGGCTCCCATATCCTTAAACGGCGGTAGCGAAGAAAATTCTTGCAGAGATTTGTGGTAATTCTTATAAGCCACGCTTTTATGTGGCTGTCGCTTTCAAAAGCACCGCTGTATGTATACAGCTTCAGAAATGCTTCCTGCATTATATCGTCGGCGTCAGAGCTGTTTTTTACATAGCACATTGCCGTTCGGAAAACCGTACCGCTGTAAAGCTGAGCAATTCTTGTAAATTCCTTATCCGTTATAGCAGCCGCCTCCTTTACCTGTTTTTTGAAAGCTTTCACTTATAATACACCTGAAAAGGGGGAAATGTCACGCAGGTGGAGAGTTTTTTGTAAATAATAAACCGCGGGCATCCAAAGGAAGCCCGCGCGCTTTTATGGTGTATCATTCAGCTTTTTTATCCGTTCAAACTCCGCCTTGCTGTAATCCTTTATAGCTCCCGGGGCAGAGTAGGGGAGAATATCCTTGTAGTTTGAAACGGTCTCGGGGTCGAGGTTATCACCTGCAGGAATAAGCCCCGTGCATTCGCTTGATGAAGCGGCGGCACTGAAAATCTCGTAAATGCTTTTATCCTTTTCCATGTGTTTTTTCCTTTCCTGTTTTTATCTATTATTTCACAGGAAAGGTCTTTTATTCAGCGGTGATAATTCCGCCCGTAAAGCCGAAAAAGCGACAGAGGTCGGAAATTTTCATTGTGCCTTTTCCGCCCCATGAATAGAAAATCAGGGTGTCGTTTTCTATCCCCGTAACGGTTATGTAGTGCCAGGTCATTCTGTCCTCACGCTCTGTGTTTCCCGAAACGGGAAAGGCTATTTTATAGGGCAGTTTTTTGCGGTTCGCGCCTATCCGTACAATAACAGGCGTGTCATTTTCAAGGGATTTTGTGATTATTTCAGCGAGCTTTACGGGGTTCAGAAAAACACGGCTGATAAAGCGGAAGCGGCGGTCGTTCTGAGATTTATTGAGAGCTTTTAGTATCTTGCAGACGGGCACGCCCAGGGGATTACGGCTGTGCTTGTAGAAATGGTTTTCCGTCATGTGATTTACGAAATCTCTGTACTTGTCAAAGGGTACGGGGGTGCAGTTTTTATCTCTGAATCGGAGTATCATATCGCAAGCGGCAATCATACCGCAGGCGGTTTTGCGCACTTCTTCAAAACGGCTCTGGTTGCCGCCGTAGGTTATTACGCCGTTTTCGATGATTATTTTTGTATGTTCGATTTCCGTAAAAATCCTCCCCTTTCGGGTAAAATTATTGACTATTTATGGGTGTGATGGTATAATAAAAGCAACAAAATATATACTGAGAGGTGTACGCTATGACAGAAGCTGAAATCAGAGCAAAAATTGATGAACTTGCAAGAAATGAAATAAGAATTTCCTATGGAAAGCCTGAAAATCCACTTTCCGTTACTGCCAGCAGAATAGGCGGCAGACCCGCAGTCCCCGCAGATTTTGTGTGGCCCGAGTATACGGGCGAGGGCTATGACGATGTGACAAAATCCAGACCTCTTTCCTTTCTGGCGCAGATTAATCTCAGCGACATTGCGGAATACGACACCGAGGGACTTCTCCCTAAAACGGGCATTCTCAGCTTCTTCTATGAATATATTTCCTCCTGCTGGGGATTCGACCCTGCTGATAAGGGCTGTTCAAGGGTGTATTATTTCCCCGAGACTGACGTGCTTACCCTTGCGGAAACACCTGAGGAAATGGACGAGGAGGCTGTAATTCCCGAGCATGAGGTTAAGTTTGAACAGCAGATAAGCGTTCCTGACCCGTCATGCATTTCCCATGACATAGATTATGATGAATACTGGGAATGCAGTGCGGAGATGGGTTATGAGCCTGACGAATGGGGCGATGTTACAAAGCTTCTCGGCTATCCCGATGTAATCCAGAATCCTATGGAGAATGAATGTGAAAGAGTAACGCGCGGTTATCGCTGCGGAAGTCCCGAGGACTACGCTAAAATTCCCGAAAGCGAGAAGGCTGACATTCTGGAAAAGGCAAAGGACTGGACTCTGCTGTTCCAGATGGGAACCATCGAAACCGACGACGGGCATTACGAAATGATGTTCGGCGACTGCGGTCATATCTATTTCTGGATTAAGAAGAGCGACCTGCAAAGCCTCAATTTTGATAATGTATGGCTGATTCTTCAGTGCGGTTAATAAACAACACAGGGCGGACACCGGAATGTCCGCCCGTTATTTATTCACTTAATCCTTGCTGGGTTCGAGAACGGCATAGTCCTCGTCTGCACGCTTATAAACAACGTTGACATCGCCTGTTTCGGCATTCTTGAACATGAAGAATGTGTGACCGAGAAGGTTCATCTGTAAGATAGCTTCGTCAACAGACATGGGGCGCAGCTCGAATTTCTTGCGCTTGATAACGGTGTAGTCCGTCTGCTCGTCGGGGGTATCCTCGAACTTATCTGCGAAGGAGTTGTCACGGAGCTGTTTTGCGAGCTTAGTCTTATTCTTTCTTATCTGGCGGATAATCTTATCGATACATGCGTCGAGTGCGTCGTTCTTGTCCTCTGCGGACTGCTCTGCACGGAACATAACGCCGCCGTATGTAACGGTAAGCTCAAGAACAATCAGATTCTTAATCGTACTGAGTGTGAGCTTTGCCTTTGCGTCGTCGCCGAAGAATTTATCAAGCTTAGCTGATAAACGTTCGGAAGCATAATCCGTAAAGCTCTGGCTTATCTGCATTTTCTTAGCGGTAATCTGTACTGTCATATTTGTGATCATTCCTTTCCTGTGGGAACGCGCCCGGGGGCGGTCTCCGCCTTTTAAGGCTTCGGAGCTTATCCTCTGCCTATGTCTGTATTATAGCATATTATGATAAAATATACAAGTGTTTTTTATAAATTTTTATATTTTTGGATAAGTTACACAAAAATAAAGTATTTTCATTGAATGTAAGGGCGAAAAAAGGGCAGGGTATTGTATATATGACGAAAAAACATAAAAAACGCTTCTTCGCACTTGAAAAAAAGTCGGATTTATGATATAATATTAAAGTATATTTCTGAAAGTAGGGTGATATGGCTTTGACTCAGCTGGTAAGCGAAGAAGAAATTAAGGAACAGCGGTTTTTTACGCAGCGTGTGCGTGCGGTAACCCACATGTTCGACCGCATACCTCTTGCATATACTCACAGCTACGGCTGTCAGCAGAATGTTTCCGACGGCGAGAAAATCAATGGTATGCTGGCGGAGATGGGCTACGGCTTTACCGATAACCCTGATGAGGCGGATTTTATTCTGTACAATACCTGTGCGGTGCGTGAAAATGCTGAAAACCGCGTTTTCGGCAACCTCGGCGCCTTAAAGCACCTTAAAAACCGCAACCCTGACCTTATAATCGCCGTATGCGGCTGTATGGTTCAGCAGGGGCATATTGCCGACAGAATAAAGAAAACCTTTCCCTTTGTGGATCTGGTTTTCGGTACTCACGTGCTTCATAAATTCCCTGAATATCTTTACAGTATTTTTGCGGAAGACAAGCGTGTGTTTATGATTCCCGAAAGCGACGGTGTAATCTGCGAGGGTATTCCCGTAAAGCGCGACAGCGATTTCAAGGCAAGCGTGCCGATTATGTACGGCTGCAATAATTTCTGCACCTACTGCATAGTGCCTTATGTAAGAGGCAGGGAGCGTTCCCGTGCGCCTGAGGAGATTATTTCCGAGGTTAAGGGACTTATTGAAAAGGGCTACCGTGAAATTCTGCTTTTAGGGCAGAATGTAAACTCCTACGGCAAGGACGGAAGTCTTGATTTCAAGGGGCTTTTAAAGGAGCTTGACAGCCTGGAGGGCGAATTCAAAATCAGCTTCATGACCTCTCACCCCAAGGACTGCACCACTGAGCTTATTGATACGATAGCAGACAGCAAGCATATTTCATGGCATCTTCACCTTCCTGTACAGAGCGGCAGCAACCGCATTTTAAAGCTTATGAACCGTCATTATGACGTTGAAAAATACCTTTCGCTGGTTGACTATGCCAGAAAGCGTATTCCCGATATCCAGCTTACAACGGATATCATCGTAGGCTTCCCCAGTGAAACTTACGAGGATTTCAGGGAAACGCTGAAGCTTATGGAGCGGGTTAAGTACGACAGCGCATTTACTTTCATATACAGCAAGCGGAGCGGCACAAAGGCGGCGGAAATGGACGACCCTGTTTCCGAGGAGGAAAAGGGAAAATGGTTTAGGGAGCTGCTGGAGGTTCAGGGTAAAGCAGGCGACGAGGCATATAAAAAGTATGTGGGCAAGACCCTGCGTGTTCTCTGCGAGGGCAGGGGCAGGACTGACGAAAGCCTTTATACAGGCAAATCCCGTCAGAATATCATAGTAGATTTTAACGGCAATGAACAGCATATAGGAAAGTTCGTTGACGTAAAAATAACGAAGGCGCTCAACTGGGCGCTTGTCGGAGAAATAAATGAATAAAGAGCTTATGCTCAGAGAAAGGAATTATTATCATGGACGCAATCAAAGCAGCAAGAGAATTAGGCAAGGCAATTCAGGCAGATGAACGCTTCAAGGCTTATGCCGAAGCAAAGGAAGCAAACGACAACGACGCAGAGCTTCAGAAGTTAATCGGCGAGTTCAATCTCAAGCGCCAGAACGTACAGTACGAAATGCAGAAGCCCGATTCCGAAAAGGATACCGAAAAGATTCAGAAGCTCAACCGCGAAATGCAGGAAGCTTACGGCGATGTCATGAAGAACGTGAACATGGCTAATTTCGTAGTAGTAAAGGGCGCACTCGACCACCTTCTTGAAGAAGTAAACATGATTATTTCCATGTGCTGCGACGGCGAAGACCCCGACACCTGTGAAATTTCCCACGGCTGTTCCGGAAGCTGCGCTACCTGCGGCGGCTGCCACTAATTGAAAAGAAAAGGACAGGGCGCACTTCAACGGTGCGCCTGTAAGCCTTTTTACGCAGGAATACAATAAGTGCGTTTCTGCATAAAAAGACTTTATTAACGAGAAGGAAGGTATAAGAATGAGCGCAAAGGAAGAAAAAGTCTCCCCTATGCTTAAACAGTATCTGGAGATTAAAGAAAAGTATAAGGGCTATGTTGTTTTTTTCAGGCTGGGAGATTTCTACGAAATGTTCTACGAGGAAGCGGAGAATATTTCAAGGGAGCTGGAGCTTACCCTTACCTCAAGGGCAGGCGTTCCTATGTGCGGCGTTCCGTACCATGCCTGTGAGGTATATCTGAAAAAGCTTATCGAAAAGGGTTATAAGGTTGCTCTCTGTGAGCAGATGCAGGATCCTGCGACGACAAAGGGACTTGTGGAACGCGACGTAGTGCGTCTTGTGACTCCCGGTACTCTCTATGAAGACAGTATGCTGGACGAAACCAGAAATAATTTCATCGGCTGTTTTTATGCCGCTGAAAATGCCTGCGGAATGGTCTTTGCCGATATCTCCACAGGTGAGTTCCATGCTTTGGAGAAAAGCGGTCCTACGGTAGCTCAGGATATCGTAAACGAGCTTTCGAGATATGTGCCTTCTGAAATTCTTTTTAATGAAAAGTTCGTGGATTTTTCTGAGATTCATGACTTTATACATACCCGCCTCGACCACGCAACAGGCGAGCTTTTTGATGAGGAACGCTTTGACGCAATTTCTTCCGAGGAACTGAGGGAACAGTATCTTTCCGAATCTGTTTCGGTGGAAAATCTCAATAAAATGCCGCTGGCGGCGAAGGCTCTTTATGCTGTTTTCCGCTACATAAACGAAACTCAGAAAGCGGAAATCAAGCGGAGTGTAAATCTCATAACCCATTTAAGCGACGATTATATGTCGCTGCCCATAACCACCCGCCGCAACCTTGAGCTTACCGAAACCATGCGCGGCAAGGACAGAAAGGGCTCGCTCATGTGGGTGCTGGACAAGACAAAGACCGCCATGGGCAGGCGCAAGCTACGCCGTTTTATTGAACAGCCCCTTCTTAATCCCGCACAAATTCTCGAACGCCTTGAAGCGGTGGATAACCTGTTCAATAATTACACTCTCACCGCTGATTTGCGCGAGGCGCTGGGCGGAATTTACGACCTTGAACGTTTAATGACCCGAATCGTCTACAAGGCGGCGACGCCCCGTGATGTAATGGCGCTGGGCTGTACCTGCGGAAGAATACCCGAGCTTAAAGCTGTGCTTTCGGGGGCAAGTGCGAAGCTGCTGACGGAGCTGAACAGTTCCATTGATGAGCTTTCGGACATCGCTTCCCTTGTGACAAACGCAATAAAGCCCGACCCGCCTGCGCTTATGAAGGACGGCGGATATATAAATGACGGGTTCAATGCCGAGCTTGACCGCCTGAGAGCAATTACTGACGGCGGCGAGGATATACTGAGAGAAATCGAAGAAAGAGAAAAGGAAGCCACGGGAATTAAAAACCTCCGTGTGCGCTATAACCGTGTTTTCGGCTATTATATCGAGGTCTCAAAGGGTAATCTCTCTCTCGTTCCCGAGCATTACATAAGAAAGCAGACAATAACCAACGGCGAACGTTACATAACCGAAGAACTGAAGAAAATCGAGAATGAAATTCTCGGCGCAAAGGATAAGATCTTAGCCCTTGAAGCGGAAATCTTCAGCGAGGTGCGTGAGTTTATTTCTGCGCGGCTTGAACGTGTTCAGCAGACCGCCGAGGCGGTTGCGTATACCGATGTGCTTCAGAGCTTTGCGGCAGTTTCACAGGAGAATGACTTCGTAAAGCCTGATATCTCCCTTGAAAGCGTAATTGAAATTCACGACGGCAGACACCCTGTAATCGAGAAGATAAGAAATGATATTCTTTTCACTCCCAACGATACAAAGCTTGACCTCAGGGACAACCGCATACTTATTATAACAGGCCCCAATATGGCGGGTAAGTCCACCTTCATGCGACAGGTGGCTATCATAACCCTTATGGCGCAGATAGGCTGTTTTGTTCCCGCTAAGAGCGCAAGAATAGGCATAGTTGACAAGATTTTCACCCGTGTAGGCGCAAGCGATGACCTTACGGCGGGGCAGTCAACATTTATGGTGGAAATGAACGAGGTGGCTGAAATTCTCCATAACGCCACAAACCGCAGCCTTGTAATACTTGACGAAATAGGAAGGGGTACCTCCACCTTTGACGGTATTTCAATAGCAAAATCCGTTGCGGAATATATAAACAGCAAAATCGGCTGCAAGACCCTTTTTGCAACCCACTACCATGAGCTTATAGCCCTTGAAAAGGAAAATAAGGGTATAAGGAATTACAGTGTTGCCGTAAGCAAGAAGGGTGATGACATTAAGTTCCTGCACAAAATCGTGGAGGGCGGTACCGATAACAGCTACGGTATTGAGGTAGCGAAGCTTGCGGGACTTCCTGCAAAGGTTATTGAAGCTTCCAAGAAGACTCTCAGAGGTATGGAGCGCGGCTCAAAGATTGAACTGGAAGCACAGCTTCGTGAGGATGAGGAAGAGGAACAGTTCGATTTCGGCGCAATTGCCCGTAAGAACGCAATCCAGACAATCAAGAACCTCGACCTTGACAATATGACACCAAGAGAGGCTTTTGCACAGCTTGAAGAACTGAAAAGGATGCTGGATTAACGGACGTATATCCCTTTAAGGAAAGGATTTATCACAAAAATGGCGAAGATTAATCTGCTTGATAAAAGCGTATTTGAGCTGATAGCCGCAGGCGAGGTGATTGAACGACCCGCTTCGGTTATAAAGGAGCTTGTTGAAAACTCCATAGACGCAGGGGCAAAGCATATCACCGTTGAAATAAAGAACGGCGGAAGCAGCTTTATGCGTGTTACGGACGACGGCTGCGGAATTGCACATGATGAAATTCCCACCGCCTTTCTTCGTCATGCCACAAGTAAGGTAAGAACCGCCGACGACCTTGATAAAATCCTCACGCTCGGATTCAGAGGTGAGGCTCTCGCTTCTGTTGCGGCAGTTGCAAGGGTAGAAGTGCTTTCAAAAGAAGCGGATAAGCAGTACGGAAGCTGTTTTAAGATAAGCGGCGGCGAAATTACTGCTCACGAGCAGACAGGCTGTCCCGACGGCACTACTATTATAATAAGAGATTTATTCTTCAATGTTCCAGCCCGTCAGAAGTTCTTAAAAAAGGACGTTACTGAGGGCAATCAGGTTCAGGGGCTTATAGATAAGCTCGCTCTTGCACACCCCGATATAAGCTTCCGCTTTATACGCGATAATAAGCAGGTGCGCTGTACAGGCGGCGACGGTGATTATTATTCCGCCATATATGCGGTGTTCGGCAAGCAGTTAGCCATGAGTCTTATTCCTGTGGATTATTCAACAGGCGGCATTTCGGTGACAGGTTATGCTTCTTCACCCCTGTTTACCCGTCCCAATCGTTCAATGCAGTATTTCTTTGTGAACGGCAGATATGTACGCTCGGTAATCTGCCTTACTGCTCTTGAAGAAGGCTACCGTAACAGCATCATGACGGGAAAATTCCCCGCCTGTGTGTTGAATATCACTATAAACCCTGAGCTTTGCGATGTTAATGTAAGCCCGTCAAAGACTGAGGTAAGATTTGCTGACGAAAAGCAGATTTTCGATTTGATAAATTTCGGCGTCAAGAATGCAATCCTCAACGCCGATAACAGGCGCGAAATCAAGCTGGAAAAGAAGCTCCCCGAGCCTGTTGCGGAAGTTAAAGCCGAAGCTGTACCACTTGCGGAAAGAGTGGAAAAAGCACTGGAAACAGCTCCGCAGAACATTTATAAGGAGAAAGTACGTGAAACGCTGGAAAACAGCCGTATTCTTGAAATAAAGGAAAAGCCCGTGGCTTTCCATTCGCCTGTAAGCAGCTACAAGGTAAATAAGCCGCAGTCTTCGTTTGTTCAGCAGCGCATTGCCGAGCCGGAAAAACAGCCTGAAACACACAGGGCTGAACCTGTTCATCCCGAGCCCGTCTGTGATGAGCCTGAGGAGAATACCTTTAAATATATAACAGACGCCGCATTGCGAAGCGCTGAACCTGTCCCTGAGCTTACGGCTGAACCCGAAAAGCCTGAGCTTACAATAATAGGCGAGCTTTTTGCCACATATATTCTCTGTCAGTGCGGTGATGATTTTGTAATGATTGACAAGCACGCCGCCCACGAGCGTATCAACTTTGAAAAGAAGCGTACCGAGCTTATGACCTCGTCACAGCTGCTTGCGGAAAGTGAGTTTATCGATCTTTCTCCCGAGCAGTACAGTGCGCTTGCGGAAAATACGGATAAGCTCACGGATATAGGCGTGGAGGTGATACTGACAGAGGGCTTCCGCTGTGAAATTACCGCCTGTCCATCTGCTTTTGCAGGTGACGTGAAGCCCTCTGAGCTGGTACTGCGTGCGACTGACCTGCTCTGCGCGGGAAACGAAAACATTATCGGTGAAATATACGACGACCTGCTCCACAGCCGTGCCTGCAAGACTGCGGTAAAGGCAAACGACGTAAATCACCCGTCGGAGCTGCGGGTTATAGCCGAAGAGGTATGGAACAACGAAAAAATCCGCTTCTGTCCTCATGGCAGACCTGTTATGGTGAAAATGACAAAACATGAAATTGAGAAATATTTCAGCAGAATAGTTTAAGGAATTTTATGGATAAGATTTTTATTGTTGTAGTCTGCGGTGCTACCGCCTCGGGCAAGACACGCCTTGCAATCGACCTTGCAAAGCGTTTTGACGGAGAGGTCGTTTCGGCAGACTCAATGCAGATATACAAAAAGCTGGATATTGCCAGCGCAAAGCCCACCGAAGAGGAAAAGGACGGCATAGTTCATCACCTTATGGATTTTCTTCCGCCTACCGAGCCTTTTTCCGTGGCAGATTACGTGCCTATGGCGCGCGAAATTATCAGGGATATCCACAGCCGCGGAAAGCTCCCCATAATCTGCGGCGGCACGGGGCTTTATATAAATTCCCTGGTGGATAATATCGAGTTTGACGACACGGGAAGCGACCCTGAATTCCGTGAGGAAATGAAAAGGCTTGCAGAAGAAAATGGCAACGGATATGTGCTGGAGAAGCTCCGCGAGGTTGACCCTGAGAGCGCGGCAAGGCTTCACGAAAACAATCTTTCCCGTATTATACGCGCTCTGGAGGTTTATCACATAAGCGGCAAGACCATGACGCAGGTGCAGGCGGAAAGCCGTCTTAATCCGTCGCCTTACGAACCCTGCATGATGATGATAGACTATGAGGACAGGGAGATTCTTTATGAAAGAATCGATAAAAGAGTGGATATCATGATGGAAAACGGGCTTCTGGAGGAGGCGCGGGAGTTTTTCACCCATGACGATTACGTTACCGCGGCTCAGGCGATAGGCTACAAGGAGCTTAAACCTTATTTTGACGGTGAAGCGGAGCTTTCGGAATGTATCGAGAAATTAAAGAGGGAAACACGCCGTTATGCCAAAAGGCAGATGACATGGTTCCGCAAAGATATGCGAATTTACCGAATTTCTTCGTCAAAATCGACAAATTATGAAAAAATTTTAGAAATTGCTGAAAATTTAGTAAAAAAATATAGCATTTTATAAAAAAGTATGCTATAATGAAAAATATTATAGGCAGTTACGCCTTTTTAGCATTATTTTTATTTAAGGAAGGATTATGACAACCATGGCAAAGGATATGAACTTACAGGACGTATTTTTAAATCAGGCTAGAAAAGAACGCATTCCCGTTACTATTTACATTACCAACGGCTTCCAGTTCAAGGGAATCGTAAAGGGCTTTGACAACTACACTGTTATCCTCGACACCGAGGGCAGACAGAATCTCATATACAAGCACGCTATTTCTACAATTACTCCCATGAGACCTATTTCTCTCCTTGACGCTTTTGAAAAGGAAGAAAAGGAACTCAAGGAAGAGGAATAATCAGTTTTTCGGGGGTCACAGATGGCAGAAACGGATAAAAAACGGACGATTACTACCAGGCTGATATGGCTTATCGTCGGACTGTTTTTTACAATCATGATTGCAAGCCAGCTGGTAATATATTTTTACAACCCCATAAAAACCGAAATTGCTTCTCTTTACACAACCACCGAAACCATCGGCTTCAAGGGCGTTTATGTGCGCGATGAAAAGCTGGTTTCCTACAACATAAGCGGTGTTATAAACTATGCTCACCCCGACGGTTCAAAAATTGCCAAGAATTCGGTTATCGCCGAGGTGTACAGCAGCCAGAACGACCTTGCAATCCAGCAGGAAATCGAATCTCTGACAGCACAGAAGTCGGTTCTTGAGGATGCACAGGCGCTGGTGGGTACGGATTCATCTCAGCTTGAATCCTTTTCAAACCAGATTTACGAAAAGCACTCGCAGATTGTCCAGCACCTCTATGACGGTGATTACAGTGCCGCATCCGAGCTGAAGGACGATATGCTTAACCTTCAGAGCAAGAAGGAAATTGTAAAGGGTGCTGAAACTTCGTATCAGGGTAAGATTACTGAAATCGAAAACCGTATCACTATGCTCAAGGGGCAGATTTCACGCGAGCCTTATGCTATCTCTATCGGTGAAACGGGCTATTTTGTGAGCAAGGTTGACGGTTTTGAGGACGCGCTGAACAGCGGCACGGTATTTGAGCTTACCAAAGAGCAGATAGAGTATGTGCTTTCTGCCGATGAGCAGGAGACAAATCCCGCAGGTGTCATAGGAAAGCTTATTGACGGCTATAAATGGTATATGGTTGCTATATTCGACACGGTCCGTCTGGGAACTGTTTTTGAGGGCGCAACCGTAACCCTTCATGTAGGTTCGTCACAGCAGAATGTAAAAGCGGATATCATAAGTCTTGAACGTCAGCCTGACGGAAGCAGTATCTGTATTTTTGAATGTGATACCTTCTCGTCGGAGTTTGTCGACGGTCGTGTGGCGCAGGTAAAGCTCCTTATGGACGATTATAAGGGTATACGTATTCCCACCGACGCTATCCGTGTGGAGGGCGACAAGGTAGGCGTATATACACTCAGCGGCGGTATTCAGGTTGTTTTCAAGCAGATAAGGCAGATTATTTCCGAGGAGGACTACACTCTTGTGGTTGATACCAGCGACGAAGAGGGCTACATCTCCTTATATGATACTATTATAGTGGAAGGAAAGGATTTGTATGACGGAAAAATTATCAGCTGACAGAATTTCCTTTGTAACGGATAACTACTTCCGCATTTCAGAAAAGATAGAAAATGCAAGAATAAAGGCAGGCCGCAGTGACGAGGTCAATTTTATGGCAGTCACAAAGACTGTGCCTGCTGAAATTGTAAATCATTCGGTTTCTCTCGGCGTAAAGCTGCTGGGCGAGAACCGCGTGCAGGAATTCCTCGATAAGCATGAGCAGTATTCGGGAGATTACAGCGTTCATTTTATCGGCGGACTTCAAACAAACAAGGTAAAGTATATCATAGATAAGGTGAGCATGATACACTCGGTTGACAGTATAAAGCTGGCGGCTGAGATAGATAAGCGTGCAGCTGCCGCAGGCAGGGTAATGGATATTCTGCTTGAAGTGAATATAGGCGGGGAAGAGTCAAAGAACGGCATACCCGCTGAGCAGCTTTCAGAGCTTGCTGCCGAGGCGGGCGAATACCGTAACCTTCGCATAAGAGGACTTATGACTATTCCGCCTGTTGATATAAACGGCAGTTCTGAGCGTTATTTTGAAAAAATGCAGCGCCTTTACTCTGACCTTCGGGACAGCACCCGAGGTAAGGAGAGCTTCCTCATAGATACTCTTTCAATGGGTATGTCGGGAGATTTTGAAAAGGCAATTTATTATGGTTCAACAATAGTAAGAATCGGAAGCTTACTATTCGGATACAGGCAATATTAATTTGGGGGGATTTTACCATGAGTTTCTTCGATCAGTTCAAGAAAGTAACAGGCTTCAACAACAATGACGGCGATTATGAAACCGATAACGATTATTCCGAATCCGTGCCGTCTACAATAGGCTTTGATGATGATTTTTCCGCACCTTCAAGACCTTCTTCCATCAAGAGCAGCAAGACTTTAAGCATTCCTGCCACAACTCATCTTCAGGTTATCGTAGTGAAGCCTGAAAAGTACAGTGACGCTGCTGCAATTGCTGACCATTTCAAGAATAAGAAGACAGTTGTGCTTAACCTTGACAACACAAATAAGGACGTTTCCAACCGTCTTATTGACTTTCTCGGCGGCGTAGCTTATGCAACCGACGGCGAGCTCAAGCGCATTGCTAACACAACATACATAATTGTTCCCGTAAACGTTGATATTTCAGGCGATATGATTGACGAACTGGGCAGCAACGCTGACTTTATTTAATGAAAGAATTATCGGTAAGGGAAAGCGTTGAAAAGCGTGTTTCGGATTTGTGTTTCCTGGCGGAAAAGCAGGGAACGCCGAAATTCACGGCCTTTCTCAACGAGCAGGAGCAGTTTTTTGCAGAGGCAATCCTGAACCTGCGCAGGCAGAGCTATGTCCTGTGGGGCGGCGCAGAATGCTGTGTAAGAAAGATGCTCTGCGTGCTGCCGTATGAGTGCGAGCCAGAGTTTCCGCTTTTTCCCGTTACCATAACATATAAAAAGACCTTTTCTCTGGGACACCGTGACTTTCTCGGGTCTTTTATGTCGCTTGGCATAGGTCGCGAGCAGATAGGTGATATCCTTACGGGCGATGGCTATGCTGTTGTGTTCTGCACAGCTACCGCACGGGATATGATAGTGAACTATGTTTCAAAAATCGGCAGGGTAGGTGTTGATATTTCCGAGGGAATACATAAGCCGCTTCCCGAAGCTGTCTTTACGGAGGTTTCGGCGGTTGTGGCGTCAATGCGTGCCGACTGCATAGTAAGCGCCGTTTCTGGATTAAGCAGGGAAAAGTCAGCCGATTTTATCAAATCAGGCAATTTTACGCTCAATTATGAAATCTGCACCAACGTCAGCAGGCTGCTTTCCGAGGGCGATATAATCTCGCTGAGAGGCTACGGAAAGCTTGTGCTTTCAGGCGGCGGCGCGGAAACCAAAAAGGGCAGATTAAGAATATTACTGAAAAAATACAGTTGAATAAAAAACAGGAGGCATACAATGGAAGCGAGTACAATCAGAGACAAGAAATTTCTCGAGGTCATGCGCGGATACAAGAAGGAAGATGTTGATGAATTTTTAAGCGATGTTGCATCTGAATTTTCCAAGCTCCGTAAGGCAAACGACGAGCTTGAAAAGAAGCTTGAGGTTCTGGCTGATAAAATCCGTGAATACCGCGAAGATGAGGACGCCCTCAAGGAAGCTCTTCTCGGCGCACAGAAGCAGGGAAGAATGGTTGTTGACGAGGCCAAGGAAAAGGCTGCAAACATAATCGGTGACGCGCAGAACAAGGCTGACGAAATGATCAAGGACGCCGAAGAAGTTGTTGCTCAGAAGAAGGAAGAGGGCGAAAAGGCTATTGCAGACGCTCTTGCCGAAAAGCAGCGTATCGAAGAAGAGGCTGCGAAGAAGGCTGCTGACCTTCATACTGAAATGGAAATCCAGCACGAAATTGATAAGGAAGCTCTCGCAAGAACAAGACGCGAGGCCGAGGACTTCAGAACCCGCCTTATCGTTGAATATAACGAGCATATCGAGCTTATCAAAAAGCTTCCTGAAATCTGCCAGAATGAATTTGTAAAGGAAACTGTCGATAATCACGATGTTACAAACCTCCGTGAGCTTCTTGCTCAGCAGAAGGGCGAGGAGGTAATTACTCCCGATGTTGAAAAGGTTGAAGAAACCGACGATGATGTAAAGATTGTCAACGACTTTACCGAAATCCCCGTTCAGGAGGCTGAATCCGAAGAGATTACCGAAAGCGTTGATGAAATTGACGAAGGCGGCTTTACTGTTGAAAACGCTTTCGCAGATGAGGAAGAAGAGGATAACACTCCCGACTTCCTTAAGAATAAGCACAAAAACGGAAAATCAAAGTTTGAAAAGCTTGAATTCGGTAACAATACAAGTGGTTCAAACGGCAAGAACAAGAAAAAAAGATAACGGTAAACCCGTAAGGAAAGGACAAAGAAACAATGGCACAGGATTATAACGAAACACTTAATCTGCCGCAGACCAATTATCCCATGAGAGGCAATCTCCCCGCACGTGAGCCCAAGTGGCTTGAACAGTGGGAAAGCGACAGACTTTACTACGAGCTCCAGAAGAAAAACGAAGGACTTCCGAAATATATCCTTCATGACGGCCCTCCCTACGCCAACGGTAATATTCACATGGGTACAGCTCTCAATAAGGTTCTCAAGGACATTATTGTAAAGTACAAGTCTATGACGGGATATCAGGCTCCCTTTGTTCCCGGCTGGGACTGCCACGGTCTTCCTATCGAATTAAAGGCATTAAAGCAGATTGGTTCCGACGGAAGCGCAATCGACCCCGTTGAACTCCGTAAGTGCTGCCGTGAATTTGCACTTTCCTGCCTTGACGACCAGAAGGCACAGTTCAAGCGTCTGGGCGTATGGGGCGATTTTGACGACCCTTATCTCACAATCAGACCTGAGTTTGAAGCAAAGCAGGTTGAAGTATTCGGCAAGATGGCTGAAAGAGGACTTATGTACAAGGGTCTGAAGCCTGTTTACTGGTGCCCTGACTGTAACACAGCACTTGCAGAAGCAGAAATCGAGTACGAAGACGATGTGTGCTACTCTATTTACGTAAAGTTCCCTATTTCTGATTCCAAGGGCAAGTTTGACGACCTGGGAATTGACCTTTCCAAGGCTTATGTTGTTATCTGGACAACCACAACCTGGACACTTCCCGGCAACGTTGCTGTCTGCCTCGGACCCAACTATGAATATACATTCGTAAAGGTAGAAGATGAGGAAAGCAGCTCCTTCGGAGATTATCTCCTTATGGCTACCGACCTTGTTTCTACGGTTATGGAAGCCGCAGGCATCAAGAAATACTCCACAGTAGGAACCTTCTTAGGCTCTGACCTTGAATTTGTTGAATCCGACCACCCCTTCATGGGCAGAAAGTCCACCCTTATTTTAGGCGACCACGTAACTCTTGAAAGCGGTACAGGCTGCGTTCATACAGCTCCCGGCTACGGTCTTGAGGACTTTGAGGTATGCAACAAGTACAAGGGTATGTTTGATATTATCGTAGGTGTAACTGACAGAGGCGTTCTTAACGAATTATCCGGTCAGTTCGCAGGTATTCCCACAGGCGAGGCTCACCCTGTAATTGCAAAGAAGCTTGAAGATGACAATCTTCTCCTTGCAATGCAGAAGATTGTTCACCCCTATCCTCACTGCTGGAGATGCCACAAGCCCATTATCTACCGCGCAACCGAACAGTGGTTCTGCTCTGTTGAAAAGTTCGCTGACGAAGCGGTAAAGGCTATCGAAGAAGTAACATGGATTCCCGGCTGGGGCGAAGAGCGTATCAAGAACATGGTACGTGACAGAAGCGACTGGTGTATTTCCCGTCAGCGCCGCTGGGGTGTTCCGATTCCCGTATTATACTGCAAGGACTGCGGAAAGCCTATCGTAAATTCCGACACTATCAAGGCTATTTCCGACCTCTTCCGTGCTGAAAGCTCTGACGCATGGTATTCAAAGGATCCCTCCGAGTTTATCCCTTCCACAATCAAGTGCGATTGCGGCTGCGGCGAATTTACCAAGGAAATGGATATTTTTGACGTATGGTTTGACTCAGGTGTGACATGGGCTGCGGTTATGGACGAAAGAGATTATCTCTCCTCTCCCGCTGACCTTTATCTTGAGGGCTGTGACCAGTACAGAGGCTGGTTCCAGAGCTCCCTCCTTACCTCCGTTGCCGCAACAGGCCATGCTCCCTACAAGGCAGTATGTACTCACGGCTGGATTGTAGACGGCAAGGGCGAAAAGATGTCCAAGTCCAAGGGTAACTACATTGTTCCCGAACAGGTTATTGAAAAGTACGGTGCAGACGTACTCCGTCTGTGGGTAACCTCACTTGATTATCACAGCGATGTACGTGTTTCCGACGATATCTTAAAGCAGCTTTCCGAAACATACAGAAAAATCCGTAACACCGCACGTTATATCCTCGGCAACCTCTGCAACGGCAAGGGATTCAACCCCAACACCGATATGGTTGCGCTTGACAGCCTTGAAGAGATTGACAAGTGGGCACTCACCAAGTATGACACTCTTATCGAAAAGGTAAAGAAGGCATACGAGGATATGGATTACTATCATGCTTACCACGCTATCAACAGCTTCTGCGTTGTTGACATGTCCAACTTCTACCTTGACATTCTCAAGGACAGACTTTACTGTGAAAAGGAAGACGGTCAGTCCAGACGCGCTGCTCAGACAGCTATGTATATTATCTTAAGCGGTCTTACAAGACTTATCGCTCCTATCCTTTCCTTTACTGCTGATGAAATCTGGCAGGAGCTTCCCGCAAAGGACGGCGACGACAAGCGCAACGTTGTATTCAACCGTATGCCTGAACCTACAGGTATTTCTGTTGATACCGCAAAGTGGGACAAGATTCACGCTATCCGTGATGATGTTCTCGTTGCTCTTGAAAAGAAGCGTAATGAAAAGGTAATCGGTAAGTCTCTTGAAGCAAAGGTTGTTCTTTATACAAAGGACGATTTAAGCGATATTCTCCCCGAGCTTGACAAGGCGTTCATCGTATCTCAGGTTGAGCTTGGCGAGGGTGAAGGCGAATTCAGCGGCAGCGTTGAAGGCCTTACAGTTACCGTTGAAAAGGCAACAGGCGAAAAGTGCGCACGTTGCTGGACATATTCCGATACAGTCGGAAAGAACGAAAAGCACCCTGAGCTCTGCTGCAGATGTGCTTCGGTTGTTGAATAAAATTTAATGGCGGAACACCGTAAGGCGTTTGCCAGTTACTGCGGAGCCGTGCATATTTTATGTATGGCTCTGTGGTGTGTTAAGGAGCAGGTTTGAAAAACAGGATTTTTAATTTTCGCACGGCAATGATACTTATGAGCCTTCTTCTGGTAGGTATCGACCAGCTTACGAAGTGGCTGGCGGTTACCTTTGTAAAGCCTGAAGGCAGCATTCCTGTGTTGAAGTTCGGCGATACGGAGTGGATAAATTTCACCTATTGCGAAAATACGGGTATGTCATTCAGCCTTCTGGAGGGGCAGCGGTTTATTCTTATAGCTGTGCCGATTATATTGATTGCGCTGGTTGAATGGTACATTTTTTCTGGCAGAGCCAAGGATAAAAAGATGATTTTCGCACTGGCATGTCTTGCGGGCGGAGGCCTCGGAAACCTTATAGACAGGGTTTTTCTCGGCTACGTTGTGGATTTCATTGATTTCCGTATCATAAACTTTGCTATTTTTAATTTTGCCGATATCTGCGCAGTTCTCGGCGGAATTGCCTTCGCAATTATGATAATTCTTGAAGAAAACAAGGAAGAAAAGCTGAAAAAGGCGGAGACAGAAGATGAAAATTCTTGAATTTACCGCTGAAACCGCAGGCGAGAGACTTGATAAATTTATTTCCTTTATGTCGGAAAATGAGCTTACGAGAAGCGCAGCGGTAAAGCTCATAGAAGATGGCTGCTGTACCGTAAATGATGCGGCAGTACAGAAGAATTACAAGCTCCGTGCGGGTGACAATGTGAGGGTGGAAATTCCCGACGCGGCGGAAACAGATATCCTTCCCGAAAATATACCGCTGGATATTGTCTATGAGGACAACGACCTGCTGGTTGTGAACAAGCCTAAAGGCATGGTGGTTCACCCCGCCGCAGGGCATTATTCGGGAACTCTGGTGAATGCGCTCATGTACCACTGCAAGGGCAGTCTTTCGGGCATAAACGGTGAAATCCGTCCCGGGATTGTTCACCGCATTGATAAGGATACAAGCGGTCTGCTTATTGTGGCAAAGAATGATACAGCCCACAGAGGGCTTGCAGAACAGATTAAGGAGCATAGCTTCACCCGCGAGTATGAAGCTGTGGTGAACGGCTCAATCAAGGAGGACGGCACGGTCAATGCGCCTATCGGACGGCATAAGACCGACCGCAAGAAGATGTGCGTCACTTCTGAAAACAGCCGTGAGGCGGTTACTCACTATTTTGTACTTGAAAATTTCACGGACTCCACTCATTTAAGGCTTCGTCTTGAAACGGGGCGGACGCATCAGATACGAGTCCACATGGCATATATCGGGCACAGCGTTGCAGGCGATGAGGTTTACGGAAACGGCAAGCCGAAATCGCTCATGGGACAGTGTCTCCACGCTAAAAAAATCGGATTTGTACACCCTATAACGGGTGAATATATGGAGTTCGACAGTGAGCTGCCTGAGTATTTTAAAAAATTCCTGAACGGAAAAACAAGAATATGAATTTTGAAAAAGTTATAATTATGACAGACCTTGACGGTACTCTGCTGAATGACAAAAAGCAGGTTTCCGTAAAGGACCTGGCGGCTATAAACAGCTTCCGCAGTAAGGGCGGACTTTTTACCGTTGCAACGGGTAGAGGCGTAGCCATGGCACGGAGAGTTGTGGACACGCTGGAGGTTGATATGCCTTGCGTTATTTTTAACGGCGCGGCGGTCTATGATTTCAGGGAGAGCAGATTTCTCTGGCATAGCTCAATGCCCGACTGTGCTGTTGATTATATCAGGACTCTTATGAGGAGATTTCCCGATATCGGAATTGAAATTCTCCGCGGCGAAGAGGTCATTGTGGTGAACAACAATGAAACCGTTGACGAGCACATGGCGATAGAGCAGGTAACTCCTGTTTATATGGATATTGACGAAGTTCCCCGTGATAACTGGCTGAAGGTGCTGATTGCCCACACTCCCGAAAAAGTGGACGATATTGTGAAATTCGTTGCGCATGACTGCAACGCGGGCGTCAACTGGGTGCGCTCGGCACCTGTATATTATGAAATGCTCCCCGAGGGAATCAGCAAGGGTTCGGGCTATAAAAGGCTTCTTGAAGCAACAGGAAAAACGGATTATTTCACTGTGGCTTCAGGGGATTTCGGCAACGATTATGACATGATAAGAACGGCGGATTTAGGCGTGGCGGTGGCTAATGCACAGCCCGAGGTAAAATCGGCGGCAAAGCTTATAGTGGGCGATAATAACAGCTCGCCCATGTCGCAGATTATAGAGCATATTGAAAAATTATAACGGAGGGAAGACAGATGAGCAGCTTTTTTGATAAATTATTGAACAGTGCGAGCAGGACCATCGGCAGAGAAGTCGGTAAAAAGGCAGTAAACGCAGTGGTTGATATTTTTGACGGCGATGACGACAAGAAGAAAAAATCCTCTTCAAAAAAGACAGCTGAAAAGAAAACAAAAAAGGCTGAAAAACAGGCAGAGGTAAAGGAAGAGAAGAAGGTTGAAAACCCTAATATGTCCGCTTCTTCACCTATGGCTATGGCGTTTTCAAAGGGCGAATCTCCCTATGACACTACTCCCGATATGCCCCGTCCGTTCATGAATTTCAACGGCTGGCTATGCATAAAGGGCGGAACTCCGCAGGAGGTTATAAAGACTCTTGGTCTGAAAAACAGCCATGAAGCAAACTGGGAAAGCGGCCTTGAAGCAGCGGGCGATGCCTTTATGGAAAAGGTGTTTGTTTCTCCTCTTATAAACGGCTGTGTGCTTGCAATCGGCTACACACCCTTCGGAGTTAAGAACTCCGTCAAGGAGGAGCTTGAGGTTCTTGATAAAATAGCAGACAAGTTTGATGAAATGTCCTGCTTTGCAACCCAGAGCACCGTTGATATCCACGTATGGGCAAAGTATGTGGGCGGCAAGCTTAAAAGAGGCTACGGCTGGCTGGGTGAAAGCGGCGAAATCTATCTCAAGGAGGGCAATATGACCCCCGAGGAGCACAAGCTGGGCTTCAGCAAGCTTATAGACGATACCGACTGCGACTGGGAAAAGGTTGAATTCCCCGATATGGAAAGTGTTTTTGCTATTGCAAAGGAGTGGGGTGTTGCTCCCGACTTATCCGATATCACCAACGCGGAAAAGGGCACAGGCTTCGTGTGCGATTTATAATAGTAAATTTTGACGAGAAATCGTCTTTAATATACCGCAGTCCTGCGGTTAAAAATACAGGAGGTCAATATGGACGCAACTTTAAAAAAGCAGCTTGAAATAACTGCAACAAAAGTCAGAATGGGCATTATCGAGGGCGTTTACAACGCTAAGGCAGGTCATCCCGGCGGTTCTCTTTCCGTGGCTGATACCTTAACCTATCTTTACATGGCAAGAATGAACGTTAACCCCGAGGACCCCGCAATGGCAGACCGTGACAGACTTGTTCTTTCCAAGGGTCACACAGCTCCCGCACTTTATTCCTGCCTTGCTCACAGAGGCTTCTTCCCCGTAGAGGAATTAAAGACATTAAGAAAGATTGACTCCCGTTTACAGGGTCACCCCGTTCTCGGCAAGGTTCCCGGCGTTGATATGAGCACAGGCTCTCTCGGTCAGGGTGTTTCCGCTGCCTGCGGTATGGCTCTCTCGGGTAAGATTTCCAACGATACATACAGAGTTTACGCAATCCTCGGCGACGGCGAAATTCAGGAAGGTCAGGTATGGGAAGCAGCTATGTTTGCGGCTCACTATCAGCTTGATAACCTCGTTTTCGTTGTTGACAACAACAACCTTCAGATTGATGGTGCAATCGGCGACGTTATGAGTCCTTACCCCATTGATGAAAAGTTTGCGGCTTTCGGCTGGCACGTTATCACCATCAACGGTCATGACTTTGACGAAATCGAAAAGGCATTCAACGAAGCTGAAACCGTTGCTAACCAGCCCACAGTAATCATTCAGAAGTCCGTTAAGGGCAAGGGCGTTTCCTACATGGAAAACAATGTTGCATGGCACGGCGCAGCTCCCAATGAGGAACAGTACAATATCGCCATGGGCGAGCTTCAGGCACATCTCGACGAATTACAGAAGTAAATCAGAAAGGAATTTTTGAAATATGGAAAAGAAAGCTACTCGTGAAAGCTACGGCGAAGGTCTTGTACTCCTTGCTGAAAAGCGCCCTGACTTAATCGTTCTTGACGCTGACCTTGCCGCCGCAACAAAGACAGGTATTTTTAAGAAGGCTTGCCCCGACAAGCACTTTGACTGCGGTATCGCAGAAGCAAACATGATGGGTGTTGCCGCAGGTATTGCTGCAACAGGAAAGCTCGTTTTTGCAAGCTCTTTCGCAATGTTTGCCGCAGGCAGAGCTTTTGAAATCGTAAGAAACAGCATCTGCTACCCCAACCTCACCGTAAAAATCGGCGCTACCCACGCAGGTATCTCCGTAGGTGAGGACGGTGCTTCTCACCAGTGCAACGAGGATATCGCGCTTATGACAGCTATCCCCAACATGACCGTTATCAACCCTGCTGATGACGTTGAAGCAAAGGCGGCTGTTCTTGCAATGGCTGACTACGTAGGACCTACCTATATGCGCTTCGGCAGACTTGCTGCTCCCATCTTCAATGACGCTGCTACCTACAAGTTTGAAGTAGGCAAGGGCGTTCAGATTAAGGACGGTAAGGATATCACAATCGTTGCCACAGGTCTTATGGTGGGTGAAGCAATTGAAGCGGGCAAGGCTCTTGCTGAACAGGGAATTGACGCACGCGTTATCAATATTCACACAATCAAGCCTATCGACCGCGATATCATCATCAAGGCGGCTAAGGAAACCGGCAAGATTATCACTGTTGAAGAACATAGCGTAATCGGCGGTCTCGGCTCTGCTGTTGCAAATGTTGTAACAGAGGAATGCCCCGTTCCCGTTATCAAAATCGGCGTGAACGACTGCTTCGGTCACAGTGGTCCTGCTGCTGCACTTCTCAAGGAGTTCGGTCTCTCTGCAGAAAACATTGTTAATGTTACAAAGGCAGCGCTCGGTAAGTAATTTTAATGTAAAAAATCCCCTCAAGGTTCATGCTTTGAGGGGATTTTTGCGCTTTCATATATTTATTCAGAGATAAGCTCTCTTACTTCTACACTTTTTATTTTCCTTGCGGCAATATACGCAAAAAGGAAGAAGCTTACACACATTGCGGCGGCGGGAATAATAAAGGTCAGGGGAGTTATGGAAGTTTCAATTCTGGTAAGTCCCACTATCCTCAGAAGTACGCCGAGCAGAGGCTTAGTCAGGAACAGTGACGCTATGCCGCCGATAACCGAGCCTATAACAGCAATTATCATAAAGCGGAAGGAAAACTGGATACGAAGGCTGTCGGCCGTAAAGCCCATGGATTTCAGTATTCCGATATCTGTGCGTTCCTTGGTGAATGTTTTGGTGCAAATCATATTTATTACAACTGCCGCAAAAATTATAGAGATAGCGAAAACAACGATTACGAGAATGAGACAGATACTGTCAATCATTTCAATCATGCCGTCGGCGGAAGCGTCGCGTTCCTTTTCTATCAGCTTAACACCGATTAATTCACTGTGCTTTTCGTCGAGAGCTTTTGAAACCTTATCTACAAGGCTTAAATCTGAAACTTCAACGTAGCAGTTGGAGAGCTTTCCTGTAACGTTGTATCTGCCCTCGGTAGTTATTGTACAGGCATTGCCCAGCTCTGACAGCGTCTGGAAATATCCCGTGATAATAAATTCCTTTGCGTTTTCAGCACTGCCCAGCATAATCGTATCACCGATTTTCTTACCAAGCTTTTCAGAAACTATTTCGGTAATTGCAATTTCATTATCATAAAGCGGGACGCGTCCTTCCAGCGGCTGATACATAAGCTCAACAGGGTCACAGGAGTCGCACCATAATTCAATGTCATCGGCCATTATATATTCGGTTGCGTTGAACATTACCTTTGCTTCCGGGTCAACTTCGTGTACGGTTTCTCTGAATTTTTCCATGTCATTTATCTTGAATTCATCGGAGACTGTAACAACAATATTGGGATAAATCATGCCTGTCATGATTTTACCCCCCGAAAGCCTGTCGGAAAGCACCACTATGGACATCATGAAGTATACAAGCAGTGCGGCAATAAGAACCACGCCCGTATAGGTTTTTCCTCTTGAAGTGAACTGTCTCAGACCCATGAAAAAGGAAAGAGGCTTCGCCTTTACGGGGACATTAAAACGGCTGTCAAAGTGGATTTCCGACTTGCCGCCTGAAATTGCACGGACGGGAGAAATCCTGCTGATTTTTCTTGTGGCGAGGATTACGAAAACAGCTGTTACCGCAATGACTGCAACGGATAAAAGTCCGCACTTAAGGAATGATACGCGGTGAATGGTTGCAAGACCCGTAATGGACTGGAAAATCGTCCCCAGCAGTAAAAGGACAGGCACGGAAAGAATAAGCCCGATAACTGCGCCGATTGCTTCAGCTATAATATACTGGAGAATATACACAAGACGTATTTTGCCTGAGGTAAAGCCCTGCGATTTCAGTACACCCAGATTTATATATTCCATTTCAATGGAAGTGGTGATGCTGTGATACATTGTTATGATTGCGATAACAATAAGGAGTATCACGAACGCCAGAACAACCCCCGAGCCTGCGTCGGAATAGAGCTTTGTATAGCCTTCTGTTTCCTCATCGGAGATAATCAGGTTTGATTTTTCGGTAATGCCGCAGCTGGTATCAAGGGCTTTTTTAACCTGAAAAAAATCAGCTCCGTCCCGCAGTTCAATGTCGGCTTCAACAATTGAAAAACCATTTCTTGCATTGGCGTACATTTTCTCAAAGTCGGCTTCGCTAACAAAATAGCGCTTTGTACCGATTATTGCCGCGCCGAAATTAGGGTCGGCAATAAAGCCCTTTACCTTGAATTTGCAGGTGTTTATATCATCAAGTTCAAGGCTGGCGGCAGAGGGGATGTCGAAGCTTACCTCGGAGCCGATTTCAACACCGTCATAAAGCCCTTTAAGTGGGTAGGCAATATAGATTTCGCCTTCTTTAAGCGGTTCGGGATTTTCAATATAACCTGTAAAGCTGTCGTTAAAAACGCGGTAAACCTTATAGCTTTCGGGATATATAAGCGTTGTCTGATATGTTTCCTGACCGTTAAGCCGACAGCCGTTACTCATTACGCAATCTTCGGTCGCAATATCAGTTATATCGGGGTTATTTACTATTGATGAAACTGTTTCATCGTCAAAATTCAATTCAGAAATAAAAGCGGTCATGTCAGGCACACCTGACCATATCTGAGCTTCTTTAAGAGTGCGGTCGATATTATCGTTGTTGCTGACCGTTCCTGTGAAGGAAAGAACAATAATAGCCATAAGTGCGGCGATACTTTTGAAGGAGCCCTTTTTGTGCTTTACGTTGGCTTTTAAAAGCTTTAAAATTTCCATGCCGCACCTCACCATTCCATTGAGGAAAGCCATGAATTTATCTGGGTCTCACGGCTCTTTTCGCTTTCAGCAGTATAGCGGGGCAGTTCTAAATCGCCTATGACAGTGCCATCGGCTATGTAGATTATTCTGTCGGCACGGAGCGCCGCACGGCTGTCGTGTGTTACCATAAGTATGCTCTGACCGTCATTGTTGAGGGTTGTAAGAAGGTCGAGGACCTCGGTGGTGTTCTTTCTGTTGAGCGCACCCGTAGGCTCATCTGCGAAAATCAGTTCGGGGCTGTTGATAACAGCTCTTGCAATGGCACAGCGCTGCTGCTCACCGCCCGAGCACTGGGACGGAAGCTGCTTTTTTATATGAGTAATTCCCATTTTTTCGGTAAGCTCCTCAGCACGCTTGTCGACCTCGGCAGAGGTGCGGGATTTATTGAGATACCCGGGAACCGTAATGTTTTCAAATACCGAAAGATTGCTCACCAGATGCATCTGCTGGAAAATAAATCCGAAATCTCCGCAGCGGAGGGCAGACAGCTTCTTTTCGGGCATTTTTACAATATCCTCGCCTTTGTACAGCACCTGTCCCGAGGTAGCACGGTCCATACCGCTGAGAGCGTAGAGAAGGGTGGATTTTCCCGAGCCTGAAGCTCCCATTACAACGGTAAAATCGCCCTCGTAAATATCAATGTCGAGATTACTTAAAATATGGTTCTGCTTGCCGTTATGAGCAAAGCTTTTACAAAGTCCCTTTGCGGATAGAATGGTATTTTTCATAATACTGCACCTTTCATTTTTGTTGTTATATGTATTTTACCGCAAAAGTTATTAAGAAGTAATTAAGGCAACACCGCATAATTAACGGCTAACGCCTTTACCGCGCGCTTGCTTGTGCCTTTTCCGTCATACTTAACAAAAATACTCGTTAATACATACAGTATTGACTGCGTTTTTTGTGTTGTCTGACGAAAAATTCAGCTTCGCAATCGCACAGTAATAATTATGCGGTGCAGCCTTAAGAACTTTCAGAAACCGGCAGGGAAATCGTTACCTCCAGCCCTTTTTCACAGTTTTTCAGAGAAGCGTTACCGCCTGACTGCTCCATTACATATTTTACTATGTAAAGCCCCAGTCCCGAGCCTTGTTCGCTGCCGCAGTTTTTGCCGCGGTAGAATTTGCCGAAAATAAAGGGGATATCCTCGTCGGGAATACCTCCGCCGTAATCGCGGAAATGAACGCTTACTGTGTCGCTTTCGCGTGTAATTCTGACATCGATTTCAGTTTTTGCATACTTACGGGCATTTGTGATTATATTTCCCATAATCTGTGTAAGCCTGTTTCTGTCGGCATTGACATAAATGCTGTAAGAAGGTTTTTCAAAGCGGATATCATTCTGCTCGGCGCCGATTTCCGCTGTAACTGACTGAACGAACTCACAGAAATCAAGCTTTTCGGGGTTCATTTTCAGCTTATCAAGGTCAGATAGTGAATGCAGGAACATATCATTGGTGAGTCTTGAAACCTCGTCGCATTTATTCATGATAACGCTGAGGTATTTCTGGCGCTTTTCAGGCGTTGAATCAAGCCCCGCTTCAAGTCCTTCGGTGTAGGCGCGGATTGAAGCAATGGGGGTTCTTATGTCGTGTGAAAGGGTAGCGATAACTGTCTTGTTATTTTCGATAGCCTCCTTTTCGCAGGCTCTGGCTTTTACGATTTCACGCCGCATGCTGTCAAAAGCCCAGGTGAATTTGCCAAAATAGTTGGTGCGTTCATAATCAAGCGCGGTATCGAAATTTCCTGCCGCTATGCTGTCAGCGTATTTTTCCAGTTTATGAAACGGTCGGAGCACCGCAAACCATACATATAAGAATACAGCGGCAATAATTCCCGACGAAAGCACGAAGATTATAAGCGGTTCATGGCGTTTTTCCTTGGTTTCAGGTAAAGTCTCAAGCCCTGCTTTAAGCTCTTCCGCTTTTTCTGCGGCAAGGGCAGAATCCCCCGATATTATAAGCTGTTCAATTTCGTTTACAGCTACGATAACACTTCCGTTATCGTTCCTTGGAGCTTCGCTTTTCTGCGAGTATATCAGAAAAACCGCGATAGCGAGAAAAGCTATAAATCCCATCGCAGTAAGGGTAAGCCTCTTTTTCATTCCTTCACCTCCAGAATATAACCAACCTTGTACACGGTTTTTATGTATTCGGGTGAAGCGGGGTTTTCTTCCAGCTTCTCACGAAGCCAGCGAATGTGGACGGTAAGAGTTGATGTTTCAACCTCAGAAAATGCGCCCCAGACTTCTGAAATCAGCTTTTCCTTTGGGATAGCGGTATTTTTATGTTCGCAAAGATAGGCGAGAAGGTCAAATTCACGCAATGAAAGGGAAAGAGGTACTCCGTCACGGGTAACGGAGCGTGAGCTTATATTTACAGTAACTTTACCGAACTGCACGATTTTTTCCTGCTCGGTAAAACCATAAGCGCGGCGAATGAGCGCTTTCACACGGGAAAGCAGTTCCTTCATGGAATAAGGTTTCGGCAGGTAATCATCACCGCCTGTATCAAAGCCGTTTATGCGGTCGTCCTCGCTTGTTCGGGCACTGGCAAAAATTACGGGAACAGTAGAAACACGGCGAAGCTCCGAGCAGACCTCAAACCCTGTGCCGTCGGGCAGATTTATATCAAGAAGAATAAGTGAAAATTTCTCGGAGGAGAGCAGTTCAAAAGCCTTTTCGCAGCTTTGTGCACAGGTTACGCTGTAACCGTAGCTTTCCAGCATTTCGGATATGATAAAGGACAAGTCCTTGTCGTCGTCTACAATAAGAATTCTGTTCATGGCTGTCTCCTTGTATAATTGCTGTTAGCTGAATTATAGCATATTGCAGAAAAAATTACAAGTAAAAACGGACGTTCGTTTTACCGAACGTCCGCCTGTTATTTATTTACGAAGAATTAGTCCTGAGCGGGTGCGTAGTAATCTACAAGACCTACTAAGTTATCATACTTCTTCTTGCTGTTAGCTTCAGCGATATCGAAGAGCTTCTTAGCTCTGTCGGGGTTAGCTCTCATGAGGGAGTTGTAACGTACTTCTCTCATCATGAATGCCTGGTAATCGCCTGTAGGAGCCTTGCTGTCGAGAGAGAAGGGATTCTTTCCTTCTTCAGCAGCTGCGGGGTTGAAGCGGAAGAGGTGCCAGTAACCAGCATCTACAGCTTCCTTTTCTACCTGCTGTGCGATTGCAAGACCGCCCTTGATACCGTGGTTGATACAAGGAGCATAAGCGATGATTAAGGAAGGACCATCGTAAGCTTCAGCTTCTGCGATTGCCTTTAAGCACTGGTTCTTGTCAGCACCCATAGAAATCTGAGCAACATATACATAACCATACTGCATAGCGATAGCAGCTAAATCCTTCTTCTTAACGTTCTTACCGCCTGCTGCAAACTGTGCAACTGCACCGATGTTTGTAGCCTTGGAAGCCTGACCGCCTGTGTTGGAGTAAACTTCTGTATCGAATACGAAGATGTTTACATTCTTGCCGGAAGCGAGAACGTGGTCAACACCGCCGTAACCGATATCGTATGCCCAACCGTCACCACCGAAGATCCAGTTGGACTTCTTGTTGAGGTAGTTCTTGAGCTTGAGAACTTCTGCCTTTTCAGCGCAGTCGCAGTCACAAGCTTCAATAGCCTTAACGAGAGCGTCAGTAGCGCCTACGTTAGCAGCACCGTCATCAGCAGTTTCAAAGTACTTAGCGATAAGTTCCTTGATTTCTGCCTTTTCAGCCTTATCTTCGAGAGCACGGAGCTTTTCCTGTGCTCTGCCGCGGAGTGTATCCTGAGCTAAGAACATACCGAGACCGTATTCAGCGTTGTCCTCGAATAAGGAGTTACCCCAAGCAGGACCACGGCCTGTCTTGTTAACTGTGTAAGGTGTGGAAGGT
>JAFUNV010000026.1 GCA_017472865.1 Ruminiclostridium sp. | reverse complement strand
GTTACAGTAGCAGCGCCTTCGCAGCTGGTTCCCCATGTTGCGCCGCCCTGCTTTACATTCGGACAGGAAATATTAAGCTCTATCATATCAACATCTGTTGAATCAAGACGCTCGGCAATATTTCTGTAATCGTCAAGAGTTGCACCTGCAACGTTTGCGATAATTACATTTCCTTCTTTTTTGAGTTTAGGGAGATACTTATTGACAAATACCTCAACACCGGGATTCTGAAGACCTACCGCGTTAAGCATACCTGCTGTTGTTTCGGCAATTCTTGGGGGAACATTTCCCGGCTTTTCGTTCATAGTAGTGCCCTTGCATGAAATTCCGCCCAACTTATTAAGCGGATATAAGGGAGCATAGTCTTCGCCAAAGCCATATGTTCCCGATGCGGCAATTACAGGATTAGGGAAAGTAACCCCAGCAACCTTTACTGATAAATCCTTCATTACAGAATTACCTCCTCACCCTTGAATACAGGTCCGTCCTTGCAGACTCTGAGCATTTTTTCTTCACCGTCACGCATTATCTTGCATACACAACCAACACAGGCGCCAACGCCACAACCCATGCGTTCCTCAAGAGAAATCTCGCTATACACGCCGTACTCCTTTGCGAGATCGATAATCGCGCCAAGCATAGGCTTGGGACCGCATGCAAAAACTGCAGCTACATCACCCTTTTCAAGCTCAGCTTTTAAAGGTGCGGCAATCGTCCCCTTTAATCCGACACTTCCGTCATCTGTACATACAATGGTTTCAATTCCGTTTTTACTGAAATCTTCAGTAAGAATTACCTTATCATAGCTTCTGAAGCCAAGAATTGCAGTTGCTTTTTCATACTCTTTCGCTGTCTGAAGCATAGGCGGAACACCGATACCGCCACCGATTACAATAATGCGCTTTCCGTTTCCTATACCTGTTGAAAATCCATTGCCCAAGGGCGCAATCATATCAACATCATCACCTACGTTGAGCATTGCAAGGCGGTCTGTACCTGAACCTCTTATTTCAAAGACAACGCGGATGGTCCCCTTTTCGCGGTCAATCTCGCAGATTGATATGGGACGTCTTAATGTACATCCCTCGACCCTGATATGAACAAACTGCCCGCATTTTGCTAGTTCAGCCACTTCAGGGCAAAGAATTGTGAAAGAAAACATACCTGCAGAGATAGCCTTCTTCTCAATAAGCTTATAACAATCACATTTGTAAGACATAGAAACCTCTCAGTTTTCAATAATTACTCGTTTTTTATTTTCTTCTGCCTCCGATGCCGCCGCCTGACTTACACTTTCAAGGCGTATAGCTGTAAACCATAGCAAAAGAGCAGCAATAATCACCTGAAGCACAATCTGAATCGGGAAAGTAACAGTGCGTAACATAAGCGAGCACATGTGCATATAACAGAATTCAGATACTGTCAGCAAAACAACAAGACGCATGCATGAAATGCATGAATCTATTATATTGCAATACTTCTGTGCATACTTTTCTGTAACAACATACTTTTTAGGTAGTTTTCTGTGTCTGAGAAGCAATGCAACTGAAACTGCCCATACTGCAGCACCTGCAACACACCATATAATAAGCGGCTGCCACTTCAGAAAATCAAGACTTGCATCGGTCGAATTAAGCGATTTCGCAGTTTCTATATCCATTGCACAGGCGTAAACCATAAAAACTATATACAGAAACGCAACAACCGATGCTATATCGACTATTATCTGTGCGACCGAATATCTGCGTTTAAAGGTGAACTCGCCTAATTTCATAAAATATCCTTTCATAATGCAAAACTGCAAAGCCGCTGCACTGTACGTGCATTGGCTTTACAGTTATTTCAGTACTTAAATCTTGGTTATATCAACCATTTCAACATCATCTATTGTTTTGCCCATTTCAATACAGGAAACAAGAGCATTCGCTGTATCAACAGAAGTAAGACACGCAATTGAACGTTCAACAGATTTTCTTCTGAGCTTTACGCTTTCTCTTGCAGGCTTACGACCTGTTTCGGAAGTTGAAACTACATAATTGATTTTTCCGCTTTCAAGAAGTGTAATGATATTGGGTTCAAGACCATCGTTCACGCGATAAACGAAGTTTGTGGCAACCATATTGCGGTTAAGGGTCGAAGCTGTTCCGCTGGTTGCATAAATCTCGAAACCAAGCTTTTCAAAGCGGCTTGCAAGCTCAATAATCTCAGGCTTATCCTGATTTCTTACAGAAATCAGCACACCACCTTCGTGGAACATCTTGAAGCCTGCGGCACTGAGACCTTTATAAAGTGCTTCATCAAAAGTCTTTGCGATACCGAGACACTCACCTGTTGACTTCATCTCAGGTCCGAGCTGAGTATCAACATCATGGAGCTTTTCGAAGCTGAATACAGGAACCTTAACGGCAACATATTCACCCTCTGGATAAAGACCGCTTTCAAAGCCCTGTTCCTTAAGACTCTGTCCCAGCATAATCTTTGTAGCGATATCAACCATCTGAACGCCTGTAACCTTGGAAATATAAGGTACAGTTCTGGAAGAACGGGGGTTAACCTCAATTACATAAACCTCGCCGTTATAAACAACATACTGGATATTTACAAGACCGATAACGTTGAGTGCCTTTGCAAGACGTTCGGTATAAGAAATAATGGTTCTTCTTGTACGTTCTGAAAGTGTCTGTGCAGGATATACGGAGATACTGTCACCTGAATGAACACCTGCACGCTCAATATGCTCCATGATACCGGGGATAAGGAAATCCGTACCATCACAGATTGCGTCAACCTCAACCTCTGTACCCATCATATACTTATCAATAAGCACAGGATTTTCAAGCTTTGTCTGAGTAATAATTTCCATGTACTCCTCAACATCGCTGTCGCAATGAGCGATAATCATATTCTGACCGCCAAGAACGTATGAAGGACGGAGAAGTACGGGGTAACCAAGCTTTTCAGCAATCTTAAGCGCTTCTTCAGTAGTGAATACTGTTTCACCCGAAGGTCTGGGAATACCGCACTTTTCGAGAAGTTCATCAAATAACTCTCTGTCTTCTGCCGCATCAATGCTTTCAGCGGAAGTACCGAGGATATTAGCACCAACTTCCTGTAAATGCTTAGTAAGCTTGATAGCTGTCTGACCACCGAACTGAACTACAACACCATAAGGCTTTTCGGTAGCAAGAAGTGCGTCAACATCTTCAAAAGTGAGCGGGTCGAAATAAAGTCTGTCACCTGTATCAAAGTCAGTGGAAACAGTTTCAGGGTTGTTGTTGCAGATAATAGCCTCGTAACCCATCTCCTTCAGCGCCCATACGCAGTGAACGGAACAGTAGTCAAACTCGATACCCTGACCGATTCTGATAGGTCCGGAACCGAATACGATAATCTTTTTCTTATCGGAAGGATGCTGCTTGATAAACTCAAGAGCTTCATTTTCATCATCATAGGTGCTGTAAAAATAAGGTGTTTCTGCGGGGAACTCAGCCGCACAGGTATCAACCATCTTATATACAGCAGTTTTCTTTGTAATTCCGCATTCAGCAATGCTCTGTCCTGAAATCTTTTCAATAGTCTTGTCAAGATAGCAGAACTTCTTTGCAGCGTTATACTTTTCCTGAGTAAGAGTACCTTCAGCAAGCCACTTTTCAAGGCTTACAAGATTGTTAAGCTTGGAGATGAACCACTTGTCAACCATTGTGATTTCGTTGATTCTGTCAATGGAAATTCCGCGCTTAAGAGCTTCGTAGATGCAGAAAGCTCTGTCAACGTCAACATCATAAAGCTTCTTTTCTACCTCTTCGTCAGTGAGCTTTTCGAAAGCGGGCTTTGTCATTGTGTCAAGACCGAGTTCAATTGAACGTACAGCCTTCATCATAGCAGCCTCAAAACTGGGACCGATAGACATGATTTCGCCTGTTGCCTTCATCTGTGTGCCGAGAGTCTTCTTAGCATATACAAACTTATCAAAGGGCCACTTGGGGAACTTTACAACAAGGTAGTCGATTGCAGGCTCAAAGCAAGCATAAGTTGTACCTGTAACGGCGTTTACAATTTCATCAAGTGTGTAACCAATAGCAATTCTTGTAGCAACCTTAGCGATAGGATAACCTGTCGCCTTAGAAGCAAGTGCGGAAGAACGGGAAACACGGGGGTTAACCTCGATTACCGCATATTCAAAGGAATCTGGCTTTAACGCGAACTGGCAGTTACAGCCGCCTTCTACCTTCAGTGCCTGAACAATCTTCAGTGCTGCAGTACGAAGCATCTGATATTCCTTATTTGTAAGAGTAACAGCAGGAGCAACTACGATACTGTCGCCTGTATGAACGCCGACAGGATCCATATTTTCCATGGAGCAAACGGTAATTACATTGTCCTTTGAGTCTCTGATTACTTCAAATTCAATTTCCTTCCAGCCTGTGATACACTTTTCAACAAGAATCTGGTGGATAGGAGATAAACGAAGACCGTTTGTTGCGATTTCATGAAGCTCATCATAATTATAAGCAATACCGCCGCCTGTACCGCCCAGTGTAAATGCAGGACGGATAATAACAGGATAGCCGATTACATTCTCTGTAAAGTCGATAGCGTCTTCAAGAGTTTCAACTACCTTTGAAGGAATACAAGGTTCACCGATTTCTTCCATGGTGTCCTTGAACGCCTGACGGTCTTCCGCCTTATGGATAGTCTCGGGAACTGCACCTAAAAGCTTTACATTGTTTTCAGCAAGGAAGCCTTCCTCTGCAAGCTGCATTGAAAGGGTAAGACCTGTCTGACCGCCAAGAGTAGAAAGAATACTGTCTGGCTTTTCAATCTTGATAATTCTCTTTACACAGTCGAGTGTAAGAGGTTCGATATATATTTTATCCGCCATGTGCTTATCGGTCATGATAGTAGCGGGGTTTGAGTTTACAAGAACAACCTCAAGACCTTCCTGCTTCAGCGCACGGCACGCCTGTGTACCTGCATAGTCAAATTCGGCAGCCTGTCCGATTACAATAGGACCCGAACCGATAACGAGAACTTTTTTAATATCACTTCTTAACGGCATTTATTTACCCTCCATTAACTTGATAAATCTATCAAAGAGATATGATGTGTCCTGAGGACCGCTGCAGGCATCAGGATGGAATTCAACCGAGAATGCGGGAGCATTTACGTAACTGATACCCTCGCAGGTCTTATCGTTGGCGTTGATAAAGCTGAGTTTGCCTACGTTTTCAGGGAGAGTTTCCTTATCAACAGCATATCCGTAATTCTGTGATACGATATAGGTTCTGTCTGTTTCAAGGCTGATTACAGGCTGGTTTGCACCTCTGTGACCATACTTAAGCTTCATTGTCTTTGCGCCGTTCGCAAGAGCAAGAATCTGATGACCGAGACAGATACCGAAGGTGGGGATTTTTTCAGGAATAAGAGCCTTGAATGTTTCAATTGCCTTTGTGTTTAGAGCAGGATCTCCGGGGCCGTTGGAAAGCACTATACCATCAGGGTTCAGCGCCTTTATTTCATCTGCGGAAACATCATAAGGCAAAACTGTAACATCACAGCCCATGGAAAGAAGTGCATCAAGAGTGCTCTTTTTATTACCAAAGTCAACAAGTGCAACATTGTATTTTGCATTTTCTGACTTGAATATCTGCTTTTCCTTAACGGAAAACTTTGAGACAACCTCACCGATTTCGTAAGCTGCAAGCTTTTTCATAGCCTCTTCCTTATTGAAATCAGCTTCGTTTGTAATCATGCCGTTCATAACGCCTTTTTCTCGGATAATACGTGTAAGGCGGCGTGTATCAATATCATATAAACCAATAACACCATGCTTTTTCATGAAGTCATCAATTGTATACTTACATCTGAAGTTTGAAGGCTCTTCGCAGTATTCTCTTACGATATAACCGCTGATTACGCTGTTGTCAGAGGCGTAATCCTCATCATTAGTACCGTAATTTCCTATAAGAGGAAATGTCTGCGCTACCAACTGCCCGCAGTAGTTGGGGTCTGTCATTGTCTCCTGATACCCTACCATTGTCGTTGTGAATACTACTTCACCGATAACGGTTCCCTCGCAGCCGAAGGATTTTCCCTCGAAAACGGTTCCGTCAGCCAGAACGAGGAATGCTTTCTTTGCTTTTGTAAAATCCATTCTGTCCTCCATTATATTTTTATTTTATTTATTTTTAAATCAGTTGGGGAGCTTGATTTCTCCTACGAAAGACATAATTTCGTCACGCATTCTTACAGCTTCACGGTAAGCTGCACCTGCGTAATCCTTTTCGTCACAACCTTCCTTCTTATATGCACACATAATACCTCTGGAGCTGTTAACGATACCGCCGAGACCATTCTTATCAAACGCAGCGGAAATATCCTTAGCAGAAGCACCCTGCGCGCCGTATCCGGGGATGAGGAAGAAGGTTTCGGGGAGTTTTGCTCTGAGCTCGGCAATCTGTTCGGGATAAGTTGCACCCGCAACAATACCTACGCCTGAATAACCGTACTTGCCCATAAGCTCCTTGCCCCAGTTTTCACACATTCTGCCCATCATTTCATATACAGGCATACCGTCGATAAGCTTATCCTGAAGTTCTCCGGAAGAAGGGTTAGAAGTCTTGGCCAGTACGAAGATACCCTTATCATACTCGTTGCAAACCTGAATAAGGGGCTTGATACCGTCTGTACCGAGATAGCCGTTTACTGTAAGAGCATCACCGAGGAAGGGACAGTATTCCTTGCTGCCAACCTTTACCTTACCAAGATGCGCAACTGCATAGGCCTCCATAGTTGTACCGATATCATTTCTCTTACCGTCAGTGATAACGTACATACCCTTTTCACGTGCATACTTCTGGGTTTCATAAAGAACCTTTACGCCCTCTGTACCATACATTTCATAGTAAGCCGCCTGAGGCTTTACAGCAGGAACGATTTCGCATAATGCATCGATTAACCCCTTGTTATATTCAAGAATCGCAGCTGCTGCACCCTCCAGAGTCTCACCGTACTGTGCGAAAGCACACTCCTTGATGAAAGCAGGGATAAAGTCAAGCTTTGGGTCTAGACCTGCCACCGTAGGGTTCTGCGTTCGTGCGATTCCTTCCAATAATGCGTCTAAAGACATAGTTTATTCTTCCTTTCATTATAATATTTTACATTAATTATCAACGAAAACGACTTTTCCGTTCACAAGAGTATATTTAACCTTGCCCTTGAGCGCCATGCCTTTAAAGCAGGTGTTCTTAGACTTGGAATGAAGCTTTTCGGGTTCAACGACCCACTCTTTGTTAAGGTCAACAATTGCAATATCCGCAACATTTCCGGGTTCCAGACTGCCGCCTTCGATTCCGAGGAGACGTCTTGGTGTTTCACACATCATGCGTACAATCTTGGTGAGATTCATTCTTCCAGTATGATAAAGCTGTGTAAGTGTCACTGCAAGCGAAGTTTCGAGACCTACAACACCGTTCGGAGCCTTTTCAAAATCAGCCTTTTCATCAGCCGCGTGGGGTGCGTGGTCTGTTATAATGCAATCTATTGTGCCATCAATTACAGCTTCAGTAATTGCCTTTACGTCCTCCTCACATCTGAGCGGAGGGTTCATTCTGTAATCTGCGTCACGCGAAAGAAGCTTTTCTTCTGTAAGTGTAAAATAATGAGGAGCCGTCTCACTTGTAACCATAATACCATGTCTGACAGCATTTCTGAGAAGCGTAACAACTTCTTTTGTAGAAACATGAGCAATATGAATAGGCATTTCAAGGTCGTTTGCAAGCTGGATTTCGCGTCCTGTTATGATATTCTCGCTGGAACGGCTCATACCTTTGACGCCAAGTTCTCTTGCAACCTTACCTGCATTGATAATTCCGCCATTTATAATATCAAGGTCTTCACAATGTGAAATTACACGCAAACCTGCATAATGAGCCTTTATCATAGCTTCACCCATTATACGTGCATTCTTTACCGGGCGTCCGTCATCGGAAACCGCAACAGCGCATGCTTTTTTCAAAGCATCAAAATCACATAGCTCATCGCCTGCAAGACCCTTGGTGATACATCCCACAGGATATACCTTTATCTTTGCTTTTTTTGCCTTATCTATAATATAACGAATAGTTTCAGGGTTATCGCATACGGGCGAAGTATTAGGCATACAGGCAACAGCCGTTACACCACCTGCTGCCGCAGCTTCGGAACCGGTAAGAATATCTTCCTTATGTGTCTGTCCGGGATCACGGAAATGAACGTGCATATCACAGAGGCCGGGAATTACAGCAAGGCCTGTACAGTCAATAACCTCATCGGCATTCGCCTCAATTTTTTCAGCAACCTTTGCGATTATTCTGTCCTTTATAAGAATATCCCTGATTCCTTCTACTCTGTTTCTGCTGTCAACAACATATCCGTTTTTTAGTAAAATATCCATTACAAACCATTCTTTCCGTTTTTTCACATGTAAAAAACAATACATTTTCCTCAAACCTATATTCAATTTATTATACAATATTTCAGGATTTTTTTCAATACGTTTTTTTCAATTTTCAAAATGTTGTATACTTTCGACAAATATCAACAACTATATATAAATTATAATGTTTAATATT
>JAFUNV010000025.1 GCA_017472865.1 Ruminiclostridium sp. | reverse complement strand
CTGCGCTTCAGTCTATAAAGCACTGCTATACAGGTGAGGAGCTTATCATTCTCCGCAGCACCGTGTCTGTCGGCACAACAAGAAATATTGTTATGCCCTTCCTTGCAGAGCTTTGCGGAAAGAGTGAAGATGAAATCCATGTTGCTTTCTGTCCTGAACGTACAGTTGAGGGTAAGGCTATTGATGAACTCAAGAACCTTCCTCAGATTATCAGCGGCAATAACGAGGACGCTCTTGAAACTGCTGAAAATGTATTCAGAAAGCTTACACCTTTCGTTATCAGAATGGACTGCATTGAAGAAGCTGAGCTTGTAAAGCTCTATAACAATACCTATCGTGATATGACATTCGCACTTGGTAATGTATTCTGCATGGCTGCCCAGACCTTTGGCATTGACGGTAATAAGGTTATTACCGCTGCAAACAAGGGTTATTCACGTTCCAATATCTGCCTTCCCGGATTTGTAGGCGGTCCTTGCCTTGAAAAGGATGCGTATATACTTACAAATAATATGAAGGAATGCAGCAGCCGTGATTTTATCCTTTCTGCACGTAAGTTCAACGAATCCCTTGAAGATATGGTAGTTGACTGGGTAAAGATGAAGGTTCCCGCAGGCGGAACAGTTGCCTTATCCGGTATGGCTTTCAAGGGTGTTCCCGAAACCTCTGACCTTCGTGGTTCCAATTCCGTAAATATTGCACAGAAGCTTGTTGAATGCGGTTTTAAGCTCAGACTTCATGACTTTGTTGCAAGCGTTGATGAAATGAAGGAACTCAATGTCGGCGAAGTTTGCGCTGATGTTTACAGCTGTGCAGAAGGCGCTTCCGCATTGCTTGTTCTTAACAACAATAAGAAATACGCAGGTGTTGCATATAATTCAAAGCTTGCAGGTATTTCTATCCTTGATGTATGGAACTGCTGCAATGAGCTCAAGAACAGCGAAGCTGATATCTGCAATATGGGTAATATGTTTATTTAATCTGAGGAAGTTTAAATGAAGAAGTTTTTCAGCAAACTGAAAGAAAACAAGTTCCTGTTCAAGGTTCTTGTACAAAGAGATTTCAACAGAAAATATAAACGTACTGTTCTCGGAATACTTTGGAGCATGATTTCGCCTTTGCTTCAGCTTACAGTAATGGCATTGGTATTTACGCAGTTTTTCGGCCGCAATACCGAGCATTATATTATTTATCTGTTTGCCGGAAATCTGGTCTTTTCATATTTCAGAGATGCAACAACAAGCGGCATGACGTCGCTTGTTGATAATGCTACGATTTTTACAAAGGTAAATGTGCCGAAATATCTTTTCGTGTTTTCAAAGAATATCTCGGCACTTATAACCTTTTTATTGACGCTGGGAATATTTTTTATTTTCGTTCTTATTGAAGACGGTCTGAGTTTTTCGTTCAAATATCTGACGCTTGTATATCCTATATTGTGTCTGGTCGTTTTCAATATCGGAATCAGCTTTTTCCTTTCTTCTTTATATGTAATATTTAAAGATGTAAAGTATCTGTACGATGTTTTCGCACAGCTTCTTAATTATTTTTCGGCTATATTCTATACTATTGACAGATTTTCTCCTTTTGCGCAGAGCCTTTTTTATCTGAATCCGATATATGTTTATATTCAGTATTTCAGAGCAGTTGTAATATATGATTATATCCCCGGGCTGCCGACTCATCTGCTTTGTATCGGTTATGCCCTGGTTGCTGTAATAATCGGCTCTTTGATTTATTACAAAAACAATCAGAAGTTTTTATACTATTTATGATTATATGAGGTCTGTTTATGAAGATAGATTTGGTAGATGTAAGTATAATATATAAAACAGGAAATCTGAAGAATGTCGGCATAAAGGACTATATTATAGATTCCATAAGAGGCAGACTTGATTCAAATGAATTTCTTGCGGTTGATAAGGTGACCTTTAGCCTGGCTGAAGGTGACCTTCTTGGCATTATAGGCGGAAACGGCGCGGGTAAGTCTACTCTTCTGAAGGTTCTTACAGGTATAATGGCGCCCTCTTCGGGAACTGCTCATGTGGAAGGAAGAATCGCCGCATTGCTTGAGCTTGCATCAGGCTTTGACGCAGATATGACAATCAAGGAGAATGTTTTTCTCCGCGGAGCTATTCTGGGTTATGATGAAGAATTTATAAAATCAAAATATGATGATATAATCGGTTTTGCAAATCTTGAAGCATTTCAGAACAGACCCTTTAAGCAGTTGTCTTCGGGAATGAAATCAAGACTTGCTTTTTCTATTGCAAGTATTGTCAACCCTGAAATTCTTATTCTTGATGAGGTTTTATCCGTTGGTGACGCAGCTTTCAGAAAAAAGAGCGAGCAGAAAATGCTCAATATAATCAAAAGCGGAGTTACAACTATAATTGTTTCACATTCATTATCTCAGATAAGAAGAATCTGTAATAAAGTGCTGTGGCTTGAAAAGGGAAAACAGATACTTTTCGGTGAAGCAGAGCTTATATGCGATCTGTACGATGAATTTATGAACGGAAACCTTACTCTGGAAGAGTGTAAGGACTATTATAATCTTAACAAAAATCCCGTAACGCTGCGCGTTATGAATAATTTATATCAGAAGCACCTTCACAGACTGCCGAATGCTGAAGAACGGAAAAAGTGGTTCCTTACTCATGATATAACTGTGGCGGCAGTGGAAGGGCATATCCTCTCTTCTGAAGAATATATCAGAAAAAAGGATGAACTTAATTCCAAAAGAATACAGATGGCAAAGGCAATATCTGATGTAGCCGTTAACGAGGAAATGGTTTACACCATGTATAATGTTTTGCTTGACCGCCCTCCTGAAAACGAGGAAATTGTAACAAAATATGTGAATAACGGCGTAACTCTGGAGAAGATAAAAAACTCTATATGGGAAAGCGTCGAATTCAAGCGCATTGTTTCCAGAAAATTAAAGCTTACCAGCAGCGAGGTAAGTGCAAATTTCACTGAAAAGACAGCAACAACACAGGATATCTATGCCGCATACAGGTTTCTTCTCAAGAGAAACCCGGACGAAAAGGCAATTGCACATATTATCAATAGAAAAACAACTATCGGTAAGCTGAGAAATGATATATGGGCCAGCCCTGAGTTTGCAAAAAATGTAAGAAATAGTGTAGGTCTCCCGCAGAATATCAAATCAGTTGTTGATTATTCCGCAATGGGAAAAGAATTGTCCTTTGTTATCAATAATAATTATATAAATGGCACATTGTCGAATCTTATAGACAATAAGCCGCTGAGGGAAATAAGCGAGGTCATGAAGCTTCTTCCGTCTTCGGGAACGATTCTTGATTTAGGCTCGCACATAGGTGTCTGGTCCATGATTTTTGCATCTGAAGGCTGGTCGGTTGTCGCTGTTGAACCTGACCCTGATAATAACGAATGCATGAAGAAGGCACTTCGTCTTAATAATGCAGATGCAGTTCTGGTTGAAGCGGCAGTATCTTCTGGTTGCGGCAAAGCTATGTTGTATTGTAGCGGCAATGGAAGTTATATTTTATCTGATACGTCCGAAGAACAAATTGAAACCGCCGAAGTAAGAACTATTAAAATAGCTGAGCTTACGGCGGAACCGTACTGCCAGAACCGACAGATAGATTTTATAAAAATGAGCATTCAGGGTTCTGAATACGACGCTATGAATGGTGCTGAGGATTTTCTGAAGAAGATGAAATATACGGTATTCATCGAATTCGTCTTGGAAACAAGGAACCTCTTGCAATTGAGTTTACCTATGTTCCTATTCATTTTTTTTCAGATATCGATAATTACAATTTTGAGCACATATCGCTTTATGATTATATGAAATCCAAAAATCATTTGCCTGTAAAATTTAATGAGACAATGGTAATGGTAGAAGCTGGCGAAAAACTTCAAAAGCACCTTCATCTTCCAAGTGCCACCTCTATCGTCAACTATATTGAATTCATAGGATACGATGAAAATGGTAATTTAGTTGAATATACAGAAAGTTATTCACGCCCTGATAAACTTGAAGTGCGCTTT
>JAFUNV010000024.1 GCA_017472865.1 Ruminiclostridium sp. | reverse complement strand
TTAAATTTTTAAAAAATAATTTAAAAAAATGTGTCACTTTTTTCACTTTTTGACCGTTATATATATTAGAAAGGCAAAAATCAATCGGAAAGGAATGGAAATTTATGAAATTCAGACGCACTACATCAGCTATGCTTGCTTTATCCCTTATGCTCAGCGGTACATCTATCGTGGCATATGCGGATTCCGCCGCAGAGGAGGCTATGAAAAAAGAGCTTACCTATGTAAAGCAGAGGGTGACAATCCCTGAAGAGTTAAGCGAATTCAACTATCACAAAAGCACAAATTACGGCAGAGATACATATAACTTTACCTGGACCACCGATCCGGAGGTGTATACCACAGGCCATAAGGAACTTAATGTCAGAATCTGCGGTAAGGTTATTACCTCATACAGCAAAAATGAATATGACTGGTCAACCGAATACAAGACCGATTATTCCTTTGCAAAGCTTACCGAGGACGAGCTTTATAACAAGGCATACAAGTGGATAAAGATACTTAACCCTACTGTTTACAAGAATATAGAAATCGATAAGGACAGCCTCAGAATAAGCCTTTCAGGTCCAAGCGCCAGATTTACCGTTAACCGTGTGGTTGACGGCGTAGCAGTAAAGGGACAGCAAGGCAGTATCGTTATAAACAAGGATACAGGCGAGCTTATGGACTACGGCCTTAACTGGGTAATGGGCGCAGGCTTCCCGGGCATTGAAAACACTATCACAGAGGAAGAAGCGGTTGAATCCTTTGAAAAGCTTATTCCCCTTGAAAAGGTATATTATGCGAACTACAACTGGGAAGAAAAGAAATACGAGCCCGCTCTTATCTACCGTCAGACTACATTTGAGCAGATTGACGCTCTTACAGGAAACCTCACCAGCTTTGAGGGCAGCTATTTCAACTATTACGGCAATTTCGATTACGGCGATGACGCCGAGGTTGAAGAAGACGCAGATACAGCAAACCCGGGCGCAGGCGGTGTAAGCTTCACCGATAAAGAGCTTGAAAAAATGGAAAAGGAAGGCTCTCTTGTTACCGCTGAGGAGCTGCTGAAAACTCTTCAGGATAGGGATATCTTCCAGCTTGGCGAAAAGCCTTCGGTTTCTTATTCCAACTGCTACTATGACAGCTATCTGGGCTATTATGTAAGAGACGTGGATTTCGCTTCCGAAGATACCGTTTATTATATCGCCAAGGATCAGGACAACAATCCTGTTGAAAAAACAAAAGATGTTGTTATAAACTCAAGCGCTTTTATTAACGCTGAAACAGGCGAGCTTATCAGCTTCTATTCAAATTCCGTCAACTATAACAAGGAACAGAAGCTTACCGAAAAGAACGCCACAAAGCTGTTAAAGGACTATGTTGAGCTTCTTGCGGGCGATAAGGCTGATGAATTCAAGCTTCCCGAAGCTACTATAAACTGGTCAAAGCGTAATAAAGACGGTACACCCGCCGAGGACGCATATGTAACAGGCGCTTCCACGTCTTCCCAGCGCTTCGCCTATGGTATCCCCTCTATGAGCGAAAGTGTAAGTATCAAGGCAAATGCCGCGGGCAGAATTACAAGCTATTCTCTCGAATATTACGGCATTGAATACCCGAAGCCTGTAAAGATTCTTTCAGAAGAAGAGGTTTACGACAAGTACTTTGAGCAGGTTGACTATGAACTTGAGTACCGCCTTGCAATTCAGAAGAATGTAACCTACACTGCTGTTGTGTATGACGCTTCCGACGACCTTTACATTGACGCTTTCAGCGGTAAGCTTACAAACTCCAACGGTGCTGAAAAAAGAGTTGCAATTGTAAACGAGTATACGGATATCGAAAACAGCAAATACAAGGAAATTGCCAAAAAGCTTGAAGCCTACGATATTGTTTTAAGAAACGAAGAGGGACAGCTCCTTGAGGACGTATACATTTCAAGAGACGATTTCTCTTTCCTTATGAGCAATATCGGCTGCTATTACTACAACCGTACAGGCGGCGAAAAGCCTTTAACACGCCAGTTTGCGGCAAAAATCCTTACAAACCGCATTATTTCCGAGGAGTGTGCAGAGCTTACAGGAATCTTCAAGTCGCCTTTCTCTGACGTAAAGGAAAGCTCAAAATATGTAGGCTATATCGCTATTGCTAACGCTATGGGCTACATGAAAGGCGAAAACGGAAAGTTCAACCCCGGTGCAAAAATCACCAGAGGCGAAGCTCTTCAGATGGTTTACGACAGACTTTCCGCATAATATGATACTTTTCGGCACAATATGACCTACAACAAATGCCGATAGTATAAAGAAGCTGACAGGTTTTACCTGTCAGCTTTGTTTTTATATATCCGCACCTATCATATAACCTTCGCTCTTCCAGTAGTCTATAACCTTTCCTAAAATCTGTGCATTTGTTTCTGAAACTGAATGGAGAAGATATATTCCGCTGTGGGTGGAATCCTTTATTTTCTGTAAAGCCTCCTTAGCGTCAGGCTGGACATTTACATCCCAGTCACTGTATGCAAAAGACCAGAATACTGAAGTATAACCAAGACTTTTCACAACCGAAAGGGCTTTTTCGGAAAATTCGCCCTTGGGGAAACGGAACAGGCTCATGGTATAGCCGAACTTTTCCGCAACATAATCGTGAAGCACCATTATTTCTTCGATTATCTCGTTTTCCGAGCAATCGGGAAACGACGGATGGGTGTAGCTGTGATTTCCTACGGTATGTCCCTCGTCTATCATTCTCTGCACCAGCTCAGGGCTTGTACGGCAGTAATCGTAGGTCACAAAAAACACCGCCTTTACATTCTTTTCCTTTAAGGTGTCGAGAATTTTCCCGGTACAGCCGTTTTCGTAGCCTGCGTCAAAGGTCAGCATAATTTTATCGTCGGCAGGCAGAAAGCGGGCGTTATACGCGGAATATTTTTCCTGAGCCTGTACTGCGTCAAGGGGTTGGTTTTTGTCGTTTTTCTCTTTTCCAAGTCCCCAGCAGACCTTTGTCATGTCAATGTAAAACGAGGCGTAAGCCGCCTCGTCAACGCTTTCGGATACAAGACCGTCATCGGTAACAATTTCGGTTGTTCCGATAATTTCTGTGTCTGTATCAGATGGCATTTCTGTTGTTGTGGTTGTTTCTCTTTCGGTGGTAGTTTCTCTCGTGGTTGTTGCGGTAGTAGTTGTTGTGTTTGTGGGTTCTACAGGAGAGCCTGATTCACAGCCGCAGGAGGAAACAGAGGCAATCAAAGCCGCGGTAAGCACGGCGCAAAAAATTCTTCTCAGTTTCATAGCAATTTCCTTTCGGGTTATATTCGGCAGATATACTGCTTTACTATTTTGCTATGAATGACTGATTTTATTCATTTATTTTAAAATCCGTCCGCAAAGCGGACAACACAATTTTTCATCATTCATTATACATCAAAAACAGGCGGTCAATGACCGCCTGTTTTTTTATTTCTTGATTGTAACGGATTCAACGTTCTCGTGAACAGTTCTGTTTTCTGCGATAGATGTGCGGAGAACTCTGAGTCTTGTTCTGTCGCCGCCTGTTTCGATTAAAACAGTATCTTCCTTAACGCTGAGTACACGTCCGATGATGCCGCCTGTTGTAACAACTTCGTCAGCAACCTGTAAGTTGTCCAGCATTTCCTTCATCTTTGCCGCACGCTTCTTTTCGGGGCGGATAAGAAGGAAATAGAATAACACAAGCATAAGCACAAGGGGAACGAAAGTGATGAGCATAGATTCAACTGTGCCGCCTGCTGCCGCTGTTGAACCGTCTGTTGCTGTTGCTGCTAAAAGTGTGATTAAATCCATTTTAATGTCCTTTCCTTTGTTCTGAAATTAGTTCTGCTGATTTTTAAGGTCCTGGGGACGCTGTCTGACCTTGATATGAACCTCTCTGAGCTGCTGTTCGGTAACTTCAGTAGGAGCGCCGAGGAGTAAGTCCTGAGCATTGGAGTTAAGCGGGAACGCAATAACCTCACGAATGCTTTCTTCGTCAAGGAGAAGCATAATCATTCTGTCAATACCGAATGCCATACCGGCATGAGGAGGAGCGCCGTACTTGAATGCGCTGTAAAGTGCGCCGAACTTTGCGGCAACATCTTCTTCTGTATAGCCTGCAATATCAAATGCCTTTACCATAACGTCAATATCGTGGTTACGAACAGCACCGGAAGCAAGCTCTACGCCGTTGCATACAACGTCATACTGCCATGCAAGAACATCGCATGGATTCTTTGTGTTAAGAGCTTCAAGCTCGCCCTGAGGCATAGAGAAAGGATTATGTGTGAAGATAGGCTTGCCTGTTTCTTCGTCTTCCTCGTACATGGGGAAATCAACTATCCAGCAGATTTCAAAACGGCTTTCGTCGATAAGTCCCATACGGTTAGCAACCTCTGTTCTTATCTGACCTGCAAACTTCTCTGCGTTCTTCTTGTTGTCAGCGATAAAGTAGAGAACATCGCCGGCTTCAAGTGCGCAGCGGCTGATAAGCTCTTCTCTGTCGCCCTCTCTTAAGAACTTGTCGATAGGTCCGTTGAACGCCATGGATTCTTCAACCTTGAAATAGCCGAGACCTTTCATGCCGATAGAAAGCGCATAGCTTTCCATATCCTTAAAGAAAGACTTGGACTTTTCTGCCATCTTAGGTACACGGATAGCACGTACTGTCTTGTTTGCAAAAGGCTTGAATTCGCTGTCAACGAATAAATCAGAAACATCTACGATAAATAAGGGGTTTCTAAGGTCAGGCTTATCGGAGCCGTACTTGAGCATTGCCTCTTCAAAGGTTATTCTGGGGAAAGGAGCGTGTGTATATTCCTTTTTGCCGAACTTTTCGAGAACTGCCGCAAATACCTTTTCACCTGCTGCAAAAACATCTTCCTGTGT
>JAFUNV010000002.1 GCA_017472865.1 Ruminiclostridium sp. | reverse complement strand
ATAACGTCCATACGCTGGTTGTGTGTTTTCATTCCGGCAACACCGGAGTATAATGATTTCATCATAACGGTATGTCCTTTCCATACCACTGCCGCTGTTCGTCAGTCGGTCGGAACAGCTGAAATCTCCTTGGAAGTGCAGAGCACCCCGCGGTCCGATTAAATTATAACAGTGGAGTCAATGTTTGTGAAAATATTTCCTTTTAAGTCATCAGCCGAGACTGTTGTAATGACCTTATTGTTCTTAACGCTCACTACGAACGCCGTACTGTCCACGAGAATAAGACTTTCCTCGCTGCCCTTTTCTGCCGCTATTTCAACGCCTCTGTTGAGTCTTTCCATCTTATCGTTTTCCACAACGTCAATCTGTCTGCTTTCAAGACGTCTGATTGCGTGCGCCGAAAAATCAACTTGACGCTTTCTTATTTCATTATCAAGGGCTTCAGCGAAGCTGCTCTTTTCATTGCTTTCCGCAGGTTTTATTCCTGCCGCGGTATTACCTGTGGTGATACTGCCTATGGCGTTACGCTGAGCTAAGTATTCACTTATCAGCATAATAGATTCCTTTCTTTAACCGAAAAGCTCGTAAAGAGATTTGTTTTCTTCCTCTTCTGTGAGGTCGGGGATATCCTCTTCAGTAGTTTCATCAACTGCGGGAATTTCTTCTTCCTTTTCCTCTGTTTCGGGGATTTCTGCAATTTCCTGCTGCTTTGAAGTATTGTCGAGTATCTGCTGCAATACATCCTGAAGGGAATTGTCATAGTTTTCTGAAGTCTGCACCTGTGCTTCCGAAACTGAAACTACGTCAGTAACATTATAAGCGTAGCCGTTTACTACAACTCTCACAACGCCGTCCTGAATTTCGATAGAATCCGCAACGCCTTCATCATAAACGGATTTTCCTGTTGCGTCAACTGCCTGCACTACAACGTTCTTTCCGATAAGGCTCGAAGCAAATGCGCCGTACTGACCTATCTGCGAGCTGTCTGCCGCTGCTGCCTGTTCTGCGGAGCCGTAAACCATCTTAAGAGAGCTTAAGGGATAGTTCTTGCCGTTTACTCTTATCATGATTTCGTCACCGAAGGTAGCGTATTCAACAATACCCTGTACAAGCTCGCTGCCGCCGTCGCTTACGCCGACACTCTGCCCGATAAGGGAGCGTGCGTAGTTCTGCTGCTGCATTGCGAAATTGTCCTGTGTTGCTTGAAGAGAAGTGAAGGTTGCCATCTGAGAAATGAACTCGGTATTCGAGGTAGGTTCAAGAGGGTCCTGGTTCTGCATTTCCGCAACAAGAAGCTGGTAGAAGGATTCCATGGTTACAACGTCGTTCTTCTCGGTTGTGAACATATCCTTGTACTTTTCGTAGTTGTCCTGGATGGTGTTTACCTTATTAAATAATTCCGGCACCTGTTTTCCTCCTTTCATAAATTATAACTGCTGAAGAATTTCGAGAAATTCATCTCCGTGTTCTTCGTCCTGCTGGTTTTCGTCATTTCTGCCGTAGGGATTTTTGCTGCTGCCGTCATAGCTTTCCTGCATAAGCTGTGCTTCCTCACGGTCGCTTACCACCTGATAGCGTTCAAGCTCAACACCGTTGTTTTTAAGCGCTGCACTGATATTTTCCGCTCTTGATTCGAGAAGCTGACGGGTAGAGTCGTTTTCCGCGGTGATATTTACTTCAACTCTGCCTTCGGTGCTGACAAGTCTTACGGTGATTTTTCCAAGGCTTTCGGGGTTAAGCTCCATGGTGAATTCTGTTCTTCCGCCCTGAATTGTTTCAGGCTTTGAAAGAATTTCATCTGCAAGCTGCTGCTCGGGGAGAGGAGCTTCAACCTTTGTCTCCGTTTCGGCAACGGGTGTGGCTGTGGGCTGGGGGATATTCTCCGTAAGGGCTGCGGCTGCTTCACCTGTCTGGGGCACTGCCTTGATTTCCTGCGTGTCCGCCGTTTCGTCGCTTACTGCGCCTAAGATTGAGTTAAGCTCGTCTGTTCCGTCCTTTCTGTTCAGGGCGAAAGGTATGCTTACTGTTTCCTGACGAGGCTGAACGGGCGCTTCGGGCTGAACTGCCTTTTCAGGTTGTACAAGTTCTGCCTTTGTAAGACCCAGCTCTTTTTTTGCAGCTGCGAGAATTTCATTCAGAAGCTTTCCGTATGTATCAGCGGGTGCTTCGGAAGCCTGCATTTCAGAAGTCTGAACCGTGGCGTTCTCTGCTGTCTGCACGTTTTGCGGCTGAGCGATTGTTTCGGCTTCACCTTCGGTTTTAACTGTAACAGGCGCTACGTTTGCGGCAGTCTGAACCACTTCTGCTGTCTGAACAGATATATTATCTGTCTGAGCAGGAATTTCCGCAGCATTCTGCTGAGGTGCGGCTTCTTCGCCGAGAATAGCGGTGATTTCCGTGTTAACGGCGGTTACTGTGGTTTCAGCGGAAGCGAAAGTGATTTCAAAAGCGGGTTTGCTGTCTGTCTCACCAAGCATTGCTGCAAGCAGCTCCATTGCGAGATTTACTGCAGGGTCATCCTCGGAATTATTCTGCATTCTTTTCAGAATATCCAGAAGTGCGCTTATGATACGGTCGTTTTCTTCTGCGTTTCCACCTGAAAGATTTGAAACAAGCCGGATTACCGTGCTTTCAAATTCAGCTGAAAAGCTTTCTTCGGTTACGGTAACAGCGGCGATTTCCTCTGTGGGAAGTGCCTCGGGGCTGATTTCGCCCTGAAAAGCCTCATTCTGCGCCGTGTAATCGCTCATCTGAGGGGCAGCGGTTCTTACTTCGGTAAGAACATCGGAAAAGCCTGTATCGGAAGCTTTTGCCTGCGGCTGTGACGAAAGTCCTAACTGAACGGGGCTTATCGTCATTTCCATATTTTTCCTCCTTTCTCTGAAATTTCTGGCATAAGGGCGCACTGACCCTTATACTCAGTATTAATTATACACAAAAAAAGTCAATATGTCAATTAAAATATTGCCCAAAAAGCGTTAATTTTTCCGTTTTTTACTGATTTTTTGTCAGATTTCAACATAGCTGAATATACTGCCTATTTATCGGTCCTTTTAAATAAAGGCGACAAAAGACTGCCAAGTGTTGAAAATCGTCATTTTGCACAAAAATCGTTTTTGTAATTGAAATCCTTCCGTTAATATGATATACTTAATATATATCTTTTTAGTTGGGAGTGAACTGCGTGCAGAAAATTCTGATCATGGATGAAAAGGAAAATGCAGAAATAGCAGCCGCAATCCTGAAAGGCCGTTACGAACCGATTATTTCTGTTGACGACAAGGGTCTTAAAGAAAAGCTGCTGGCGGAAAAACCTGATATGATACTGGTCTCCGCCGATTCGAAAAAGTTTGATTATCGCAAGGTTATAGGTGATACTATCCGCCGTAATCCTGATTTTGCAATGCTTCCCGCTGCTGTTTTAAGCTCTCTGCCTGATAAGGCCATGGAAAGCGCGGCGGCTGTGCTTAACACAATGATTATAGAAAGACCGTACGACCCGTTTAAATTCATTGCTTCCTTTGCAAGACTTGGCGAAATGATGAAGCCTATGAAGGAGCGTCTTGATACAACAACTGGTCTGCACAAACGTGAATACACCGAGGAACGCATACAGGAGCTGTTTGAAAAGAAATCAGGCACTCTGTTCATTATAGATGTGGCAAAGTTCCGCTTCGCCTCCCAGCCCGTAAGAGAGGAAATCTCTGCAACGGCGGCGCACATCGTAGCGGAGGATGCAAAGCTTTTCAAAGCTATTCTGGGTGTCCAGAAGGACAGAAAGCTTATCGGCTACCTTCCTGATATAAACGAGCGTTCAATATGCCTTAGCTGGGGCAAGCAGGTAATTAAAAAAATCCAGGACGCGCTCCCTGACGAAAAGTTCTTTGTCAGCATAGGCTTTGCCTGCAATGATGAAAAGGCAGAGAATTACAAGGATTTGTACCAGACCTGCGACCGCGCGCTTAATCTTTCCCGCGAAAGAGGCAGCAACACGGCTTCATACTATTAATAATATATAAGAAGGGCGAATTATTATGACTAAGACTGTTCTGCTGGTGAGCGAGCTTTTACAGGACTTGAACCGCATGAAGGAGTGGTTCCCGGGCGGGTGGCGCGTAAAGGGTGTAAATTCTTTTTCGGCTGTGCCTTCCGCGCTGAGAAGTGAGCTTCCTGAAATAGTTGTGCTCCGTATAAGAGGGCTTGAGGATTTCTTTCATACATACGAGGTGCTGCGTACCTCTATGAACAGTGCTGAAACGCCTCTTGTGGCAATTTCGGATATAGGACTTCAGTCCGCGCTGGCGAAGAATGTTGAGCTTAAAAACACCCGTATTGTTGGCAGCTCTGTAACTGACGAAAATATGATGAAAATTCTTGCCGAGGTTCTGACTGCGGCAGGGGTTGAATGGAAATGATTATAAATAATATTGGCGGTTCAAAGGGAGCGCCTTGAGGCAATTTCCGCATTTTATAAAAACCACTAACCCCGCAGTTGTAAAACGGCGGGGTTAAAAATTTATTTGTGACAGATTTGGTTGCTGAAGCGTACTGTTTGTTTTATGAAAGCTTTATACAAAAAAATAAATCCCGTTCAACGAACGGGATTTATCTGGCGGAAAGAAAGGGATTCGAACCCTTGAACGGTTTCATCCGTTACACGATTTCCAATCGTGCGCCTTCGACCAGCTCAGCCATCTTTCCGAGTGCTTAATTATTTTAGCATTTTTTTGTCAGTTTGTCAAGAGCAAAACCGAAAATTTTTTAAAAAATTGCAAAAAAATCATGATTTTCGGAACAGTTGCCAAAATCAACTGTATGATTGTATAAATTTAAACAAAAAGTATTGATTTCATCTATAAAATTTGTTATAATTGTACTATCGGTTACGGCGCGAAGCTGTAACAAAACCCGTTTTTCTATTCGGAAGGAAGGTAATAAAAATGAACAGATTTATTCTCAATGAAACATCCTACCACGGCGCAGGCGCAATTTCCGCCATCGTTGACGAAGCAAAGGGCAGAGGCTTTGCAAAGGCTCTCGTATGCTCCGACCCCGACCTTATCAAGTTCGGCGTAACCAAGAAGGTTACCGACCTTCTGGACGGCGCTTCTCTTGCTTATGAAATCTTCTCGGATATCAAGCCCAACCCCACAATTGAAAATGTACAGGCAGGCGTTGCAGCGTTCAAGGCAGCAGGCGCAGATTATATAATCGCTATCGGCGGCGGTTCCTCCATGGACACCGCAAAGGCAGTTGGTATCATTATCAACAACCCCGAATTTGCCGATGTAAGAAGCCTTGAGGGTGTTGCTCCCACAAAGAAGGTGTGCGTTCCGATTATTGCTGTTCCCACAACAGCAGGTACAGCCGCTGAAGTTACAATCAACTACGTAATTACTGACGTTGAAAAGAACCGCAAGATGGTTTGCGTTGACCCTCATGATATTCCCGTTGTGGCTGTGGTTGACCCTGATATGATGTCCACAATGCCCAAGTCTCTTACTGCCGCAACAGGTATGGACGCTCTTACACACGCAATCGAAGGCTATATCACTAAGGGTGCGTGGGAGCTTTCGGACATGTTCCACTTAAAGGCTATCGAAATCATCGCCCGTTCGCTCCGCGGTGCAGTTGACAACACTCCCGAGGGCAGGGAAGATATGGCTCTCGGCCAGTATGTGGCAGGCATGGGCTTCTCCAACGTAGGTCTCGGCATCGTTCACTCCATGGCTCACCCTCTGGGCGCGCTTTATGATACACCTCACGGTATTGCAAACGCTATCATTCTTCCCGTTGTAATGAAGTACAACGCAGAGGCAACGGGCGAAAAGTACCGCGATATTGCTAAGGCTATGGGTGTTCAGGGAACTGAAACCATGACTCAGGAAGAATACCGTGCTGCTGCTATCGAAGCAGTACGCAAGCTCGGCGAGGACGTTGGTATTCCTGCTGACTTAAAGGATATCGTTAAGGCGGAGGATATTCCTTTCCTTGCACAGTCCGCTTTTGATGACGCTTGCCGTCCCGGCAACCCCAGGGATACAAGCGTTGAGGAAATCACCGAGCTTTATAAGTCCATGATTTAAGCAAATAAACCGAGGGCGGTGCATAGGGTATCCTGTGCACCGCTTGTTTATATTTATACAAATAAAGCACCGAAGTGTTCTTCGGTGCTTTTGTCTTTACACAACCGTAACTGTCCCATCTGCTGCAATATCGGCAATTTTTATGCAGTTTTTCGCCTTGGTCAGCGAATCTGTAACTATAACATAAACTCCCTGAGGCGAAGTTATATCTTTTGAAGCCTTTACGGTAACAGTCTTGCCGTCCTTTTCAAGCTTTGCACTTATTTCCTTGCTCTTTACTGCGGTAACCTTGTTTTCGTCAATAACCGGAGCAGAAGCACAGACAACAAGCTGGAGCTTATCGGTGGTTGCGGTGCCTTTACCCTTGACGCTTACAGCGAGCTTGAGAGCAACTGCGTCGCCCTTTGTAGCGACCTTGCCCTCGCCGGAAGCAGTGATTTTATCGACAGGAGAGCCGATATTCACGGAAAGATTAGCTTTCTTGCCACTCTGGTCACAGGAAACAGTAACAGTAATCTTTGAGGTTTTACCTTCTTTAATTGTCTTTACGCCGCTTACCTCAAAGTACATTCTGCCGTTTTCGTCAGTTTTCAGACCCGTGAGGGAAATTACACCATCCTCGTTCTTATTGGAGGAGATTGAATAGGTACAATCGGCAGAAACCTTACCTTGTTTTGCGGAAGGCGTAACATATATTCTTGCGCTGTCGCCACCTGCAATAAGGTTAATCTTCTTTATTGCTTCCTTCTTGTCGGTTTTTTCAGCATCATCGAAAAGGAGCAGTGAGGACGCCGCATTCTTTACAGTTACAGCGAAGCCTTCATTTTTCATAGTTCCGTTGTCGGAGGCATATACGTAAATCACGGTTTCGCCGTTTTCGCCGCCTGATTTTGCAGTAACCTTGCCCTTGCTTACAGAAGCATACGTCTTATCGGATTTTGTTGTTATCTTATGCTTTTCGGTGTCAAAAACAGGTGCTTCGTCCTTTGTCGTGACTATCCACAAAAGCTTGCCCTTCTGGGTTTTACCCTTGGTGTTCTGCCAGTCAGTAGCCTTCAGTGTAGAAAGAATAGTCTTTGATTTGTATTCCTTGCCGCCGTTTGCCCAGACGACAATACCACTATCCTCGGAAACGGGAGGTTCATAATCTGCACTGTCATCAATTTCCGCAGAGTAATCAAGACTTGACAGAGCAAGAAGCGACTGCCCGAATAGAGAGATTACCGTGTCGCGGTATATATATTCAATTTCAGTTGAGCCGACAGTTGCGGTGTAACCGTTGGAAACAGAGCCAAAAACGCCTTTAAGGAAAAGCTCATCAGGGTAACCGATAGTACCATTGTCACAGTTTGTGACATCGGCGAGATAATTTCTGCTGCCGATTGTAACAATATTCCACATATGTGCGCCGCCATTCATCTTACCTGAAGCGCAGTGACAGTCGATATAGCCTGAAAAATCGGTAAGCTCACAGAGATACATAAATGCCTTCGAATAACCCTCGCAGACTACGTTTGTATTTTCGTCACCATCAAAAACATGAATCAGCTGCCAGGGGTCAATGCCTACCACAGATGGACTGGAATCAGCCGCAGCGCTGTCGTATGTAACCAGCTCGCAGATAGCTTCTTTGTAAGCTGTAAGCTTTTCGATATCTGTCTTGTCCTTGTTTTCTTCAATGATAGTCTTTGCGTTTATTGCCGCCTTTGAAGCTGCACTCGTTTTTGCGGTATCTACGACATATTCACCGCTGCCCGCATATTCAACGGAGGGAGCAATACGGAAAACCATATTGCTTACCGTAACGGTATCGCCCTGAGTGATAGCATATCCGCCTGTTATACCCTTGGTTTTATCGTGCCAGTAGAAATCGTATGGCAGGTCATAGAGCAGGTACTGATATACTTTGTTATAAAGAGAATTTACTGCCGCCTGTACATCGCTGTATTCAGCAGAGGGCTGAAGCCCCAGCTGTGCATATGTGAATTCTACGGTTCCTACGGGAATTTCGCTGGAAATCTCTTCGCCTGCTGCAATTTTTTCAATACCTGTTTTACAGCCGTTATATACTTTGAGCTCAGCCGCATTGAGCTTATCGGGAGCCAGAGCTGAATACATAACGTTTTCGGTTATAATAATTCCGTCTTTTTCTCTGACAGAAGCTCGTTCATACTGCTGCTTAAAATAGCCCATAAGCAGTTCGCTGTCGGTCACAGAAGCACTGTCTTCGGCAGTTATGGAAATTTCAGTAAGCTGTTCATTGGCAAAAGCAGCTGAAGTGAGTAATGCTGCTGAAAGCAGGACGCTTCCGAGCACACTTGAAAGCTTTAATCTTTTTTTCATAAATTATGTCCTTTAAGTTGCGCAGCAGCCGTCTGTCCGGGAGAGGCAGGCGACTGTGCGTAAATATTATCAGCTGTTTTCGGTTTCGTCTGTATCTGAACCGCTGTTGTCAGCTTCATTGTTTTCAGTTTCGCCGTTGTCAGTCTTATCGCTGTCGGAGGTCTTGATAGTTCCGTCAGCAGCGATTTCGCCTGCCTTATACCATGTAACAAGCTTTGTTGCGGGGTTTGTGACTATAAAGTAGATATTCTGCGCCTCAGTAACGGGCTTTGAAGCCTTGAGTGTGAGGGTCGTCATATCCTTGGAGAGCTTTGCGGTAATCTCCTTGCTCTTTACGATGGTTGCCTTCTTGCCGGATTCGTCAACAACGGGGTCGGAAGCGGCAACGAACACCTTAATCTTATCACTTGTGATTGTGTTTTCACCTGTAAGAGTGTACTTAACGCTGAGATCGGCGGTGTCGCCCTTTTCCTTGACAGAGCCTGAGCCGCTTAACGCAACGCCCTTTACAGGAGAGATGACGTTTACAGCAAGAGTTGCCTTCTTTGCACTCTGGTCGCATGTAACGGTAAGAGAAATCTTGGAAGGTTTGCCTGCTTTTTCGATCTTGTTTCCGCTTACTTCAAAGTACATCTTTCCGTTTTCGTCGGTTTTGATATCTGTAAAGGATATGATACCGTCATCATTCTTCTTTGCGGTTATTGTATATGTGCAGTCATCGGAAACCTTACCCTGCTTTGCGTAGGAAGTAATATAGATTTTTGCAGATTCTCCGCCTGCAACAACCGCAACGCTCTTAAGCTTGTCTTTTTTGTCTTCAGCGGTTTTTTCCTCATCGTCAAAAAGGAAAATTGCCGAAGGTGCATTCTTTACGGTAACAGCAAAGAGCTCGCTTTCGAGAGAGCCCGTATCGGTAGCGTAAATATATGCGGCAGATTCACCGCTTTCGCCGCCTGATTTTGCTGTGAGCTTGCCATTGCTTACGGTAACTACGCTCTTGTCGGATTTTGTTGTAACAGTATGCTTTTCTTTGTCAACTGCGGGAACACCGGAGGTAATAAGAGAAGTCCATACAATTTTGCCTGCCTTTATACTGCCCTTGGAATCTGTCCAGCTGGTAGCTTCAAGCTCAGTCTTGATTTCAGCATTTTTATGATTTATGGAGCTGCCGTCTTCAAGCTTCTGCTTGCCGCCGTTTGCCCATACAACATATTCAACCACGTCCTCGCCTGTAACTGTGATTGTTTCGGTTACAGAGGCAGATTTTCCGTTTTCGCTTTCAGCCACAGCCTTTATGGTATAGGCGCCTGCTTTTTTGAAGACATAGGAGCTGATTGAATACATAGCACCCTGTATTGTGTCGATAAGGCTGCTTTCGCTGTCGTAAATCTCAAATGTATAATCGGTAACTGCACCGATTACCGCGTGTGCGCCGGGGACGGTGGGTCGTACATCAAGACCTTTATACTTATTGTTGGAAGTGTCACCGGGGTTGGTGTAGTACGCAGCACCTGCGGATAAGTAGACAGCCTTGCCTGTTTCTGCATTCTTATCAGAAACGTAGAGATAAGGCTCGGGGTCAGGGAGATACTTGTAGAAGTCGTCGGGGTTATCGAGAGATTCTATCTTTTCGCCCGTATCGGTAAGGTCAGATGTTTTGTAAACGTCATATTTGCCGTTTTCCGAAACATAGTAGTAGAAATAGCCGTCGTTATAGAAAATCTGAGCTGAAGCCTTGCGGAATATATATTTTTCATCCTGGAAGGTCTTATCGGTACAATCGGGGAAAGCGTCGGTCAGTGTGTGCGCCCAGTAAATAGGTGATTTACCGTAGGTAATGTCTGTATTGCCGTTATGATGCTCTATAAATTCCTCATCGGTTCTGAGGAAATACTGAGAGGGGTTATTAATGCCCCAGAGAGGGTCAACCTGATACCATTCACCGTTTATCTGCACGATATTCCATGCGTGTGCAGAAACGCCCGAGCCACCCTTGATACAGTTGAGGCCTGCCAGCTGGCATAAAAGGGAGAATCCTTTCGCACAGCCATTGCAGAGCGCTTCCTTGTACCAGAGAGAGGCAAACGCATTGCCGCTTTCACCGTAAGGATTACCTATAAACTCACAGAAATAATTGTAGAGTATTACCGCTTTTTCAAGGTCAGTAAAATATTCATCCGGAGGAAGAAGGGTATCTACAAGATGTCTGAGATAGGTAATATAAGCCAGATATTCCTGACGCTTGCTTTTTTCGTACTTTGTATTGTAACCGTTAATGCGAATTTCGGGAACATACTCCAGAGTTTCACTGCGGTCGTATTCAATACCTACCATATCAATATCAAAGATACCGTTCCAGTCGCTTATTGCGTATATTTTATTCCATGTTTTCCAGGCAGGTTCGCTGAAATCCTCAAAGGGAACCTTAAAACCGCTTATGTCTATTTTTTCACTGCCGCTAAGCAGCTCATTTGAAACGTAACTTATAAAGCCCCAGTCTTTATCCCAGTCAGCACTGCCGTCGCCGTCAGCGTCGGGGATTTCAACGGTGAAGCTCTGCCACTCGCCTGCGGTGCCATCTTCCACAAGTCTTGCCTTGAAGGAGCCGCCCAGCCAGAAATCGTACTCATAAGAGGTTGTACCGCTTACGTCAACGGCATTCATCAGCACATATTCGTCCTTTGCAAGACCGTAGATTTCAAGTCCCATATCGGAAACGGAAGGAAATTCAAAGGTTACGGTGTTTATAATTGTACCTATCTGTATTTCCTCGCCTTTATCGTTTTTATAGCTGAAATAGCTGTTTACATAATTCTCGCGCTTGTCTTCAAAGTGATTGTTCTCATCACCGCCGCTTATTGTAAGGGCAGACGCGGCGGAGGCGTCAACGGAAAATGCGGATATATCGGCAGAGCCTAAAAGTATAGCCGCAGATAACAATAAAGAGCCTGCTTTTTTCAGTTTCATAACAAAATCCTCCTTTATTTATAACTAGTTACCCATTATATCGGCAAAAAACGGAAAAACTTTAGCAAAAACACATATTTTATATAAAAAACGGGCGAAAAATTCGCCCGTTTTTAATTATACGCCTTACGCCTTAACAACCTTATGAATGACCTTCTTACCCTTCTTTACGATAACAGAGCCTTCAGCAAAATCAATCTGCTCGTTGGGGTCGGCAATCTTCACATCGTTTACTAAGATACCGCCGCCGCTGATAAGCTGTCTTGCTTCTCTCT